>JADJRJ010000028.1:974286-1299048 GCA_016712265.1 Gemmatimonadota bacterium | reverse complement strand
AAGTACATCGCGAGGTCCGCGTTCCGCAGGACCTCGTCAGGGGTCAGGTCACCGGCAATCTCGGCGATCCCCGCGCTCACCCCCACGAACACCTCGCGACCCTGGATCGTGAACGATCCGGCCACCGCCTGCGCGATGCGACCGGCAATGATCTCGGCATCCCCGATGCCGGCAATCCCCTCGAGCAACACGGCGAACTCATCCCCGCCCAACCGTGCGATGGTATCCCCCGGGCGAATGCACGCCGAGAGCCGCGCAGCGCAGGCGACGAGCAGCTCGTCACCAGCGGCATGACCTAACGAGTCATTCACCTTCTTGAAGCCGTCCAGGTCCAGGAACAGCACGGCGGCCGGTTTCAGGTCGCGCGGATACCGTGCGATGGCATGGGCCACGCGATTGAGGAACAACGACCGGTTCGCCAGGCGCGTCAGGGAATCGTGGTACGCTTGGTGCGTGAGGCGCGCCTCGAGTGATCGGCGTTCGGAGATATCCCGCAGCGTGATCACCAGGCCGTTGATCGCGGGTTCGCTGCGCAGGTCCACCGCATCAGTCTCGGTCCAGACCCACTCGTCGCCACGCTTGAGCCGCCATTCCGCGGTGACCGGCATCCCTTCGGCCGCCGACTTGAGGAACCGGCCAAGGGCCGTCGCGTCATCCGGATGGACCAGGGAGGCAAGGGGTTGGCCTTCCACGTCCCGCGTGCTGCGGCCCGCGAGCCCCACGACAGACGGACTCGCATAGGTCACAAGCCCCTCGGCCGTCGCAATCAGGGTGACGTCCCCCCCCTGCTGAACGAGCGACCGGAAACGCGCCTCAGAAGCGGCCATGGCCGCAAGACGTTCCCGAAAAGCGCGCAGACTGCGAACCAGCCACACCAGGCCAACGGCCGCGCCTCCCATCCCGACCCATAGGAGAACGTCTCCCTTCGGTTGGACGGCGAAACGCGAGAGGACGCCGAGGAGCAGTCCGGCCGCCGCCAGAAATCCGGGCAGATTGACCCCTCGCATCTTCCCCTGAGTTCCCGGTGACCGCGCCATTGCCATACGGTCGAGGACGCCTCGACATATCGAACGTCACGTTCGCTGGATTCGGCCTTCCTTCGGGGTATATTCAGGCGCTCATGGCCCACGAGATCACCACACCATCCGAGCTCCCGGAAGAGGGGCCGGTCGAGCTGTCCCTGCGGCCGCAGCGCCTCGCTGAATTCATCGGCCAATCGAAGGTGTGCGAGAGCCTGCAGATCTATCTGGAGGCGGCTCGTGCGCGGCGCGAGGCGATGGATCACATCCTGTTCTTCGGTCCGCCCGGCCTGGGAAAGACGACCCTCGCCGAGCTCATGGCGCGCGAACTCGGGGTGAACATCCGCACGACGTCGGGGCCCGCGCTGGAGAAGCCCGCGGACCTGGTCAGCATGCTGACGAACATGCGGGACCGGGACATCCTTTTCATCGACGAAATACACCGGCTCCGCGCCGTCATCGAGGAGTTCCTCTACCCGGCGATGGAGGACTACAAAATCGATATCCGTCTCTCCGAGGGACCCAAGGCGCAAACGATCACCATGCCCATCGAGCGCTTCACGCTGGTGGGGGCCACGACGCGCCAGGGAATGTTGACGCCGCCCATGCGCGCCCGGTTCGGCATCGTCCAGCGGCTGAATTACTACCCGGTGGAGGACCTGGAGCTGATCGTCGCGCGGACCGCCGGCGTGCTGAAGGTCGAGATCGATGCCGCAGGCACCCACGAGATCGCGCGACGCTCACGGGGAACGCCGCGCATCGCGAACCGTCTCCTGCGCCGGGTGCGCGACTACGCCCAGGTTCGCGCGGACGGGCGCATCTCCCTCGCCGTGGCCAACGAAGCGCTGCAGCTGCTCGACGTCGACGAGTTCGGACTCGACGACATGGACGCCCGAATCCTGCGCGCCATCATCGAGAAGTTCGACGGTGGCCCGGTGGGGGTAAGTGCCATCGCCGCCGCCGTCGCCGAGGACCCTGGGACCATCGAGGAGGTGTACGAACCGTACCTGGTCCAGAACGGGTTTCTTCAGCGCACACCGCGCGGGCGCGTCGCGACATCCACCGCCTACCGACACTTCGGCTACACGCCGCCCCGCGAGAGCGGGGAACAGGGACGCCTCCTGTAGTGGAGCCACCCGGCGGGGCGGAGCGCCGCACCTCCGCCTACGACTTCCAGTTGCCGCCGGAGCTCATCGCGACCGAACCGGCCACGCGACGCGACGACAGCCGGCTGCTCGTGGTGCGCCGCGCGTCACGCACCATCGAGCACCGCCATTTTCGCGAGATCGTTGAGTTGGTCCCGCCGGGCGACGCGCTCGTCGTCAATACCAGTCGGGTCCTGCGGGCCCGGCTGCTCGGCACCCGCCCCTCCGGAGCCCCCGCCGAGGTGCTGCTCGTGCGTGACCTTGGCGCGGACCGCTGGGAAGCCATGGTCAACCCTGGCAACAAGCTGCGACCAGGACGGGTGGTCCGTGTGGCTGCGGGATTCGACCTGACGATCGAGTCCATCACCGACCGCGGGACGCGGGTCGTCAGGCTCCGGAGCACGGAGGGCCCAACCGCCGACGCGATCGACCGGTATGGACATGTCCCGCTCCCTCCCTACATCGAGCGTGCAGCCCACCGGGCTGACGCGGAGCGATACCAAACGGTCTACGCACGAGAACCGGGATCGGTCGCCGCCCCCACGGCGGGCCTGCACTTCACCCCCGAGCTCCTCCGCAACATCCGTGACCGCGGCGCGCGGCACCTGGAGGTGGTGCTCCACGTTGGGCCCGGGACCTTCAAGCCCATCGACGTGGAGGACCCGGCGGATCACCTGATGCACGAGGAATGGTGCGCGGTGAGTCCGGACACCGCGGCGGCGATCACGGCCACCCGTGCGTCGGGGGGCCACGTCTGGGCCGTGGGAACAACCTCCGTCCGCACCCTGGAGACCATGGCCGACGGTACCGGCGGGGTGCGAGCCGGTGCGGCGGACACGCGGGTCTTCATCCGCGAAGGATACCGTTGGCAGGTGGTGGATCGACTCATCACCAACTTCCATTTGCCGAAGTCCACCCTCATCATGCTGGTGGCTGCGTTCGCCGGGTACGACCTCACCATGGAGGCCTACCATGAGGCGATTCGTGCGCGTTACCGCTTCTACTCGTATGGCGATGCGATGGTCATTCTGTAGGACCGCTGGACTCGTGACAGCCCTCGCCTGCGTCGCGACGACCACGCGGATATTTCTGCCGTCGCCACAGAACCCGGTTTATCTCCCAGGCCAGGCCGAACCGGTGTTGGCGCAGTACCTGCACCTGCAATGCCCGGCCTTCCGGAAGGCTGCCCTCCCCGACACGGGCGTGGTGCACTTCGCCGTCGCCGTCACCGCGACCGGGCAGGCCACCCGTGCAGAATTGCTGGCGGGCAGCGGCGACCAGCTGGTGGACGAAGTCTTCGGGACGATTGCCGCCCAGCTGACCCTTCCCGCAGACTCGACGCGACCGGGACCGCGCACCCTCCCGGTCCGCATGGCGTTCTCCTGCCGGGGTGACTCCGTCAACGTGCGAATTCGTTAGGCAGCGCGTTTCCCGGGCACGGCCATCGGCGCCGGTGCGCCCTGTCAGGCGGATTCAGGCGCATCGGGCCATCGGCGCCCACCCGCAGCTGCCCTGGGCCCTCCCTCGACGACGCTCCTCCACCCGTCCGCGGCCTTCGCCCGCCCCCCCTCCCTCACGTACATTTCCGCACGATCCGTATGGATGTGGCCTGTTTCCCGCTCGCCACCGGGTCCCTTGAACCGCCGGGCTGCGACCCGCTCGCTGACCCGGCGCCTGTGTCTCCTCCCTTACTCTGTTCGCCATGACCGTCGCCCTTCCGATCCCCCTGTTGCTCCAGGCGGGAGTCGCTGGCCCCAGCCCTGTCGGGCAACTCGTGATGTTCATGGCCATCCCGGCCATCGTCTACTTCCTCATGATCCGTCCGCAACAAAAGGAAAGGAAGAAGCATGAGGAACGCCTCAAGACGCTCAAGCGCGGCGACCAGGTGGTCACCGCCGGTGGCGTCGTCGGCGAAATCGTCCACATGAAGGAGTCCAGCTCCGACGCGGGGCCGCAGAGGACCATGGAAGACCACATCACCATTCGCTCCGGAGAGTCCCGCCTCATCGTGGAACGCGGAAGGATCGCTCGCGTCCTCGGTGATGCCGGCACCAGCAATCCCGCCGCATGAGCCTGCTGCCGATCCATCTCCTCGGCGATCCCATCCTGCGCGAGGAAACGGTCCCGGTGACGGAGTTCACCGACGACCTGCGCGCCCTCGTCGAGGACATGTTCGAGACGATGTATGCCGCCAGCGGGATCGGGCTCGCGGCACCCCAGGTGGGGCGCCGTGAACGCCTGGCCGTCGTGGATGTGGAAGGCGCGAAGTACGCGATCATCAACCCGGAGATCGTGCTCGCCGAGGGCAAGGCGCGCGCGGAGGAAGCCTGCCTCTCCTTCCCCGATGTGTATGGCACCGTCGAGCGCGCGACGCGCGTGATCGTGCAGGCGCAGGACGTCCATGGCACCCCCTTTGAGGTCGAGGCAACCGACCTCCTCGCGCGATGCTTCCAGCACGAGATCGACCATCTTCACGGCAAGCTCTTCATCGACTACCTCAGCTACCTCAAGCGTCGGGCCGCCCTCGCCGAGTGGGACGAGCTGCGCAAGCAATACACGGGGAACATCCGACACCTCAAGTCCGGCGTGCCGGAGCAGGTCGATCCGGAGCACCCTGAAGCCGGCATGTAGCGACGGCCACCCGTGCGCATCCTGTTCTGGGGCACTCCCGAGTTTGCCACCCCGCCGCTCCGCGCGCTGCTGGGCGAGGGGCACGACGTCATCGGCGTGGTCACACAGCCCGATCGGCCCCAGGGAAGGAGTCGCAGCACCCTGGTGCCTTCCCCGGTCAAGGCGATCGCCGAGGAAGAGGGGATCCCGGTCATGCAGCCCGCGCAACCGCGTGACCCGGAGTTCCTTGAGGCGGTGCGATTGCTGGCGCCGGACCTCTCGGTGGTGGTCGCCTATGGCCATATCCTGTCGCGCGCGATCATTGAGCTGCCAACGATGGGGACGTGGAACATCCATGCATCCCTGCTACCGCGCTGGCGTGGCGCCGCGCCCATCCAGGCCGCGATCCTCGCCGGGGACAGCGAGTCGGGCGTCACGATCATGCGGATGGTGCCCAAGCTGGATGCCGGGGCCATCCTGTTGCAGGCGCCGACCCCTGTGCTTCCCGACGAAACCGGTGGCGAACTCACCGAGCGGCTCTCCGAACTCGGGGCCATGGCCCTCATCGAGGCACTGACACTGGCATCGTTAGGCGCTGCCCTCACCGAGACCCCACAGGACGAGTCCCTCGTCACCTACGCTCCCAAGCTCGATCGGGACTCCGCCCGCATCCGGTGGACGGCGCCAGCGGTGGAGGTCGCCCGCGCGATTCGCGCTTATGACCCGCGTCCGGGGGCGTGGACCACGCTGCGCGGCATCGATACCCGCATCAGCGGCGTGACCCTCGTGCCCGACGCCGCAGCCGAACCGGGCACGGTGCTCGCCGTGGAAGAACATGGGGCCGTGGTCGCCTGTGCCTCCGGCGGCGTCCGTATCGGCTATCTCCAGCCCGCGGGCAAGCGACGTATGGCCGCCCTCGACCTGGCCCAGGGTCGTCAACTCAACACGGCCGACGTCCTGAGCTGACCCGGCGCTCGCCGCCGCCCGAGGACCCCTCGCCAGAGCAGTGCGCCCGATCCGGCCGGCGCTCCTTGGCCTCGCAAATGACCCGTCCTTGACAGCGGTGAGCCCAGGGTCATATATACAACCACATGGTTGTACATCCCTCTCTCTCCAACGCCGCGCTCGATCAGCTCTTCCATGCACTCGCCGACACGACCAGGCGCGATATCATCGCGCGACTCATGGGCGGCGAACATGCGACGGTCACGTCGCTCGCGTCGCGGTACGACATGTCCTTCGCGGCCGTGCAGAAACACGTCTCCGTGTTGGAGGAGGCCGGGCTGGTGACCAAGCATCCTCAGGGTCGCGAGCGCATCGTGCGCGGGAATCCCGAGCGACTCGCCCGCGCCCGCGCCCTCCTCTCTACCCTCGAACAGCTCTGGAGCGCCCGCTTCAGCCAGCTCGACGCCATCCTCGCTGAACCCCCTCGCCGCACAGACTAACCATGCCGATCACTAGCGTTTCCTCTGATCCCGCGACCCTGACCCTCACCGTTACCGCCGAGTACCCCGTGCCGGTGGAGCGGCTGTGGGACGCGTATGCGGACCCGCGCCAGCTCGAGCGCTTCTGGGGTCCGGAGCAGTGGCCCGCCACCTTCACGCGCCACGACATGGCCGTGGGTGGCCACTCGCACTACTACATGACCGGCCCCGACGGGACGCGTGCGGGGGGTTGGTTTCGCTTCCTTGCGATCGAGCCCCACCGGGTGATCGAGGTCGAAGATGGTTTCTCGGACGACGCGGGTCAGCCCAACGCGGCGATGCCGACCATGAAGATGACCTTCACGTTCGAGCCCACGGCGCAGGGATCGAGATTCATCAGCGTGACACGGTTCCCGAGCGTCGAGGCCATGGAGCAACTCGTGCAGATGGGCATGATGGAGGGGATGCAGTCGGCGATGGGGCAGATCGACGCGGTCCTGGCGGATCTCAAGACCTTCGCGGCGGGCCTGGCGACAGAGGCGCAGCTCCTCAACGACACGCAGGTCCGCGTGAGCCGCGTGCTTGGGGGCAGCGTCGAGCAGGTCTGGCGCGCGCACCACGACCCGGCCCTGATGAAACGGTGGATGCTCGGCCCCGAGGGCTGGTCGATGCCAGTCTGTGAGGTGGCGACGAACGTCGGCGACCGGTATCGCTACGAATGGGCAGCCAACGACGGTTCCCAGCGTTTCGGGTTCGAGGGCGAGCTCCTGGAGTCCGCACCACCCCACCGGGCCGTGACCACCGAGCAGATGATCGGGATGGAGGGCCCCTCCACACACAATGAACTGTCGCTCGTTCCGGTCCAAGGCGGCACGCTCATGAGCCTGCTCATCACGTACCCGAGCAAGGAGCTGCGGGACATGATCCTTGGGACGGGGATGACGACCGGCATGGAAGCGAGCTACGCCAGATTGGAGCGTGAAGTGCTGGCCGCATAGGACCATCCGTCGCCGCGGGCTGGTCGAGGCCAGTGGGGGCACCGCCCTCACTGGCCTTTTCGCGTCGGCTCATCCCTCTCATCGATCCCTCGTCCCGCCTAGCTTTCGTTCATGATCACCCACGCCCGTCCCCGCCCCCGCCAGTCCGTGACCCCGTCACGGATTGCGGCGGCCGCGATCATGCGCGGCGTTCGACAGGGTCAGCTCCTGGACCAGGCGTTCGACGGGGCCGTGAGGAACCTGGATGCGCGTGACCGGCGATGGGTCCAGGAGCTGTGTTGGGGCGCCATGCGGACACGCGGCCTTCTCGACAGCTGGCTGGCCGACCGGGTAAAGGGGGGACTGGACCGCCTCGATCCCGACCTGGTTGATCAGCTGCGCCTGGGGGCGTACCAGCTCCGGTTCATGGATTCCGTCCCGCCGTACGCCGCCATCGGGCAAACGGTGGAGTTGGTGAAAGACGTGGTTGGTATGGGCGCCGCCGGGCTGGCGAATGCCGTGCTGCGACGACTGGACCGTGAGCGGGCCACCCTGGACGACCTCCCCAGCGATCCCGACGCCGTCACGCAACTGGCCGTGCGACACTCCCACCCGCGTTGGCTCGTGGCGCGCTGGGTGTCTCGCTGGGGCGCCGAGGTCACACAGGCCCTGCTGGCGGCCAACAACATGGAGGCGCCGCTCGGCATTCGCCCTGTAGGCACGGACGCGGAGCGCCTCGCCTTGCACGATGCGCTCACCCAAGCCGGGCTGCAGGTCCAACAGGCCCCGTTTGCGCTGGAGGGATGGGAGGTGCGGGGGGCCAGTGTGATCCCCGACCTCCCCGGGTTCTCCGAGGGGGCGTTCTTCGTGCAAGATCCTGCGGCTGCCCTGGTCGCGTTATACGCGGCGGTGCCGGCAGGTGCGATCGTCCTCGACCTCTGTGCGGCCCCCGGGGGCAAGGCGATCGCGCTCTCACGCACGGCCCGGCTCGTCGTCGCGGCGGACCGCGCCCCCGCCCGCCTGGCCCGTGTGGGCGACAACGTGAAGCGGCTACACATTGACAACATCTACGGGGTCGTCGCGGATGCCCTGGAACCTCCCGTCGCGGCCGTCGATGCCGTCCTCGTCGACGCCCCATGCAGCGGAACGGGCACCTTCCGGCGCCACCCCGATGCCCGGTGGCGGCTCAAGCCGTCTGACCTCGCCGTGACCTGCGACGCCCAACGCGAGATCCTCGCGGCCGCGTCCCGCTGCGTGCGACCCGGTGGGCTCCTTGTGTATTCGACGTGCTCCCTCGAATGGGAGGAGAACGAGGGGATGGTGGCGGCCTTCCTGCAGTCGCATCCCGCGTTTGTCCTGGAGCCCCCCACCGCGGGCACGGTATCCGCGGACACCGTGCGAGACGGATACCTGAACGTGTTGCCCATCCTCGCCGGCACGGACGGCGCGTTTGCCGCGCGCCTGAGGCGACGGGGCGTCGACGCATGAGCGCGCGATCGGCCGGAGCCCGACGTTGGCTTCCCTACGCGATCGCCGGTGCCTCAGGGTTCCTGGTAGCCTTCGCTGCGATGGCGATCCTCTTGCTTCCCGGCGGCGGGGCCGCGCCAGTCAGCGTGCAGGTCCCAACGGTCATCGGCCTGTCGTACACCGATGCGGAGCGCCGCCTGGCGTCGGGGGGGCTGGTCGCCACGCTGGGCCGCGAGCGGCCGGCCGCCGATGCGCCGAAGAACACGGTCCTCGCCCAGGTGCCGGCGGCGGGTGAGGCCGCGGACCGCGGCAGCGCGGTCGTGCTGGACGTCTCCGAGGGGGTCGATCGCGTGGTGATTCCCGCGCTGTCGGGCTTGTCCCGTGACGACGCCACCCGCGCCCTCACCGATGCTGGACTCGCGTTAGGCGAGGCCACCGAGCAGCCGTCGGATACCGCGCGGGGAACGGTCCTCGCCTCGTCCCCCCCAGTGGGCTATACAGTCCCCAGGGGCACGCGCGTCGCCGTCACGGTTAGCGCCGGACCTGTTGAGCTGTCCCTGCCCGATATCGTGGGCCGCGACCTGGTGACGGCGCGTGGACTGCTGGAACAGCTCGGCCTTCAACTCGCCCCGCTGGAGTACGACTCGACGTCGACATTGCCCGCCGGGACCGTGGTCGCGCAGACACCGGCCGCCGGCAGCACCGTCACCGCGAGTACGCCTATCACCCTTCGTATTGTCGGCCGCCCATGACCGTGCGTATCGCTCCCTCGATCCTCAGTGCTGACTTTGCGCGGTTGGGCGACGAGATCGCCATGTGCGTCGAGGGGGGCGCCGACTGGATCCATATCGACGTCATGGATGGCTGTTTTGTCCCCAACCTGACGTATGGGGCCAAGGTGATCGAGACCGTGCGCCGCTTGACCGCGCTGCCGCTGGATGTCCACCTGATGGTGGTCGAACCGGAGAAGTACTTCCAGGACTTCGTGTCGGCGGGAGCCGACGTACTGACGATCCACCAGGAGGCGGCCCCCCACCTGCATCGGCAGCTGGCCCGCATCCGCGAGTTGGGGGCACGGGCCGGGGTCGCCCTCAACCCATCGACGCCGGTCGCCACACTGGCGGACGTGGTTGATGACATTGACCTCCTCCTGGTGATGACGGTCAACCCGGGATTCGGCGGGCAGCGGTTCATCGAGCGGTCCGTCGAGAAGATCGCCCAGGCGCGGGCCTTGCTGAACGCCCGCGGGCGAGCGGCCGCTATCGAGGTAGACGGTGGCATCACGCGCGACACCATTACGCGGTGCTGGCGGGCCGGCGCCGACACCTTTGTGGCGGGCAATGCGGTATTCGCCGCCGCCGATCCCCGGGCCGAAATCGCCGCCCTTCGCGCGCGGTGCAGCGAGGTCGCGTGACACGGCGAGTGCCCCTCGTCCTCCTGGGGCTCGCGCTGCTCAGTGTCGGTGCCTGGTATGGATGGCGCTCAGCGGCGAACACCGGCGTGGCTCCCGGAACCCCCGCACCAGACTTTGCGGGTGCGGTCCTCGGCAGCCCAGATCGCCTCAAGGGGATCGCCGATTACCGCGGTGAGGTCGTCGTCATCAACCTCTGGGCGACCTGGTGCGTCCCCTGCGTCACGGAGATGCCCAGCATCCAGCGCCTGTACGAGCGCTACCGGGACCGCGGGTTGCACGTGGTCGGCATCGCCGTGGACGACCCGCCGTTCGCCGACCGGGTGGCGGCCTTCGTGCGTGAACGCGGCATCACGTTCGAGATCCTCCACGAGGGCAGCGGCAAGGTGGAGTTGGACTACCAGACCCGAGGCATCCCGGCGACTTACGTCGTCGCACGCGACGGGCGACTGCGCATGATCCGGCAGGGCGCCGCGGACTGGGACAGCCCGGCGGTCCACGGGGTCATCGAGCAACTCCTCGCATCCCCGCGCCCGTGAGCGTCGTCCTCGGGATCGAGACGTCGTGTGACGAGACCTCGGCCAGCGTGGTGGAGGGAGGGCCGGGGCAGTGGACGGTACGGTCCCTCGTCATCCTCTCGCAGGACATCCACTCGGTCTTTGGGGGCGTGGTGCCGGAGATCGCCTCGCGCGCCCACCTCACCGCGATCGTCCCCGTCGTCACGCACGCCCTCACCGAAGCCGGCGCGTCGCTCGGCGAGATCGATGCCATCGCCGTGACACATGCCCCGGGGCTGGTCGGCGCGCTGCTCGTCGGGGTGAGTTACGCCAAGGGGCTCGCCGCTGCGAGCGGGCGACCCATCATCGGCGTGCATCACATGGAAGGGCACCTGTTTGCAACCTCGCTCGAGCACCCGGACGCTACCCCCCCGTTCACGGCGCTGCTGGTCTCGGGCGGCCACACCATGTTGCTGGACGTCCCCGCCTGGGGCGACTACCGCTGGCTGGGTGGCACGCGCGACGACGCGGCGGGTGAGGCCTTCGACAAGGTGGGGAAGCTGCTCGGCCTTCCGTACCCCGGCGGTCCACATATCGAGCGGCTCGCGCGCGACGGAGATCCCGCCAGGTTCCGCTTCTCCCGGCCCATGTTGCGCCGGGACCAGCAACCGGGAGACATCGACTACTACGACCTCTCCTTCAGCGGCCTCAAGACGGCCGTACGACTCGCGGTGGAGGCGTCCCCCGACCTCGAGGCTGACCGCGCGCACCTCGCCCGCGGTTTCCAGGATGCGGTCATCGACACCCTGACCGCCAAGGTCGTGCGCGCCTGCCGGGCCCATGATCGGACCCGCGTGGTGCTCGGCGGTGGCGTGGCATGCAATCGCACACTAGTCACCGCCTTGGCGCACGAACTGGACCGCATCGGGGGGCGGGTCTTTGCCCCAACCGCCCGGCTCGCCACGGACAATGCCGCCATGATCGCCGCTGCCGGCGCCTGGCGCGTGAATCGCGGGGAAGCTGACAACTGGACCCTGAATGCCTATGCCCAGCGCGACATTCCCGGCCTGACGGGAACCGGCCGCTGACGAGGTCGTCCCTGCCGCCTGCCACACATTCGCTCCGCGCGCATCCGTTACCCCGCGCTGTTCACCTCACCCGGCGTCCCCTGTAACTTGTCCCGACCCGCCGTTCCCGAGCCCCGATGCCTCACACTGTCCTGCCGTTCGAGATCCCGATCTACGGGAGTTTCAAGCTCACCGGATTCGGGATCGCCGTCTTCATGGCCTTCGCGATCTCGCAGGTGATCTGCCAGGTTGAGCTTACCCGCCGGGGGCACAAGAAGGAGTCGGACGCCATCCCGGACATCATCATCTACTCCATCCTCGGCACCATCGTTGGCGGAAAGGTCTACTACTCCGCCGTGGTCACCGGCGACTGGAGCGACCTGCTGTCGCGCGCCGGGTTCGTCTTCTGGGGCGGCTTTATGGGTGCCGTCCTGGCCAACTGGATCTTCATCACCAGTCGCAAGCTCTCCTTCCCGCGTTTCGCTGACGTCGCGGGCATCGCCATCGCTGCGGGGTATTCCGTGGGGCGGACCGGATGCTGGGCGGTGGGCGACGACTACGGGCGACCCTGGGACGGACCACTCGCCGTGATGTTCCCGCAGGGTGCGCCGCCGAGCACTGCGATCCAGATGAACCGGAGCTTCGGCGTCCCGATTCCGGACGGCGTGGCGCCGGAGACCGTCCTCGCGGTACATCCCACGCAGCTGTACGAGACCTTCCTCGGCTTCCTGATGTTCCTTGTCGTTTGGCGCTTCCGGAACCACAAGCACGCCGAAGGATGGCTCTTTGGTGTCTACTGCGTGCTGGCCGGTGCGGAGCGATTCGTGATCGAGTTCTTCCGCGCGAAGGACGACCGATTCTTCGGCCCGCTCACCGCCGCCCAGGTCATCGGACTCGCAATCATGGCGATTGGCGTCGCCGTCATGGCCGCTCGGTCACGCACCGGACCCGGCAAGCCGGGGATCTATGCTGCGAGCCCCGCTACCGCCTGAAGTCGGCGCCCTGCGGGTGCTCCTCCACCACCATCGTCTGCTCCATCTCCCGCACCTTCTCTTCCAGGGCCTTCACACGGGCGTCGATCACCGCGGGGCCCGGTGAGGGCTGGGGCACCGTCGGCAGGCTCACGGAACGCTTGGGCCAGAAGGTCTTGAGCAGGGCCAGCACAAAGAGCACGACGAGGAACAGCTGGGCCAGCAGGGTTTGCACGCTGGGATAGATCCCCATCGCCTCTACGTGCGGCCAACCAGGGAGGACGGTGATCGGGACGATGTTGCCCTCCTGCAGCTCGCGGATCCCCTTCCCCATGAAAACAAACGCCATGTAGTAGAGCAGGGCCGACGTGCCCGCAAAGAACGGGCGGAGCGGCAGCCGCACGCCGTAGCGATAGAACAGCGTGAAGACGACGGCGAGCACGGCCCCGCCCACCACGATCCCCAGCGCAATCGGCATCCCGGCCCCATCCCGCAGGAGGGCCTGGTAGAACAGCGCGGTCTCGGCGCCCTCGCGATACACTGCCAGGAAGGCAACGACGGAGAGGGCACGCCCACCCCCATGCTGCAGCGCGTCGTTGACCTTGTCCCGGATGAACTGCTGCCACTTCGCGGCCTCTACCTTGGAGATCAGCCAGTAACTGACGGAGAACAAGACCGCGACCGCCACGAGCATCGTGATCCCCTCGATAATCTCGCGCGTCGCTGGCAACGCGCGCAGCACGGTCGCGAGGATCACCGCCGTCACCCCACTGGCAACGAGGGCGGCCCCGACGCCCAACCAGACGGCGCGCAGTCGCCGACGGTTGCCGGTCTTCACGAGAAAGGTCACCACCGCCCCGACCACGAGGATCGCCTCGAAGCCCTCGCGCAGGATGATCAGGAACGACTGGAGGAAATTGCCCCAGAATCCCGTGGTGGGTTGAACCAACTCAAGGATGCCGGGCATCCCGGCCTCCACGGCGTCCCGCGCCCGCTCTGCTCCGCGGGTGTCCCCCGCCTTCACCGCACCCTTGAAGTCGGCAAACTGGCGCTCCATCGACGCGACCAACCCCGGATTGCGGGCGCGCGCCACGGTCTCGAGCGGTTCGAAGGCGATATAGCTGTCAAAAGCGCGATCGTTGGCGTCGGCGCGACGGCCGGCGCGCAAGGCGCCCAGGGCATCGTTAAGCAGGCCCAGCACACGCTGCGCTGCAGCCGCGCCTCCGGTGCTGTCCGTCGTGGCCACCGGGGACGGGACATCCTCGAGCGCCAGCCGCCGCACATGCGCCACGAGCTGCGCGACATCGGTTGCCGAGAGCTCCCGGGCGGGCGGCATCGCCGTCCCGTTTACCCCCTCCCGAATGACGGCGCCAATCTGCGCATCACTCCGGTCGACATGCCAGGCAAAACTCGACAGCTCCGCAGGCAGTCGGGACAAGGCGCGCGTCAGGTCACCATCGGACATCCCGGTCACGCCGTGACACCCCGCGCACCGCTGCAAGTACAGTCCTTCGCCCGGTGCCGTGGGCTGCGGCGCCCGCAAGCTGTTGAGATAGGCGATGACATTCCACCGCTGGTCCGGCGTGAGTGTGCCCGCCCAGCCGGCCATGCTGGTGCCGACGACACCTACCGAGATGATGTTGTACATCATCGCCGGGGTCACGGTGGCCATCTGGTCCGCGTCCGCCAGCGCTGGCGGCGGGGGGGTCAGCGCCCGCGCCTGCGGCCCATCGCCCATCCCCCGCGATCCGTGGCAGCTCGCGCAACTGGTCTCGTAGATCCGCTGTCCCTCAAGGGGGTCGAGGCGGCGCGTGGGCATGTCGAGCGCCGCATCTGCTCCCATCGCCTGGATCACCTGCGCATGGAGCGCGAGCACGACGGCTGGTGGCTCCTTTCGCCCGACTCCCGCCGCCATCGAGTCCAGCAGGGAACGGATCTGCGGCGCGCGATCGCCACTGAGCCGAGCCGCCACGTCGCGGGCATCCGCAAGGAAGGTCACCGCCTCCTCGTACTCGATGTCGTTGACCACGCGGCGCTGGTCATCCACCGCCAGCCCATACTCGGTCATCGCCACGCTCACGATCATCGCCAGGCGCTTCGCTGGGCGTTCCTGCGCGGCGGCCTGCGGTGGCACGACCGCCCCCAGCAGAATCCAGGCAACGGCGGCGCGTATGGAGAGATTCCGACCCATCAGGAAGCGGCGTTTCGGGGGCGAAGAAATTAACCCGACAGAATTTATCGGGTCTCCGGAAAAGGGCTAGCCACCCTCCACAACCACCGTGGCCACGGCAGACGTATCTCCATGCGTCATCGAGAGATGCGTGCTCACGACCCCCAATTCGGCCGCCCTGACCGCCGCACGGCCTGAAAGCCGAAGCAATGGCCGACGATGCTCGTCGTGTACGACCTCCATCTCCTGCCATCCTATCGCCCGGGCCTCAAAGGAGCCCGCCAGTGCCTTGAACGTGGCTTCCTTGGCCGCGAGCCGGACGGCGATGTGCGGAGCCGGATCGAACATACGCTGGCAGTATGCCGCTTCCGATGGCGTCAGGAGCCTCGCCATCAGCGCCTCGGTCCCGCGCCGGGCGAGCATGTCGCGCACCCGCTGGTGGTCCACGATATCCACGCCGATTCCCAGGATCATGAGAGGTGCAGTGAGACGTGATGCCACGCGCGGTCGGCTTCAATGAACACACGGCGGAGCTGGCCAGTCCACCGGCGCCACGCATCGAAGCGCGTCCCCGCGGGAGCGGCGAACACCGCGTCCCCGGCGCTGGCAAGATGCTCGAGCGCCGCGAGGCACGGCTCGATCGCCTCCTCGAGGTGGGCGGCAAGCGCGCGCCGCCGCGGAGCGTCCGCGGCAAACCGCCCGGCGGCCAGCTGTTCCATCTCGGCCCGCCAGCGATCGGCGAGGGCGTTGGTGTCGAATTGGGCGACGCGGCGCTCGACGGCATCGGGATTCGCCACGCGGCGGCGCGCCGCGAGCAACGGCCCGAAGAATCGGCTTTCCAACGCCTCGTCGGAGCCGCGCCTGCCTAACGTGCGCAGCCCGCGGGCGAATTCCGGCATGGGGCATGCTCGCTCAACAATCATTCCCCACGCCCGGGGCAACTCGGGCGACCCGGTGAAGACCACGACGTCCCCCCCCTGGTACAGGGTCAGCGTCCCTCGCTCCAGGGTTGCGTCGGCGAGCGAACGCCAGCTGACGCTGACCCGCGCGTGCTCGGTCGCCACCTTTCCGTCAACACGCTCGATCACCAGTCCGCCGATACCGTCCAGCGCGCGGCCTGCCCAACGTCCGCCGATCGTCAGGCCGTGCACGACCAGCAGGGGGGCCGGCTCAGGCGTCATCCAACCGGAACCGGTAGTCGCCCGCCAACTCGCGAGCGGAAAGTGCGGCGCGCTGTCCGGTTCGGACCTCAAAGCGTCGCGCGAAGTCCGAGAGCCGCTCCACGGTGAACGACGCGCGGTCGAGCCCCATGCACAGGATCGCCCGTTCGATGCCATCGGGATCGCCCTCAACCTCGGCGAGCAGGTCCATGCGCGGATACCGCTCGAGGCGCACGACCACGCCGTCCCATTCATAGACCTCCACCTCCCGCTCGATCTCCCGCGAGACCACGTACCCCAGCCCGACCAGGATCGCATGCAACGTCTTCGCGTCCTGCACGTCCGTGCCGATCTCCTCCCGCACCTTGAAACCACCCGGATATGAGGTCGGCCCCTTGAAGTCGAGTCGAGCGCATTCGGCCCCATTGGTGGGACGAGTCACGCGGAGGCGCAGGACCTCATCGCGCGTGCGAAGACGGCGATCCGGAAGATCGTATCGCCAGTCGACGAGGCCCCCCGTGAAGGTGCACCTGGCCCCGGCGGCCACCAGCGCGCGTTGCACCGCGTCGGCGTCTGGCACGACTCCCTTCAGCTCAATCTCACGCATTGTCGATGGCGCGCAGGACCGCGGCCGTATCTCCAAGCGAGGGCAAGACGGCCGCCGGGTCGTGCGCCGCCAGATCTTCCACGGTGTAGTGTCCGGTGGCGACGCCAATCGCCCGAGCCCCGATGCCGCGTCCACAGTGAATGTCCGCGGGCGTGTCGCCGATAATGACGACGCGGGATCCCTCAAAGGCGAGTCCCAGTGTCTCGTGTGCGCGGCGCACGGCAATCGCGGGCAGTTCGTGACGGTGCTCGTGGTCGGAGCCAAACGCGCCGAGGCGGAAGCGTTCAGGCGCAACCCCGACCGCCCGCAACTTCCGGTTGGCCCCTTCCACAATGTTGCCGGTGAGGAGCCCCGTGACGCGATCCGCGCGCGCCTCGAGGGCGTCGAGCAACTCCATCACCCCATCATATCGGTGCATGGTGGTATGCGGAGCCTCGATCTCCACGCCCAGTCGCTCGAGGTACATCGCGAGTACATCGTTCATTCGCGCACTAATGGTGGCATCCTCGACCCCGGCCTCCCGCATCGACTCGCGCACAATCTGGATGTCGGTCTTGCCATCGTATCGGTACCCCGGGGCCCCTGCGTGGCCAAAATGCGTGACCAGCGCGGCCTCCATCGCGCGGCGCCCAGCGCCGGAGGTCCACAGCAAGGTGCCGTCGATATCAAACAGGATGAGTTTCATCAGGCTTCGGCAGGTTCGGCGTCGGATCGGGCGAGCAGGAGTCCGCCGACGATCAGCGTGGCGCCCATCAACTGGGCTGCCGTCGGCCGCTCCCGCAGGAACGCCCAGGCGACGGCAATGGCCACGATAGGCTGCAGGTTCGAGTACATCGACGTGCGGGTCGGGCCGAGGACGCGCAGGCCCCGATAGTAAAAGAGGTAGGCGACCACCATCGCGATCAACGAGGAGTAACCCAGCGCCCCCCAGGCGATCACCGGCAACGCCCCCCAGTCGACGAGCATCAACGCGGGAATCCCCACCGCCACGGCGACGATCGCCCCGCCCAACATCGTGTACCCGCCGAGATACCACGGCTCCACGTGGTGCGAGTACTGCTTGACCCGCGTGGCATACAACGCCCAGGACAACGCCGCCGACCAGAGGAAGACGACGCCGAGGATGCTGTCACTTCCCACCGCCCGGTTGCGCACGGCGCCTAACGCGACGGTGCCACACCCAACAATCTGCAGCGCCACGCCGAGCCATTGACGGCCGTTGAGGAACTCCGACTTCTCGAGGCGTCCGACGATGGCGACGAATGCCGGGCTCGCGGCGATCAGGAGGGCCGCCGTCGCCACGCTGGATCGCATGAGCCCCAGGATGAAAAAGACCTGGTAGACGCCGTTGCCGAGCATGCCCAGCAGCACCAGCGCCCTGGCCTCTCGCGGGTCCGGGCGGGTCATGTCGCGGCCCGCCGCGATCCCGAGCTGCGCGAAGGCCGCCAGGGGAATGCGGATGGCGTTGATGGCGAGCCCGCCCATGAACGCCGAGGTGAACTTGAGGACGCTGAAATTCAGGCCCCACATGAGGGCCATGAGGAGGAGAAGGACGTCCGTGTGCCAACGCACCTCGTCTCCCCGCCCCGGTGCCACCAGCACCTGACCTGCCGTTTCCGTCCGGACTGACATGGGCGAAAGGTAGACGGCGCCCGCGCCGGACTGCACCCACACGACTATCTTGCGCCCATGGTCGTCTCATTTGCCATGTTCGCCGACGGCGCGAACATCTCCCAGGAAGGGAAGCTGAACATCCTCGGCGTCTTTGACGCGGTGCAGGTCGGTGGGTTACCGGCTGTCCATCCTCGCGCGCACCTGATCGTCCGCTTCAAGGGGACCCCCCAGGACGCAGGTACGCACCAGGTCTCGCTACGCTGGATCAACCCGGGCGGGGTCGAGCTGTGGGCCTCGGATGGGCAGGTGGAGTTGACGCCGGCCCCACCGGGAGTCAGTGAGATCGACATCCCCCTCCTGGCGTCCATCGACCTTCCACTCGACCTGGCCGGTGCCTACGCGATGCGGGTGTTCGTGAACGGGCAGCAGCGCGGCGAGATCCCGCTCCACGTTCGCACCACCCCACCGGCCTTTGTGGCCCCCCCGACCGCAGGGGGGATGGTCTCCTAGCGCTACTTCTCGCGCGACACGGCGGGATCAGCCAGACCGGGAACGCCGTCACGCCCGCGGGCAAACCGCACGCTGCGCTCGACGGCCATCTCCATGGCCTGGACGGCGAGCACCTCGACGGCCACGAGTGACGCCGTGATTCCCTCCATGGGGCCGAGCGCGAAGAGCGTATCCCCGTCGAATTGCGTGGCACACGGTGTGATGCGCTTGAACCAGGCGGCGGTCGCGGCGCGGGCCAATTGCTGCAGGTCGGCGCGGGACAGGAGGACATTGGTCATGACGGCACCGATCGTCGTGTTCATTCCCGCTGGCGCATCGTCGCCACGACGCGGCCCACCTGACGTCAGGACGGTGGTAGCGTCCAGGAAGCGGCCACCATCGCCTCGTGCCCCGGCGATGATGCGGCCACTCGCGTCGCGAACGTCGCCCACCGCGTTGGTGACGACCGCAGCCCCCACGACGATGTCCCCGCTGCGCACCACCCAGGCACCAAAGCCGCCCTTCATGGCGCGTGCCGCGCCAGCGACCTTGCCAACGCTCGCCCGCGTCCCGGCGCCCACGCTCCCCTCGGCCGGCGTCGTGACACCAGCTGCACACGCCGCGTAGGCTACGTCGGGCGTCGGTCGCGTGCTGAACGGACCCATCATGCCAAGGTCGAAGATGGCGGCGGCAGGCACGATGGGGACCACGCCACCGGCGATCGGGAACCCGCGCTGGTGTTCCTCCATCCAGCGCATCACGCCGGCCGCCGCATCGAGGCCATAGGCCGATCCCCCGGTGAGGAGGATCGCATCCACCCGATCCGTGGAGTGCTGCGGATCGGCGATGGCGAACTCCCGCGACGCGGTGGCGCGGCCGAGCTGCACCCCGCCGCAGCGCATCGCCCCGGCCGCGCGCCGAATCACCGTGGCCCCCGTCACCCCCGAGGGGTCGGTCGCGTGGCCGATGACGATGCCTAAAGGAGCAAAGTCGACGCCCGCAGGTTGGAACAGGCTCTTCACGAGGGCTGCCCGGCAATTGGGGAAGCCGCGCTGCAGGTCTTGCACATGGTGATTCCCTTCATGTTGCAGATCACGCAGATGAAGGTGCCGCACCCGGTGCAGGGATATCCCTCCGACGCGCGCTCCTCGTTGCCGCACGCGCGGCACACCATCGCATCGTGTTCCTTGAGTTCGGTCATGTGTTCCTCCCTCGTGACGGCGGTGCGTTCCGCGCACCAAGCCCGTAGTGCCGGATCTTCTTGATGAGCGTGGCGCGAGAGATCCCCAACGCCAGGGCGGTATGCGAGCGGTTGTCTGCGTGGTAACGCAGGGCCCGGGCAATATGCTCGCGTTCGATCTCCTCGAGCGGACGCGGCGCAGCGGGGTCCGCAGCTCCATCGCCGCGCGCGAGGTCCGCAGGGAGTGCGTCCGCGGCGATGGCATCGGCCCCGCGGCTCACCAGCATGGCGCGTTCGAGGACGTTGCGGAGTTCGCGGAGGTTACCTGGCCAGGTGTGCGAGACCAACCGGTCCATGGCAGCTGGGTCCACGTCGCGCGGCGCGTGCGGAAGGGCCGGCGTCAGCTCGGCAATGACCCCGTCCACCAGCACCACCAGATCGTCACGCGACCGATCGCGCAGCGGAGGCAGCCGCAACGGCATGACGGCTACGCGGTAGTAGAGGTCCTCCCGGAAGCGGCCGGTGTTCACCTCCGTCACGAGGTCATGGGTCGTCGTGGCAATAAGGCGCACATCCACCGGGATCTCACGTGTTCCCCCCACCCGTCGAATGGCGTTGCCCTCGAGGAGGGATAGCAGGCGTGGCTGGAGGGCCAACGGCAGGTCCCCGACTTCGTCAAGGAAGAGCGACCCGCCGCTCGCCACCTCCACCACACCGGCCCGCCCGGCATCGCCCTCGCGACCGAACAACTCCGCCTCCAGCGGCCCGGCCTGGGCCCGCGTACACGACGCCTCCACCCACGGGCCGTCGCGGCGCGTGCTGGTCGCGTGAATCCATCCTGCTAAACGCCCCTTGCCTGTGCCCGGCTCGCCGACCAGGAGGACCGGCGTGCGTTCCACCGCGGCCAGCAGCTCCACCTGGGTCGCCAGGTCGACCATGGCCGGGGAGGTACCTAACGCGACGCGCCCCGACGCCGCCCGGCGGGCGTTGGCCCGGCGCGCCAGCTCACGCGACCGTCCGCGCTCGAGGGCCCGGTCCACGACCACGCCCAATTGCGCGAGGTCCACTGGCTTGGTCAGGAAGGTCTCCGCCCCGCCCTGCACGGCCTGCACGGCCATGGGCACCTCGGCATGCCCCGAGATCATGACCACGACCGGGTCCTCCGGGCGTATCGCGTCGAACACGTCGAATCCGGACATGTCCGGCAGGTTCACGTCGAGGAGGATGGCGTCCGGTCGCCGTTCCCTGAACGCCCGCAACGCCTCGCCACCGGTGTGGGCAACCCGGACCGCGTGCCCCCCACGCGTGAACCATCGCGCGTACGACTGCGCGAGGATTTCCTCGTCGTCAACGATCAGCAGGTCACCCATGGGTCGGCGACTCCACCGGATCGAACGTGACGACCGCCCCACCGTCCGGGTGGGGCATCGCGATGATGTCGACCTCGAGTTCGCCGCTGGCGTGGCGGCAGCGGGCGCGCCCGCGCGCACCTTCCTCGATGGCCGCACGCAACGGATCGTTGGCCGGTGCATGCGGGAGCCCCAGGACCGCAGCGTAGAAGGACCGCCCGATCAACCCGAACGTGGTCTCGTCACCCGTCAGTTGTCGCGCGCGCACGTTGCAGCGCAGCACGCGTCCCTCCTCGTTGACCACCACCATCCCCACCCCGATGGCATCGAAGATCGACGACCACTCGCGCGTCGCCTCCTGGATCTCGGCGAACAGCCGCGCGTTGACGATCGCCACCGCCACCTGGTCCGCGAGTCGCTGCAGGATGCGCGCATCCCCCTCGTGGAAGGCCTCGTCGCGATTGAACAGGGCCAGCACCCCGATGATGCCTCGGGCCGTCCGAAGTGGCGCGATCACGGCCCGGCGGACATCGACGAGCTGCAGATTGCGGTGATACGCCCCCGGATCCGCGGTCACGTCGTTGCTGATCGCCGTCGCACCCGACAGGACCACCTGCCCCATGAGGCTCCCCTGCACGGGCACCACCACCCCGGTAAAGACATCCGCGATGCCGGCTGCACTCTGCACGTAGAGGTAATCGCCATCCCGAAGCGCGGTACACGCCCCCGCCGCCCGCAGCAACGCCATCGCGTGCCGCAGGATCAGTCGTTGCACCTCGGTCACCTTAAGGGACTCACCCACCGCGCGCGCAACCTCGGCCATGGCATCACTCTGCCGGCGCTCGCGTTCACTCTCCATGTGCAGGCGCGCGTTGTTGATCGCGGTGCCCGCCACCACAGCGAGGGTCGTCCCGATCTCGCGCGCTTCCTCGTCGAGGATCCCCGCCTCATCACTCCACCCGACGAGGGCGCCGAAGAGCTTTCGCCCGTGCACCATGGGCAACAGGAGCATCCCCTCGAGAGGAGGATCCCGTTGCCAGGTCGCGTCGAGCAGCACCGCCTCGGGCGGGCTTTCGCGACGCAGCAGGAGCGGCGTCCCGGTGCGCCAGGTTTCCGTGAGGGCGTCCCCACCGTCGCCAGCCGGCAGCTCGAAGCCGATCGCGTCGTCGCCGAGGCGTCGCCGCACCGTTACGCGCCGATCAGGTTCGTCGAAGTCCAGGACGAGGACGCCGCGCACGCCGAGGATCCGCTGCGCCCCGCGAGCGACCTCGTCGAGGATCACCTCTTCATCGGTCGCGCGGGCGAGGGCCATTACCAGCTGTTGCACTCCGGCGAGCGCCGCCCCCCTGCGATCACCGGTGCGCACGAGGGCCCGGAGCCGGTCCGCATGCGCCGGTTCGAGACCCGCCAGCGCGGCAAGTGTCGCCTCGTCCAGCCCGCGGGCTGGGGTAATCGATCGGGTAGGGGTCGTCATGGATCCCTGCGCATCGCCGGCATGTCCTGACGCTCGCCTACCATCGCCACGACCGGAAGAGGTCAATGGAGAGCTGGGAGCCGCGATTCGCCGCAAAACCGTTGGTTTGCTGGGTGCACAGGACGGCCGCCAGCGGCGGTTCCCGGCTCACGGAAATGCCGAGCCCGCTGCGAATGGCGATCTCGAGGGAGCCGCCGACGAGGTCCGCGAGGTTCGTGTTGTTCGAGGCCTGGCTCACGAAAGTCTGCAGCGGACAGAGCCCGGTGGTGAGACTGACAAAGATGCGGTCTGTCAGCTGTTTGCCGGCGCCCACGGTGGTGCCCGCGAGCCCGGCGATGCCGAGGTCGGCGATGAGGTTGTTGTTGCTCGTCGCTGTCGCGTCGCGGCCCGCCAGCGACTGGAGCTGTACGTAGTCGAAGTACTGGCCTGAGAAACGCGCCGACAGCGCCGCTCCCAGATTCGTGAACAGCAAATCGCGCACGTAGTACGCGTCCAGGCCGCCGATCTCCGACGTTGGGCGTCCGCTGATGAGGTATGAGATCAGGTCAGACGGCGAGACCTGTAGCGAGTCCGCGCTCTCGAAGTCCAGGCGTGGCTGGATGAGCGTGCCCGCGAGCTTCGCGCGAATGCGGATGCTGCGATCGCTGTACAAGGTGCTGCGCTGCCGCACCGTGTAGAGCGTGTTGATGTTCAGGGTGGGGTTGAAGTCGGGATCCCCAAAGAAGCGGATCTCCCCGCCCTCGACGATGAAGTTGCGCTGCAGCAGGTCGCCAAATCGCACGTTGAAGGTCCCGCGCTCCGTGCGCAGGGCGCCGTCCACGGCGAGTTGCGGCGTCCCGCTGGTCGCCAGCCCCGCCGCGCGGATCACGTTCACCGATCCGCCCAGCTTGATATTCGCTTCCGCGCTGCGCAGCCAGACGTCCGGCCCCATCGCGACACTCACCTGGCGCGCTTCGATCCCCTGCAGGAGGCGGGGCAATCGTGGCAGGATGCGACGATTCGCCTCCAGCGTCGTGTCGATGATCGACGCAAAGGACGCATCATTGAGGGAGACAACTTCCTTGGTCGACAACACCGGGATCGCCACATACCCGCGATTCACGGTGATCGATCCGGTGAGCTGCGAGGCGCTTTCGCGCCCCGAGAACCGGAGCCCGGCGCTGACCGTGAGGTCACCGGTCCGGCGTCGGTTGATCGCGTGAAATTCCGTTGCGTTGAGCGAGAGATCGAACGAGGGATCATCCCACCGATTGATCGCGATGAACCCGCCCAGGGTGAGGGCATTGCGCGCCCCCTCGCCACTCACCACGCGAAAGCGCTCGAACCGTAGCGTGTCGCGCACCGCCCGTAGGTCGACGGCGATGTCCTTCAGGGACAAGCCCAGGTCGTTGACCACCGTGGCGCCGCTGTCCACCCGAAGGAACCCTTCGAGGGTCTCGCGACCGCGCCGTCCGGCCACTGACATGTTGGCCTGGAGTCGGCCCCGGGCGTCCGAAAGCGCCGGAGTGAACGATTCCACCAGCTTGAGGTCGAGGTCGTTCGAGATGGCCGAGACCCGCAGGGTGTCGTCGAGTACGCGCGTGGAGCGCGACGCCAGCGCGAGGTCCACGGGCAGGTTGGCCGCAATGTTCAGGACCGCGGTGTCGCCCTTGAGGATGGTCAACCCGCCGACAAAGCGCCGGTTGCTGCCGCGGCCGCTGATCGCCGTTTCCGACAACGTCACCTGTCCAACCTTCGTGCTCGTCAGGCGGCCGGTCAGGGCCAAGTCGGGATTGTCCCGCGCCCCGGTGAAGCGCGCCTCGAAGGACAAGGCACCCGCGATGGGGACTTTCGCCTGGGCGAGCGCCGCCAGGTCCTCCAAGGCGAGAGAGTCACCCTGCGCCAGCATCTCCACTGCCTGCGTGCCGCTGGCGACCCCGTGTACGAGCACGCGCCCCCCGCGACTGCCGCGCATGATGATCGAGTCGACCGCAAAGGCGTCCGGCCACACCCGGATGGCGCCCGCGCGCGCCAGTCGCCAGTCATGATCCTCAAAGCCCAACCGGGCGTCGTTCAGCGCCAGCGACGTGGTGTCGCCCATGGCGCGCCACGTGCCACGGGCATCCACCGTCTGTCCCGTCGTTGACGCCGCCATCACGTGCACGCCGGCACTGTCGGCGCGCTGGACATCCAGGTCGAGGGACGCGTTGGCAAACCGCACGGTGCCGGCGCTGAGCGAATCCCCGGTGATCGATGCACGTCCGCGCATCCGGTCGGACGTCACCTCCGCGAGGTCAAATTGCACACGGGCCCTGCCAGCGGCACTGGCGTAGGCTTGCAGGTCGCGAGCATCAAGGGTTCCACGCACGGCCAGCGTGTCGATCGACCCGGAGAGCGTCAGCCGACCGTCGATCACCCCGAGGAGCGAGTCCGCCTCGATCGCGGCCCGGGCCGCACTGTCCGGGGCAACCCGCAGGAGGTAGGGCCGCAGGGCGCCTAACGAATCTCCCCGCACATCCAGGACCAGGGAATCCGTGTGCTCCGGGCGCAGGCCGATCCCGCCACGGCCGACCATCGTCCCGGCCGCCGTCTCGGCCCAGAGCGAGTCCACCTTGACCAGGCCGTCGAGGAACCGGAGCCGCATCCGCGCCCCGTCGTACACACGGGTGCTGTCGATCCACGATCGCTCGAGGTCCACAGCGACCGGCCCGCGGAAGTTCAGCAACGAGTCGCCGACGATGTCGACCACGGCCGTCCCGTTGAGCGCCGTCACCGGATAGGCCGCCGTGTCGTACAGCGCCCGCAGGTTCCCATTGGCGAATTGCAGCGTCCCGTGGTACCCGTAGCCGCCGACGGAATCGATGTCGACGCGACCATCCCAGGTGAAGGCGCCGGGGCCACCGGTCATCGACGTCGCCACCGCGAGGTCCTCGGCCGTTCCCTGGAGCCGCACCGGTCCACGCAACGTGCCCCGATACTCGAGCAACAGTTCCGGCCACGCCTTGGCGATGGTGTTCAACTCCAGCGGCTCGGCCGCCATCGCGAGGTCGTACGTCAGGAACGTCTCGCCCAGGGTGACGCGCCCGGAGCCCGTGAACCGGCTGGCCGGTTCGTCGAGGAATCGGTGGGTAATGTCCGCGTTGCGGAACCGCACGTCCGTCCACACCGAGTCCAGCGAAGCCGTGCCGTGGATGGTCCCGTCGAGGCGCGGGAAGAGTGGGTTGAGGAACTGGATGGTCGCCAGGTCGAAATGATCCAGCTCCACCTGGAGGCCATGGAACCTGGTGAAGGCCGGGAA
The DNA here is from genome assembly GCA_016712265.1 of Gemmatimonadota bacterium. NCBI lineage: Bacteria > Pseudomonadati > Gemmatimonadota > Gemmatimonadota bacterium. The sequence continues at coordinate 1,273,140 of JADJRJ010000028.1, read as the reverse complement.
GAGCATGTCGATCTCCCCCCGGGCCCGGCCGCGCGCCGTCGCGCCCGGGACATTCGCGTCCACCATGGAAAACTCGCCCTGCTCCAGCCGCCAGGCGTTCACGGGCCCGCCGCTCGCCTGCAGCGTCGCCGTGATCTGTCCCTTCCACGGGTAGGGCAACGGCTCACCCGTCAGGTCCTCGATGAGTTCCCAGTCGATCGGCTCGGCGCGCATCGCGACGTCCTTCACGATGAGCACCTCGCCGCCGACGCCGAACGTCATGTTGCCCCGGAGGCGCGACCCCACGGTGCGCACATCCATGTCGGAGAGGGCATAGTCGATCACCCGCAGGTCGCGCTCGTTGCGGATCTGCAGGTTCATCTTGCCTCCGCCGGTCGTCGGCAGCGTGGGATAGATCCACGCGACATCCGACATCGACACCGAATCCCCGCGGATGCGGAGGTCATACCGCGTCGGGAGATCACTGCCCCACACCACCTTCCCTTCCGCGGCCCCGCGCGACCGCGGCAACTCAAAGCGCGAAAAGTCGGCCCACAGCGAGTCCTTCACGATGCGCACCGTGCCCGCCGCGTTCCGCACGTCGATAGGCGGATCGAAGCCGGCCGCATCGAGCCGCGCGACATCAAAGAACCGTCCGGCGGTGTCCGGGTCGGCGATCCGCGCCCAGGGAATCACGGCGCGCCCCTCGCGCCAGCTGCGCGTCTGCACGAAGTGTGACCCGACGCGACGAATCATCTTGTCCGGTCGGCCCAGCGCATAGGCCACCGCGCTATCAAGGCGCGCCCCGCGCAACGAATCGGCCGCACGCCACGGCTGCGTGAGGTGGAACTCCCCGCCCTGCACTTCCGCGTTGTACACCGCGATGAAGTCGCCGAGCGTTCGGGTCGTGCGCGGCGGGCCTGGGGGCCCGGACGGGAACACCTTGCGGTAGTTCCAGATCTTGAGGGAATCCTGCCGGATGTGGACGACCGGTCGTTGGATCGTCACCGACTGGATCAGGATCCGGCGATCCCACAAGTCACGAGGGGAGAACCGGACCGTGAGCGGCCCCGTCGCGATGAACAGCGAATCGTTCGGCTCGCGCAGGTCAAAGGTGTCGATCGTGATGTCGGTGAAGAGCGATCCACTGATGCGACCGAGATGCCACTTCCCACCCTTCACCTTCGTATTGAGGAACGACTCGACGTACCCACGCACTTTTTCCCGTCCCCACGCGGTGCGTGTCGCCATCACGACACTCCCCAGCGCCCCGCCCCCAAGCAGGAAAAGCAACCCGGCGCTCAACCAGACGACGTTGCGGCGCAGGGACATGCTAAAACGCCTGCCCGATCGCGAAGTTGATGCGGATCCGCCCCCGGCCGGACAGGGCATCCGGCCGGAAGGACGACGGACACACCCCCGCGCTCTGGCCCAATTCTCCGCCCTCCCCGCGCGTAATCGGCAGTTGGTTGCCCGGACTGACGCAGTACACCTGACCGATGTCCGGGTTGGGGACACCGTCACGCTGGGCTCGTGCGTCGCTGAAGTACATCGGGCCGGCCGGGAGCTTGCGGGGCGCGAGGCCAATGTCGATGCGGACGGGGCCGATCGGTGTGAAAGCGCGCAGGCCGATACCAGGGGTCGTCTTCAGTCCACGTAGTGCAGTCTTCAGGTCCGCGCTGCGCGTGTTCCACACCTGCCCGGCGTCCACGAAGACGGCCCACTGCAGCAGTTCGGGGTACACGGGACTCCGCAAACGTGCCTCCGCATTAAGCACGATGACGTTGTCACCTCCGGTCGGCTGGTCCGGTACCAGCCGCTTCACTGCGGGGTTGTACCGGTAATACAGGTTGCCGTTCTCGTGGACCTCGGTGATCGCACTTGCATCCACGCGGTACACCAGGGAACCGAGCTGGTTCGGGAGAAATCCCCGCACCGAGGTCGGCCCGCCGGCATACAGTCGTTCCTGCGGCGGGATGAAGCGCTGTGTGTCGCCGATCCGCTGCTCCGAAAACACGCGGCCAGCGCGCGCGCGCAGGACCAGGCGACCATCGCCCGGGAAGGTGAGGTATCGCACCGCCTCGACGGTGCCGCGTGTGAACTCGACAAAGCGATCCGAGCCGACGCCGGGAGATGCGTGGCGTAGTTCCACACGCAGCAATGAGCCGCGCGTGGGATCCGCCGCGTCATTCGCTGTCGACTTGGCCGCGCTGAAACCTACGGTCGCCGCCCGGCGATCGCGTTGCAGGAAGTTGATCGTCTCCGGGTCACAGACGCTGAACAGGCTGCAGAAATAGGCGGACGATGCGCGCGTGGCACCACGCTCGAGCTGGTAACTCAGGGCAACGGGAACGCGACCACCCACCTGCACCGACGCGTTCGCTCCGATTGGCGTGTCCTTGAGGAAGGCCGTGTATTCCGAGCGTCGCTCGCTGTACAGCGTGAACGCCGGGAAGACCCGGCGCCCGAACAGAGGGAGGCTGGGTGTACGTCGCCCCCACGTAGTAGTTGAGCGTCGTGTCGCCCCCCGAGATGAAGTCCCTCGCGACATCTGGCGCACACGGCTTGATCCGCGACACCCGCGTGGTCACGTCCACGCGGCGCAAGCCACCGAGAAAGTTCACCGTGCTCAGGTTGCCCTGTGCACGCATGCAATCGTAGTTCCCCCATCCCACCGAACCTCGCGCACCATGCAGCTCGCCCTCCACCAGGTTCACGCGCACGGTGACGAGCGAGTCGACCTCATCGCTCAGGCTGGCGGTGTCCACGGACACGTCCACGTGCTGGTAGGCCTCCGTGAGCTGCAACCCGCGCTTGACCCCCTCGAGGTTGCGCTCACTGAACACGTCCCCGGAGTCGATCCCCAACGTCGCACGCACCCGCCCGGGGTGCACCCCGATGCCCCCACGGACCCCACGCGCCTTCTCCACGCTCACCGGGATATGATCCAGCCGCATCCGCGGCCCGGGCACGACATCGTACCAGACGCGCGCCCGCAGGTTCGCCGTGTCCGTATCGATGTTCTGGAAGACCTCCGCCACCGGATACCCGGTGTTCCGCAGCCGTCGGGTCAACGTGTCCCGCATCGCCCCCAGGCGCTCGCGATCCATCCGGTCCCCGGTCTGCAACGGCAGGGCGCGCCCCAGGCGCCCGCCATCCGCCACGGCGTCGAGCCCGTTGACCGTGAGTGACTCCACCACGACGGGCCGTCCTTCCGCAATGCGGTACCGCACGGCCACTGCGTTGCCGCCCAGTTCGGTCACCTCGGCCTCCACCTTCGTCCCACGAAAGCCCCGCTGGTCGTAGAAGTAGAGCAGGCGCACCACGTCGACGACCTTGGTCACCGTGGAATCGTAGCACCAGCGCTGACCAACCACGCGCAGCAGGCGTCGCACGACGCCAGACGGCGACGTCACGATCCGCAGGGCCAGCTGGTCGTCGCGATAGGCGGTGTTGCCGTCGAACGCCAGGCGACGCACCTCGGGCAGACGGCCATCGCATTCCACCTGCTGCGCGGCCAGCGGGGCGGCCAGGAAGATCCCGGCCACCCAGAGAACCGGCCGGAGGCAGCGCCGCATCGCCTAGCCCTCTTCGAAGAGTAACCCGCCCGGCCCTTGCTGCTTCGCGCCGCGCTTGGCCTCCGCCGCCCGTTGCCCGAGGTTCCCCAGACTGACCCAGTTCTCCGGCGTCACGCTCATGACGGCGGCCGACACACTGGCCAGTGGAAACTCCCGCTGGTGCCCGTCACGATCTGGCCCCAGGTAGGTCCCGCGTTCGGCCGCGTCCCCACCCACCGCACGCGCGACAACATCCCGGCAGCGCACCGCGCACATCTCCGTGAACTGCCGCGCGCGTTCGCGCTGCGTGACAATGATGAAGTCGTCACCCCCGATATGCCCCACGAAGTCGCGGTTGGCCGGCCCGTTGACCTCGGTCGACACCTGGCGGATCGCCGCGCCCAGCCCGCGAATCACCTCGTCGGCGATGGCGAAACCAAAGGTGTCGGCAAACGGCTTGAAGTTGTCCAGGTCGAGGTAACACACCGCGAACGACTCCCCGCGATCGACCCGACGCATGATCTCGGCATCGATGGCGCGCCCGCCCGGCAGTTGACTTGTAGGGTTCCGGTCCCCCTCGCGCTGCACCAGGCGCAGCAGCGCCTGCACCCGCGCCCGCAACTCCCGCGGATCGAACGGCTTCGCCAGATACTCGTCGGCACCCGCGGTGAACCCCTCGACCTTGTTCTCCACGCCGCTCTGGGCCGTGAGCATCAGCACCGGGATGCGCGCCGTGAACGGGTTTTCCTTGATGCGCCGACACACCTCGAGACCGGTCATGTTGGGCATCGAGTTGTCGAGCACCACCAGGTCCGGCTCCCGCTCTTTCAGCGCCGCGAGGACTTCCAGCCCGTCGCAAGCGACCGCGACCTCATGCCCCGACGCCCGGAACAGGTCGCGGAGCATCAGCCGCATGTCTTCATTGTCGTCCGCGACGAGCAGATAGCTCACGAGTCAGGGCACATGGCGGCGTGTAAAGTGAAGCGCCACAAGAATTTCGCCGCTTGCCGAATACCCTGTCAACGGCAACAGGTTGCAGGGTGACGGGAATCACATTCACCCAGGGCTCGCCGAGCCCAAGCGGGGACCCGAAGCGCCGCCCCGGGGGACTCCTTCTGGTCCCCCGAAGACCCGTTAGTCAGCGTTTTGCCCGAAAATCTGCATGTTCGAGCTGTGGCCCGGCGCCACCTTCTTTTCGGGATAGATCCAGTGCACGGCCTGGTTCACCGCGGTGGCGGCTTCCCCAAAGCCGGCGGCGATGAGCTTCAGCTTCCCGGGATAGGTCGTCACGTCGCCGGCGGCATACACGCCCGCCCGACCCGCCTCCATCTGGGAGTTCACGATGATCTCGTCCTTCTCGATGCGGAGCCCCCACTGCACCAACTCCCCGAGGTCGCTCACGTAGCCGAGCATCGGGAGCACCACATCGCAGCCAAGCTCCCGCGTCGTCTTCGCCTTCGTGTCCCGGATGACCAGTCCGCCCAGGCGATCGCCGTCGGCGATCACGTCGTGGAGTTCGTGGAAGGTGAACACGTCGGTCTCCCCGCGGGCCACCGCCGCCTGGACCTCAGCCACCGTCGCGCCGTGGGCCCGGAACCGATCGCTGCGATGCATCAGGGAGACCCGGGCGGCGATGCCATTTAGCTGGTGGGCCCAATCGAAGGCCGAATCACCGCCGCCAATGATCATCACGCGCTTGCCACGATAGTCTTCCGGCGACGTGACGGCATCGTGAATCCCCCGGCCGTACCAGGGCTCCGCGCAGGCTTGGGGCAGCCGGCGGGGGGCAAAAGCCCCGATCCCGGCCGCGATCACTATGGCTCGCGTCGGGAATTCCGCCGTCTCGCTGCGCAGCACGAAGTGTCCATCGCGTTCCTCGAGCCCTACCAGACGATGGCCCAGATGCTCCCGGCCGCCGAACTGGCTCGACTGCTCCACCAGCCCTCGGACGAGGTCCTTGGCAAGGACCTTGGAGAAGCCGGCCACATCAAAGATGTACTTCTCGGGGTACAGGGCCGTCAGCTGGCCACCCAGCTGCGGCAAGGCATCGACAATCTGGGCGGTCACGCCGCGCATCCCTGCGTAGAATCGCGCGAAGAGGCCCGTGGGGCCCCCGCCAATGATGGTGATGTCGACGAGGTCGTGAGTCTGCATCGGTCAAAGCTAACGAGGCGAGTTATCTTGCCCCACATGACGATCAAGATCTACACGCGCACCGGCGACGATGGACAAACGGGCCTGTTCGGCGGGGGCCGCGTGGAGAAGGACGATGCCCGGGTCGACGCCTACGGCGAGGTCGACGAACTCAACGCCGTGTTGGGGATGGCACGCGCCGTCGAGCTGATGCCCCGCGTGGACGAGGTCATCGCCCCGATCCAGCGCGACCTCTTCGCCATCGGCGCCCTGCTCGCCACCCCCGACCATGCCCGGATGCGTGAGCAGCTGGCCAAGGCGAGGATCGACGAAGACCGGATCGCGGAACTGGAACGCGCCATCGACGCCTGCGATCGGGAACTCGAGGAACTACGCGCCTTCATCCTCCCCGGTGGGACGCCCAAGGCCGCCGCGCTTCACGTCGCCAGGACCGTGTGCCGACGCGCGGAACGCCGCATCGTGACCCTCCGACGCACCGTCACGATTCCCGAGCAGGTGATCGTGTACCTCAACCGGCTCTCGGACCTGCTCTTCGTGCTGGCGAGGGTGGCCAACAAGCGCGCCGGGGCGGGCGAAGTCACCTGGTGAGCCAGTCGGCGCCGGACGTCATCGAGCTGCTCGGCTACCGGATCCACGTCGGGCCTTGGCTCCTGGAGCACGTGGGACGCATCGCGGCCGTGTCCGCGCCGGCGCACGTGTATGCGGTGATCACCGATGACAACGTCGGGCCCGTCGCCGCACCACAGGTTGTCGGCTCGCTCCGGCACTACGCCCCGCACGCGCGCGTCATCCTCCAGGGGGTGACCCCGGGTGAGGCAACAAAGACCCGCACCACCTGGCAGGGGCTCACCGATTGGCTCCTGGGCGAACGCTGCGGCCGCGACACCACCATCATCGCGTTAGGCGGCGGAGTCGTCGGTGACCTCGCAGGGTTTGTTGCCGCCACCTTCATGCGCGGGATCCCCGTGATCCAGGTGCCCACCTCCCTCCTGGCCATGGTCGACGCCTCGGTGGGCGGCAAGGTCGGGGTGGACACGGAGCATGGAAAGAACCTCGTCGGCGCCTTTCACCAACCGGCGGCCGTGGTCATCGACCCCACAGTGTTGCAAACGCTGCCACCCGAGGAATTTCGGGCCGGGATGGCTGAGGTCATCAAGCATGGCGTCATTGCCGACGACGGCTACTTCCATGCCAGCATCGCCACGGCGCACGCCATCCTCGGGGCACCCGCGGCGGAGGTCGACTGGACGGCTCATACCCTCACGGCGCTGGTGAGTGACAGCGTGCGGATCAAGGCTTCCATTGTCGAACAGGATCCACGGGAGGCCCCGGGCGGAATTCGCCAGGCACTCAACTTCGGCCATACCATTGGCCACGCGATCGAGGGATTGATGGACTTCCGGGTGCCGCACGGACATGCCGTCAGCATCGGGATGGTCCTCGAATCCGCGCTTGGCGAAATGCTCGGCGTCACCGCCGCCGGGACAACCGAAGTCCTTCGAAACCGGCTGAGATGGCTCGACCTGCCGGTCGACCTTCCCGGCGACCTCTCGGTCGAGGAGGTCGCCAAGGCATGTCACCGGGACAAGAAAGCGCGTGGGGCCAGGGCAGTCTTTTCCTTGCCCGCCCGCATTGGCGAAATGGCAGTGTCCGCCAATGGCCACGGTGTTTCCGTCGAATCCAGGGCCATCGTCGCCGCCCTGTCGCGAGCCTGACGGTCACGGATTTCGCCACGAAAGTCCGGCGGAACTGTGAGTTTTCCACACACATACGGCTCTTGTTCGGTATCGCCGTCCAGGATTGGCTCTGGCTCACGTGCTCGGGATCACACGACCTGATGACTCGCAAGGCGTTGTGACTGAACGTGATGCGACCTGCATCACGCCCGCGTAACCGGTTGGCACCAAAATTGGCTGTTGACTGGGCGTAAACCGTTTCGTACTGTGCCCGCCCACTTCCCCCCTACGCTGCGGCGCGGTTCATGGCGGCAGCGACACGTTGTCGAAGCAGAGAGGCCTATGCCAGCGATCGAGACACGGGTAAAGACGACCACAAAGTCCTTCGTTCGTGCAGCTCCATCCACCGCATTCGACCAGTACCTCCTCGACATCCAGAAGCTCCCCCTTATCACCGACCCGGCCGAAGAACGACGGTTAGCTCGGCTCGCCCAGAAGGGCGACGAGGCGGCGGCTGAACGCCTCGTGACCGCGAACCTCAGGTTTGTGATCTCGTATGTGAAGAAGTATCAGGGGCACGGGCTGGACCTTTCGGAACTCGTCGCAATCGGCAACGAAGGTCTGCTCAAGGCGGTTCGCAAGTTCGACCCGGACCAGGGGGTGAAGTTCATCTCCTACGCCGTGTGGTGGGTGCGCCAGGCCGTCCTGAAGGCGCTCGCCGAGCAGACCCGTTCCGTTCGGATCCCGCTCAACCAGAACTCCCAGCTCATTCGGCTTTCCCGGGCCGAGACGATCCTCGCCCAGGTGCTCCGGCGCGACCCTTCGGATGACGAGGTGGCGCGACTGATCGGCGAGACCCCCGAGAATGTCCGCGCGGCTCGCCAGATGACCTCGACCGAGGTCTCCCTGGACGCCCCGGTCGATCGCAGCGATCGTGAAGCCTCGACCCTCGGCGAGCGGTTCTGCGGCGTCGATGGCGCGGAGATCGAGGACGTCACCGACTTCAAGCTGATGCGCGAGTTCATCGGCAAGGTCTTCCAGAAATACCTCACGTCCCGCGAGCGCAAGATCCTCAGCTTGTATTACGGCCTCGAGGAAGGCTCAGAGGCCATGACCTTGGAGCGCATCGGCGCCCTGTTGGGCGTGACGCGGGAACGGATCCGGCAGATCCGGGAGCGCGCCTTCGAGAAGCTGCGCGAATCCCCCGACGGACGGGCCCTCGCCGGCTTCTGGACCGCCGCCTGACGCTTCACCCGCGTTGTCCCTGAGACGCCCGGTGCTCACGCACCGGGCGTCTCGTTTTCCTGTGGACCGCTTAATGCCCTCGGGCTGTGACAAACCACGAGTATCCGGTCGGGTCAGATCCCGGATCACGGATGGACAAACCGCGGTGCAGCTGCGATAGTGCGACGACCGAGCGATCGCCCCCGGGAGAAGGGTCCGCATGACGGCAGACACGAATCGCGTCCTCGTGGTCGACGACGAACTCACCATCCGCGTGGCGCTGCGGCGGTGTTTTTCCCGCATGGGGTGGGCGGTCGACGAAGCGTCCAACGGCGAAAGTGCCTGGGCGTTGATCGCGCTGGACGAAGAACAGCCACCACCGTCGCGATACCGCATGGTGGTGTGTGACCTTCGCATGCCCGGACTGAATGGCATCGACCTGTACGAACGCGTCCGTGCGCGGTATCCCGCGGTCCTCCCACGGATGGTTATTTCCACCGGCGACATCGTATCCCAGGAAGCAGCGGACTTTGTCACGCGTTCCGGGTGCGAAGTGCTGCAGAAGCCTTTCGAGCTCTCCACCATCCGTGAACTCGCTGTGCGACTCGCGGCCTCCCAGGCGACCTGAGACCTACAGGCGGAACAGGTACGACATTTTGAGGAAGAACTGATTGCCCGTCCGCAGGGTCTGCGGGCGCGTGACCACCGGCTGCTCGTACGATTGCATCAGGTCATTGTATCCGGCATACAGGAACGAAGCGGGGGCCAGCTCGTACGTCACCAGCAGGCTCGACGCGTACCGGATCGCCCGCTCATTGACCGGGTTGCTCACCAGGGTGTTGAACTGGTCAGAGTACTCCCCGATGAGCCGCATCCCCAGGCGCCGGCTAACCTGGTAGGTCCCCCGCAAGCGCACAATCTTCGCGTCGTCCACGAGGGCCCCATCCCACCCGTCGTAGTGGTTGGATTGCTGGCCGCGCACCTCAAGGCTGGCCTGAGGCACCGGCCGGATGGTCATCCGGAGGCTGGCGAAGATCCCCTTGCTCACCCGCGGGTTGGCCGGGTCGTACAATTCCCGGTCGCCTCCGTAGAAGAACCCGCCGAACTGGACGAAGCGCGAGGTCTCCAACCGGAAGTCCGTAAAGACGCCGCGCTGGTGGAGGGGGACACCGAGGATCGCCTGTCGCTCGATCATGTAGCTGACGTTGAAGCCCGCACGCTGCTTGAACGTCAACTCGAAGCGCGGGGTGATGCTGTAGTCCAGCAGCCCCGCCCCAAACGCATTCGTGCGACTCACGGAGAGGCTTTGGGAGACCTTCTGGATCAGCGCTCCGTTGGGGTACTGGTCGAACGCCAGTCGGCCGGTAAAGCTCTCGACCCCGACCCGCGAATACCGGCCGAGCTGGTTGCGATACTCGGGTGACAACCCGGCCGCCGACATGTTCCAGTTGAAGTTCCGACCGGACTGTGAGAGGCGGGCCGTGTAGTACCCGCCGGAACGCTCGCGGCCGTCGAACACGCTGGACAGGAGGGAATCACCAGGGGCCCGTTCGTTCGAGACGGCGCCTTCAGCGGAGAAGACGATGGTCTTTCGTCGCAACGAGAAGTCCAGCTCGGCGACCGACGAGCGCGAAGTCCCGGCCGTGCGACCGAGAAACGAGCCTCCGATCCACGAATCACTGAGGATGTCGCGCCTCACGCGTCCAACGACGGCGTCCCCGCGTGTCTGCATGTTGGCGACGACGCCGCCGCTTTCGTACCCGTCGTAGTAGAACCACGCCGGGGCATCATCTCGCGCATAGAGGACGCCGTATTGTGTCGCCCCCGACTTTCCCGTGATCCGACCACCGGCCGAGGGATCCACGATGGCGCGCGTGTAGAGCAACTGACCGCCCGCCTGGTCCCCGCCACTTCCCCCCCCACCATCGCCGCTCCGTGAGACGTCGAACACGTCCCGGCTCTCCAGGAAGAACGGTCGACGTTCCTGAAAGAAGAGGGCAAATCGCTGGTTGACCCGGACCTGCTCGTCGTCCGACTCCACCTGGGAGAAGTCCGGATTGAAGGTCGCGTTAAGGGTTGTAGAAGGCGTGAGGGCGACGCGGAGGTCACCGCCGATACTTCCCCGCGGATTTTCCATGGAGAAACCGCGGGGAGGCGCGGTGGGTTGGAACTTGCCGCCATAGAACGCGGAATCCGCCCCAAAGGCGCGCAGCCCCACCTCCGTCCCGGACACATAGGGAAGGAGGTCCACGGTCCGTCGCAGCTCAACGCCGCCCAGGCCGACCAACGTCCCTTGCTGGCAGATGTCGCACGGGTTCCCGCGTCGGCGCGGAGACCACGAGCTGCGCACGCCTGCCTTCCCGTGGTATCGCACCAGGTCGAACCCGAAATCGAGCGAGTCGGACGGGGGGAGACGGAGCGAGGCAAACGGGATCGCGGCTTCCACCGTCCAGCCGAGACTGTCGATGCGCGCGGCGGAATACCAGACGAAGTCGGGCGTATCGTCGGTGCGTTGACCCTCCGTCTTTACGCCATCGAACTGCAGGTTGGCTGGCGAGACCCGAAAGACATATGTGCGCCGGTTGTCGTTGTAGGTATCCACCGACATCGCGATCTTGTCGTCCAGCTCACCACCGCGCTCGCGTGGATGGATCGTCGCCCGGATGTCGTCGCGGCTCCGCTCGAAGGCACGAAAGCCGATGTACAGGAATTCTCCGTCATATGCGACCCGCCCAATGCTCGGCTGGGGCGGCAGGACCGCGTCGACCGGCTCGTACTGTACGAATCGGTCGAGCGGCAAGGCCTCCTGCCACACCTCGTCGTCCAGGCGCCCATCGAGGACTGGTTTCGTTCGTGCGCGACGCACCGGGATCCGAATTTCCTCGGGTCGCTTGTATACCACCGAATCTCCCCGCGCCGACGCGGAAACGCGCCGGACGGAGTCCGTCGGGGTGACGGTAGCGGAACTCGACAGGGCCCCGATGATGAACGCGGTGAGGAACATGCCAAAGGCTGGCTGAACGCGAGGTTCCGCGCCCGTCGCGGATGCCTCGGATCATACGCCTGCCCCATCCCGGACGCTGGATACGCCTGCCGGGGTGGCCGAGCCCCGATATAGTTGAGGCGTGACGCCAGTGCCCCTGTTTCCGCTCCCGATGGTCCTCTTTCCGGGGACCGTGGAACTTCTGCACATCTTCGAGCCTCGCTACCGGCGAATGCTCGCGGATGTCATGGACGGGGACCGGCAGTTCGGGCTGCTCAGCTGTCCGCAGGGAACCGCCGCCGGCGCAATCCCGAGGGGGACCGTGGGCACGATGGCGCGTGTTGAGACCGTTCAGCCCCTCGCAGACGGGCGCAGCAACATTGCGATCAGGGGACTGGAGCGGTTCGTCTTTCAGTCGTTCGTGGAATCGCCGGCACCCTATCATGTCGGTATGGTCGAACGCCTCCCGGAGTCCGGGTCCATTGCACTCGGCGCGACCCAGGATCGACTCGACCAGCTGTTCGCGCGAGCCACCCGGGCGGCTCGCACCCTGGTCGACGATCACTCGCCGGCACCCGAGCTGCCGGTCGAGACCGTGGCGCGAGCCTACGCCATGGCCCAGCTCCTCGACCTGCCCTTGCCGGCGCGACTCGAGCTCCTGGCCATCCCCGATTCCGCCACTCGCACCGAGCGGTTGATCGCCATGGTCGCGGACGAGCTACCCGGCCTGGAGGCGCGCGCGGCGCGGCATCGTGCCGCGTCATCGAACGGTCACGGACACCATCCATGATCCCGCCGGGGCTCGACCGAGAGCTAGCGGACGTGGTGGGGACGCGGTGGGTGCTCACCCGCCCGGGGGAGCTGCTCGCCTACACGTCGGACGGACTGCCGGGCTATCGCCACGATCCCGCCCTGGTGGTGCTCCCCGGGACGCGGGACGAAGCCCTGGCGGTGGTGCGGCTCCTCGCGAGGCGCAATGTCGCGTTTGTCCCACGCGGGGCCGGCACGGGCCTGTCGGGTGGGGCGCTGGCGGACGGCACGGTCGTCCTCGGGCTCAACCGCCTGCGCCGCATCCTCGAGATTGACGTGGACAATGGGTGGGCGGTGGTGGAACCGGGGGTGGTCAACGCCCACTTGTCGCGCGCGGTGGCCGCATATGGCCTGCATTACGCGCCCGATCCGTCGAGCCAATCCGCGTGCACGATCGGCGGCAACGTCGCGGAGAATGCGGGGGGCCCCCACTGCCTCAAGTACGGCGTCACGGTGAACCACGTGCTCGCGCTGACGGTTGCCTTGGCCGACGGTTCGGTGGTGACGTTGGGGTCAACGGAGGGCGAGGTCTCGGGGTATGACCTGCTCGGGGCCTTCGTGGGATCCGAGGGCTGTTTTGGCGTGGTGCTCGACGCCACGGTGCGACTGACCATCAATCCGCCAGCGGTCCGCACGATGTTGGCTGATTTCCCAACGATCGACAGCGCGGCGCGAGCGACCAGTGCCATCATCGCGGCGGGCCTGGTCCCGGCCGCACTGGAGATGATGGACCAGCCGACGATTCAGGCGGTCGAGGCATCGATCTACGCTGCCGGATATCCGGTGGATGCCGCCGCCGTGCTGCTGATCGAGCTGGACGGCGCGGCCGCCGGACTCGACGACGACGTCGCGCGGGTGGCGGCGGCGTGCCGGGACGGTGGTGCTCGCGACGTCCGCGTGGCCACCACGGAGGCCGACCGACAGCGCTTGTGGCAGGGGCGCAAGAAGGCGTTTGGCGCGATGGGTCGTGTGTCGTCGCACCTCGTGGTGCAGGATGCCGTGATCCCGCGCACGCGGTTGCCCGATGTGCTGGCGGAGATCGGTCGCATCGGGCGCGAGGAAGGGGTGACGGTGTGCAATGTGTTTCACGCCGGCGACGGCAACCTGCACCCGAATATTCCCTACAACGGGAATGATGCTGGCGAGACGCAGCGGGTGGAGCGTGCGATGGTGCGCATCATGGAGGCGTGCATCGCAGCCGGCGGGAGCGTCACCGGCGAGCACGGGATCGGCGTGGACAAGCTGCCGTACATGCCGCGGTTGTTCAGCGAGGCGACGCTCGGGTCCATGTGCCGCTTGCGGGACTGCTTTGACCCGGAGCGACGCATGAATCCGGGGAAGGTGGTCCCGGTGCGCTCGTGCCGGGAGTGGGCGATGTCGCCCGCGGCGAGGCGATAGGGGATGCGGGATTCTGCTGGGAGTGGGGACACGGCGATGACACACGCGCGACGACGCGATCCGATTCTTGAGTCGGGGGGGGGCCCCGAGGTTCGGCATGCTCCATCCACCGAGGCCGAACTCGTCGACATCCTGCGAGAATCCGCCCCCCACACGACCTTCCGTATCCGGGGCGCAGGAACCTGGACCAGCGTCACGGAACGCATCTGCGCGGACGCCACCCTCGACCTGTCCCGACTGCGCGGGATCACGGCGTACGTTCCCGGCGACCTCACGCTGACCGCGCGCGCCGGCACCCTCCTCTCCGAAATCGCCGAAGTCACTCGCGCCAACGGACAGTGGCTCCCTCTGGATCCCTGGGGTGGCTCAACCGGGACCCTTGGCGCCACCCTGGCGACCGCGTCCGCAGGCCCCCTGGCCGCCACGATCGGGCTCCCGCGTGACGCCGCGTTAGGCCTCACGATCGTCGACGCGGCGGGCATCCGCACGACGGCCGGTGGGCGCGTGGTCAAGAACGTGGCCGGCTTCGATCTCGTCCGGCTCCAGGTCGGCGCGTGGGGAACGCTCGGCATTCTGACGGAGGCCACGGTGCGACTCCGACCCCTCCCGGCCGTGGATCGCAGTTGCGCGATCCAACTCTTGGAGAACGCCGGCCTCGCTGAACTCATCACGTCGTTGCGGCAGCTGACGCTTGGTCCCCTCGCCCTGGAGGCCGTGAACTCGACCCTGGCCGCGACCATCGGCCTGCCCCCCGCAGCGATGCTCCTCGTGCGCCTCGGCGGTTCCCCCCGCGCCGTTGCCCAGACGCTCGACCAATTGTTGCGGCACCCAGGCGCCCACGAGATCTCGAGCAGCATCTGGCCGACGCTGGCCGCCACGGAGTCGGACGGTGCCGCGGGTGTGCGGTACTCCGTGCGACCATCGCAATGGCCGTCGCTCTGGACCGCTGTTGTTGATGCCGGTGACGCCACCACACGCGTGCACGCCACGCCCTCCAGGGGAATCGTCCGTGTCGTGGCCCCCGCAGCGCTACAGGACCGCGTGCGGCAATCCACAGTTTCCGCCGGCGCGATGGAGATCGTGGAAGGCGCCGGCCCAGGCGTCCGTGGCCTGCCAGCCCTGAGGGCGCTCGGCCGCCGCGTGCGTGACGCGTTCGACCCGCATCGGCGGCTTAATCCTGGAGTCATGGACGATGACCGCAGCTGAACATCCGGTGGGCTCTCGGGCAGTTCCGGACACCCCGCTCGCCCACGCGGGTGCGGGGCTCGACCTGTGCGTCCACTGCGGCTTCTGCCTTCAGGCCTGCCCGACCTATCTCGCGCTCGACAACGAGAACGACTCGCCGCGTGGTCGCCTGGTCCTCATGCGAGGACTCCTTGCGGGAGACCTCGACCCGAATGATGACGCCGTCGCCACGCACTTCGACCGCTGCCTGGGATGTCGCGGCTGCGAGACCGCGTGCCCGTCGGGGGTGCCATACGGCGCCTTGCTTGAGGCGACCCGCTCCACGCTGGCAGTGTCACGACCGCGGCCCGCCGTCGCACGACTCATCCTCGGCACGTTTCGCCACCGCACGGTGCTCCGCATCGCCCTGGCCGTCGCGCGCATCATTCGAGGGACCGGACTCCCCGATCTCATCGCCCGGTTGCCGCGCGAGGTGTCGTTTCCGTTCGCCATGTTGGCCTCCACCAGGCGCGTCTTGAGTCCGCCGCCCTATGCCCCGGAAGCGACGTCGACGGGGCCGACCGTCGCCTTGCTGACCGGTTGCGTGATGGAGGGACTGTACACCGAGACCAATCGCGCCACCGAGCGCGTGCTGGGGCACAACGGCTATCGGGTGGTCCGCGCCCGCGGGCAGCGGTGTTGCGGTGCGTTGCATGCGCACGCTGGTGATGTGGAGTCAGCGCGAGCACTCGCACGGGCAAACATCGCGGCGTTCGAGGCCAGTGGGGCCGATTTCGTGGTGACCAACGCCTCCGGTTGTGGGAGTCTCGTGAAGGAGTACGAACACCTCTTCGCGGGAGACGATGTCTGGCAGCCGAGGGCGCGACGGCTGGCCACACGCACGCGCGACGTCAGCGAACTCCTGGCCGCGCGCGGACCGAGGCGCGGTGGCATCGTCAACGCCGTCGTCACCTGGGACGCACCGTGCCACCTCCAACACGCGCAACGGGTGACGGAGCCGCCCCTCGCTGTCCTCGCCGCGATTCCCGGCCTGCGCGTGGTGCCACTCGTGGACGGCGACCACTGTTGCGGCAGCGCCGGGATCTACAACCTGGTCGAGCCGGACACCTCGACTCGCGTGCTGGACGCGAAGCTCGCGCGGATCGAGGCCACGGGAGCGGACCTCGTCGTGTCCAGCAACCCGGGATGCCTCATGCAGTTAGGGGCGGGCCTGCGCACGGGACCGCATCGTGCCCGCGCGATGCACCTCGTGGACCTCCTGGATGCGTCGTATGCTGCCGCGGGAGACCGCCATGCGTCCTGAGGCGATCCTGGTCGAGCTCGACGGCATCGTTATCGATACCTTCGCCCCGCGGCGGCAGGCCCTGAACGAGGCCTTGCGGGGCCATCAGGTGGAACTCACCGATGCCGAGTACTGGGATTGGTGTGCTGGCTGGCCGTCCGCTCGAGCCATCGAGGCGATCGCTCGGGAACGGCACCTGCCCCTGGACGCCACCGACCTGGAGCTCGCACGCCTGCGCGCAGACCGCGCCCTCGCCGCATCCCTGGGCAAGGGAACCATGCTGGCCGATGGTGCCCGTTCGGCCCTGGAGCGGCTCGCCTCACGTCACCGGCTCGCTGGGGTCACCCGACTGCGCCGCGCGGACGTCGCCCCCATCCTCGAATTGGCCCGCCTCGAACATGCGTTCTCGTTCGTGATCGGCGCGGAAGACGCGACCGCGGACAAACCCGATCCAGCGCCCTATCACCTCGCCGTGCGCCGACTGGGCCAGTATCGCAGCGGGTCGTCTGGAACGGTGGTGGCCCTGGAGAACGGCGCGGCGGGCATTCGCTCCGCACAGGCCGCCGGGTTGGCTTGCATCGCGGTAGGCCCACACCCCGCGCATGTCGCCCTCGAGGCCTCCGCCTACGTGCCCTCACTTGCCATGCTGGACTCCGCATCACTCGCCGCCCTCCTCACCCCTCCACGTCAAGCATGACCCCGTCGTCTGACGCTCACCTGTTCTGGCGCACCGACCTGGTGCGGATCGCGTTCACCGGGCCGCAGGCCGCCGCAGTGGTCAATGGCTTGGTGACCAACGACGTGGCGGCGTTGAGCCCTGGCGAGGGATGTTATGCCGTCGCACTCACCCCAAAGGGCAGGATCGTTGCCGACCTGCGCATCTTTCGAACCGAGGATTCGGTCCTGACCGACACGACCGTGGAGGCATCAGTGGGCTGGCAGGCCCTCGTACAGAAGTTCGTGAACCCGCGCCTGTCGAAATATTCCGTCGTGACCTCCGGGCTTCGCTTCGTCGAGTTGTACGGGACGACGGTGGGCCAGCTCATCGCCACGTTAGGCGCGCCGGTGTCCGAAGCGTATGCCCACGCGCCCATCGCGCTGGATGGGATGAGCGGGCGGCTTGCCAGGTTGCCAGGGGTCGGAGTGCACCACGGCGCGGTGGTGTGGTGCGGGGACGAAGCCGCGGCCACGGTGGAGGCGACCCTTCGGGCGCGCGGCGCGACCGTTGGATCCCTCGAGGGATTGGAGGCGTGGCGCGTGACCGCCGGTCGCCCGCGGTGGGGCCTCGACATGGATGAGGCTATGCTCGCCCAGGAGGCCAACATGGATGACCTCCACGCGATCTCGTACGCGAAGGGGTGCTACACAGGACAGGAGTTCGTGGCCCGCCTGCACTACCGCGGGCACGTGAACCGCTACCTGCGTGGATTGAGGCTCGAGGCGGTCGTCCCGCAGGGCGCCTCGGTGGTGCACGGTGATGGCGCTGTTGTGGGTGATGTGCGGAGCGTTGCCGTGTCACCCCTGGCCGGTCCGATTGCGATCGCCTTGATCCGGCGCGAAGTCCCGGACGGCGCCGGGGTACGCATCCGGACGGGTGACGTGGACGTGGGCGCGACGGTCGTCCCGCTTCCTTTTGTGCACTAGGCACTCGGGAAACACGAAGGGCGCGCCCGCAGGCGCGCCCCTGGTGCAACCAGAACGTGACGCGACTTAGTGCTTGGTCGTGTCGCCGGCCATGCCGGAGTCGTGCTTCATGGTGCTGTCCATCGGGGCGGACATCGCCGCATCAGGGGAAGCGGTGGCGGCGGCATCCGCAGCCGGCGCTTCTTCCTTAGCGGCGCAAGCGGCGAGGACGACCATCGAGGCAACGAGAGCGAGGCGCTTCATGGAACGATTCTCCTGAACGAGTGGGGGAGCGGGGGTTGGACCGCGGGGCGAGCACGCAGACCGCCCGCCGGTGACTTGCGAGACTAACCATGCACTGCGCCTAGCGCGTTGGTGCACACCCCGCTCGTCATCGCGGCAAGTAGGGTGCGCGCTGAATCTATGGGTCACCGGGTTCCTGTCAAGCGCCCAAGTTGTTCTCCCCCAAGGGTTTCCCTGCGGGATTCGCGCCCGGCGGGCGTGCTTCGCTATTCTTTAGTGGCATCTCGCCACGAGCGCCCGATGGCTACCGCTTCGCCCCCACTCCCCGCCGCCGCTCCGCACAACATTCGCGGCGCGTGCCCCCATGACTGCCCCGACACCTGTGCCACGGTGGTCACCGTTGTCGATGGCAAGGCGACGGCCATTCGCGGGGATGCCGAGCACCCCGTAACGGCCGGGTTCCTGTGCGCGAAGGTAAACCGCTACCTGGAAAGGACTTACCACGCGGATCGGCTCACGACGCCACTCAAGCGGACAGGCCCCAAGGGATCCGGGTCCTTCCAAAGGGTCACCTGGGACGAAGCGCTGGACGACATCGCCGCAAGGCTGCGAGGCATTGTCGATTCTGCCGGGGCGGAAGCGATTCTTCCCTACTCGTACGCCGGCACCATGGGGATGATACAGGGCGAATCGGTCGACCGACGCTTCTTTCACGCGCTCGGTGCCTCGCGACTGCTGCGCACGATCTGCTCGACCGCCGGCAGCGAGGGACTGACCATGACCAACGGGAGCCGCGTCGGCGCCGATAGCGAGGCGATGGCACAGTCCGACCTGGTGCTCCTGTGGGGGACCAACACCCTCACGGCCAACCCGCACCTCTGGCCGTTTGTCCTTCAGGCCCGGGCGAACGGAGCGCCGGTCATTTGCATCGACCCGATACGGACCCGGACGGCCGAGCAGTGCGACGAGTGGCTCGCAATTCGTCCGGGCACCGACGCCGCACTCGCGCTGGCGATGATGCACGTGATGTTTGCGGAAGGGCTGGAGGACCGCGACTACATCGAACGCCACACGCTCGGCGGCGATGCCCTGCGTGACCGCGTTTCCGCCTGGAGCCCGGAGCGAGCGGCACCCATCACCGGACTCCCGGCGGCGCGCATCCGTGCGCTTGGTCGGCAGTATGGCCGCGCCCGCGCTGCGTTCGTGCGAATCAACTACGGGTTGCAACGCCATGCCGGTGGCGGGATGGCCGTGCGCACGATTGCCTGCCTCCCTTCGGTCGCCGGCCACTGGCGACGGCCGGGCGGCGGCGTGCAGCTGAGCACCAGCGGAAACTTCAAGTTCAATCGCGAGGCTCTTGGTCGGCCCGATCTGGGCTCAGCCGCCCGCGCCATCAACATGGTGCGATTGGGGGAGGCCTTGAACGCACCGGATGCTGGCGTTGGTGGCCCACCCGTGCAGGCCCTGGTGGTCTACAATTCCAATCCCGCCGACATCGCCCCCGATCGGAACGCGGTACTTCGCGGCCTGGCTCGCGAGGACTTGTTCACGGTCGTGCTCGAGCACTTCCAAACGAACACCGCAGACTGGGCCGACTACGTCTTGCCCGCCACCACGCAGCTCGAGCACTGGGACATTCACCTCGCGTACGGGCACAACTACGTCACGCTGAACCGCCCGGCCATCGCACCGCTGGGCGAGGCACGGCCCAACTCCGAGATTTTCCGCCAGCTCGGGCGTCGCATGGGGCTGCCGAGTGAGCTGTTCGCCGACGACGATCCGTCACTCATTCAGCTGACCCTGGCGTCGCCTCACGCCAGCCTCGACGGGGTCACCTGGGAACGGCTGCTCGCGCACGGCTGGGTCCGGCTGAACCTGCCCTCCCCCTACTTGCCGTTTGCCACCGGCGGGTTCGGGACGCCCTCGGGCAAGTGCGAGTTCTACTCCGAACAGATGGCGGCGCTCGGCCTGGACCCGCTCCCGACGTTCACCCCCCCAAGGGAACTGCCGGAGGAGGACCCGGAGCGCGCCGCCCGGTTCCCCCTGATGTTGATCTCGTCGCCGCGCCACTATTTCCTGAACTCGACCTTCGTGAACATTGCGTCCCTGCGCAAGCAGGCGGAGCCGGAATGCGTCATGCACCCCCTCGACGCCGAACGCCGCGGTCTGGTGCACGGGACCCGGGTGGTCATCCACAACGACCGGGGGCACTTCGTCACCGTGCTACGCGTTGAGGATTCGGTGCGTGAGGGCGTGGTGTGGGCGCCCTCGATCTGGTGGGGCAAGTATTCGCCCGACGGCAACAATGCCAACGCGGTCACCGGGCAGGGAGAAACCGACCTCGGGCGTGGACCCGTCTTCTACGATACCCTCGTCGACGTCAGCGCGGCGGACTGACCGCGGCAACGACCGGGACTGACGCACGAAGGACGATCGGGCGAGACCCTTCGCTCGTAGGGCAGGAGCACGATGCACGATCCACCGCGCCTCTTTCGGCGCCATCTGCGGACCACTGGTGAGGGTTTCTTGACTGAACTTCCACGTACGTTAGGCGCACTCCGGCAGCACCCGCTGGGCGCGCGCGATCGCGTGCTGCGCTCCGTGAAGGACGAGATGCGCACCAACCTGCTCGCCCGCCTGCGTGCCGGTGGCCCGATCTTCGCTGGCGTGTTTGGCTACGAAGACACGGTGATGCCGCAGGTGGTGAATGCCATCCTGGCGCGGCACAACTTCATCCTGCTCGGCCTCCGCGGGCAGGCCAAGTCGCGCCTGCTCCGCGCCCTGACCACATTGCTGGACGAGCAGCTCCCGGTCGTCGCCGGGAGCGAGGTGAACGACAATCCCTACGCTCCGATCTCCAAGTACGCCCGGCAGGTGCTGGACGCCCAGGGCGACGCCACGCCGATCGCCTGGGTGACGCGCGACCAGCGCTTCGTCGAGAAACTCGCCACGCCGGATGTGACCATCGCCGACGTGATCGGCGACGTCGACCCGATCAAGGCGGCGCGCGGGGGACATCTCCTGTCCGACGAACTGACCATCCACTACGGAATGCTGCCGCGGGCGAACCGCGGAATCTTCGCCCTCAACGAGCTGCCGGACCTCGCGGGGAAGGTGCAGGTCGGCCTGTTCAACATCATGCAGGAAGGTGATGTGCAGGTGAAGGGCTACCCGGTCCGGCTCCCCTTGGACGTCCTGCTCTGCTTCACGGCCAATCCCGAGGACTACACGGCGCGTGGAAAGATCATCACGCCGCTCAAGGACCGCATCGGCAGCGAGGTCATCACGCATTACCCCGAGACGGTGGCACTGGGGATGCAGATCACGGCACAGGAAGCCTGGACCACGCGCGACGGCCCCCCGACCCGCATACCAGAGTTTGTTGCCGAGGTGATCGAACGCGTGGCGTTTGAGGCCCGACACGACAAGCGCATCGACCGGCGTTCGGGCGTCTCCCAGCGCTTGCCCATCTCGCTAATGGAAAGCGTGGTCTCCAATGCCGAGCGGCGCGCCGTGCAACTCGGCGACCCGGAGGTCGTCCCCCGACTCTCCGATCTCTACGCTGCGCTGCCGGCCATTACAGGCAAGCTCGAGTTGGAGTACGAGGGGGAGTTGGTCGGCGCGGCCGTGATCGCCCGCGAGCTGATCCGGCGCGCCTGCGATGCCACCCTGAGGGACCGCGTGGGGCCATTCGATGCCGACGCCGTCGTGCTCTGGTTCGAACAGGGCGCCGCCCTCGAGGTCTCGGACGACGTGTCGAGCACCACCCTCCGCCAGGCCTTTGCCACGGTGCCCGGGCTCCTCAGTCTCGTGGAGTTCGTCGGCCTGGCTCGGGCGGACGATCACGCAGCCGAGGTGGCCGCCTGTGAGCTGCTCCTGGAGTCGCTGGTGGCCCGGCGCAAACTCTCACGGAGCGAACGTGGGCTGTACGCGCGGGCCCCGCATGAGTCTCGCCGTCGGCCTGGGCACGACATGGAGTCATGACCCGCCCGGAACCGCCGCTGGCCGTTCCGCCACGTACGCTCGCCATCCGACCGGCGTCCGTGCATGACCTGGCGGTCATCGTCGGGCTACGCGCCGCGCTCCGTCGGGAAGAACAGGCGCTCGCCGGCGCTGGCCTGATTCCGGCGGACAGTGGGGGCGCCCTCCATGACTTCACGCGCCGCCAACTCGCGGATGCATCGCAAGGGTGGTTTGTCGCCACCAGCGAGGACGACGTGTGCGGCATGCTGCGCTGCGCGATCACGCGGCGTGAGGGAGTGGGCGCCTACGGCGTGCTCACCACAGCCTACGTGTCTCCTGCCTGTCGACGGCGCGGGGCCCTGCGGGCGTTGGTGCGCGCCGCCACCGCGTGGGCCCACGACAGAGGGATCAGCGACCTGCGCGTGCGGACCAACACCGGGAACGTCCCGTCGAATGCGGCGTGGGAAGCATTGGGCTTCGTCCCCGCCCAGGTCATCCGGCGGCGCGTGCAGCCATGAGCGCGCGCATCGTCACCATCTCACGCCTCTTCGGGTCGGGCGGATCGGACGTGGCACGCCAGGTGTCCGCGCAGCTGGGCTGGACCCTGCTCGACAATGCGTTCATCGAGCGGATCGCCGCCGGGCTGCATGCCACCCCAGCCGAGGTGGAAGCGATCGACGAGAAGGGCCCCACCCTGGCCGAGCGACTCGCCGACGTCCTGGCGTACGGGACCGCGGAAGTGCTGAGCACCCCAATTGGCACCCCGTTCCGGCCGGGCGAAGGGCGACTCGTCGAGGTGACGCGCCAGGTGATCGACGACGCGGTGTCGCGGGGCCCGATCGTGGTCGTGGGGCGCGGCGCCCAGATCCGCCTCGAAGGGCGCACGGATGCGCTGCACGTCCTCTGCTCGGCGCCGCATGACGCCTTGGTTGCCCGCGTCGCAGCTCGAGAATCGTTAGGCGCCGCCGAGGCCGCGCGGCGGGTGGACGAGGAGAACCGGCGTCGGGCGCAGTTCGTGCGCCGTCACTGGGACCGCGACTGGCTGGACGCCTCGCACTATCATCTCTGCGTCGACACCTCGTGGGTTGGCATCGACCGCGCCGCCGCGCTGGTGGTCGAGTGGGCCAGGCGCGCCGGGGCCTGACGACCCCGGCGCGCGCCACGCGGTCAGCTGATGATCAGGCCGCGCGCCCGCAGCGCCTGCTTGAACGCCTCCACGTCGGTGCGCATGACCCGATCGAACATCGCGCGGATGCGGGCGAGGTCGGCCTTGAGGACTTGCTGCACCTCCCGATGTGGCTGCGTTGGCGCGTAGTCTGACGCGGTCACGCTCTGGCCGAAGTACACGAGTTGTTCCCCCAGCTTGAACGGGTGCCGGATGAGGTCCTGTCCGCGACCGGTCGTCCGGGTCTGGAACAGCTGGTCCTCCACCTCGACGAGCTTTCGATCGAGGGAATCGACCTGCGATCGCACATCGGCCATCTTCGCATCGTCCGCGAGGGTCGCCTTCAACGTCGCGATCTGGCTGCGCACCACCTCGAGGGCGTTGACCATGGCGACCGCGCTGTCGAGGTCTACCGCGACCTGGCTGGCCAGGGCGACCTGCTGGCGAATCTCGTCCTCGGAGCCGCCGGACGCCGGGTCTTTTCGGATCACCAGCGTTTGGGTTTCCTCACGGCCGCCGGCATTCAGCTTCACGGTGTAGGTGCCGGGAGGGACCAGCCAGCTAAAGCGCCCGATGCCTGGGGCCGGGGCGCCGGCAGCGGCGTACCGCGTTTCCGGATGATAGGGATTCACCGCGCGCAACTTCGCCTGCCCGGTGGGCTCGTTGCGCAGGTCCCAATGGATGCGATTCACCCCGGCTTTTCCCATCGCCGCGAGTGTACGAACGACCTTCCCCTGGGCGTCCGAGACCGTCAACCGCACCGAGTCCTTCGCGTCGGCCTTCAACCAGTAGTGAAGCGAGGCCCCGTAGGTCGGGTTGGTGCCGATCACCGGATCATCGAAATCAAAGAAGGGTGTTTCGACGGGAAGGAACCGGTACGCTGCGCGAGGGGCGAAGAGGTGGGACTCCTTCGCCGCCACGTCGGCGCCAAGCGTGCGCAACGGCGTGATGTCGTCGAGGATCCAGAACCCCCGGCCATAGGTCGCAATCACGAGGTCATTGAAGTGCTCCTGCACCTCGATCCAGTAGACCGGTGCGTGCGGCAAGTTGTTCTGCAGCGGCTGCCAGTGCGCCCCGTCGTTGAACGAGACGTACATGCCGTTCTCGGTCCCGGCGTAGAGCAGGCCGCGGCGAACGGGATCCTCCCGCACCACGTGTACGTAGGACAGCGGGGATGTCGGGATCCCATTGACCACGAGGACCCAGGTGCGCCCGAAATCCGTGGTCTTGTAGATGAAGGGATCCCGGTTGTTGGACTGATGGGCATCGATCGAGAGGTACGCCGTGCCCTCGTCGTAGCGCGAGGCCTCGATGTTGGAGATCGTCCCCCAGAACGGCGCATTGGGCAGGTTGCCCGTGAGGTCGGTCCACGTGGCACCGCCGTCGCGCGTCAGGTGGAGTTTTCCGTCATTTGTCCCAGCCCAGATCAGCCCCCGTCGCAGCCGGGATTCAGTGATCGCGAAGACGACCCCGGAGTACTCGACGCCGATGTTGTCCGGGGTCAGGCCGCCCGAACGGACCATGCGGGTGCGGTCGTTGCGCGAGAGGTCCGGCGAGATCACCGACCAGCTCCGCCCGCCATCGGTCGTGGCGTGCACATGCTGGGAGCCCACGTACACGCGATTGTGGTCGTGCGGGGAGAGGTGCACCGGGAAGGTCCAGACAAAGCGGTACTTCACCTCATCCGCCGAGTGTCCGATGGTCCCCTGCGGCCACACTTCAACGGACGCCGACACCTTCGTCCGCATGTCATACCGCGAGACGATCCCACCCACGGAGCCGAAGCCGGAGGCGCTGCTCCAGACCAGGTTGGTATCGACCGGGTCCGGCTGAGCCCACCCGGACTCCCCACCGCCCACCGACGACCAGAGTCCCCTCGGGATCCCGGCGTCCCCGAAGAACCCGGCCATCTTGCTGTTGGACGGCCCCATGGTGGACGGCCCGTCCTGCCGGTTGCCGTAGAGATTGTACGGAACCCGATTGTCCACCGCGACGTGGTACATCTGCGCAATAGGGAGTTGGATACGCCGCCAGCTCTGCCCGCGATTCTCGGTGATGGAAATGCCACCATCGTGGCTCACGATCTGGCGGTGGCCGTTGGTCTCGTCAATCCAGATATCGTGGTGATCCCCCCCGGGCGTGGCCGCAATCGGGGGATCCGTGATCGTCCGGCCACCGTCCACGGTCTTCGCCCAGTTGGCCGTCAGGAAATACGCTTCGTCCGCGTTGTCGGGCATCGCCGCCATGCGGTTGTAGTAGTGTGTCCGGCCGGCCACCTGCTGGTCGTAGCTCACCACCTGCCAATTCGTGCCGCCATCGTCCGAGCGCCAGAGACGGCCGCGCGTGGTTTCCGTGACGTTGACGGCGGGAAGGCCGTCGCCCGCCTCGATCAGCGCGTAGACCCGACCGGAGTTCGCCCGCGACATCGCCAACCCGATCTTCCCCACCTGCGTGGTGGGAAGGCCGTTGCCCGTGAGCCGCTTCCAGCTCGTCCCGCCATCGCGCGACATCCAGATGCCACTGCCGGCGCCACCGGACAGTCGCCCCCAGGTGTGCATCTCGAGCTGCCACATCCCGGCAAACAGGATCCGTGGGTTGTTCGGATCCATCACGAGGTCCGACGCCCCGGTACTATCGTTCACGAACAGGACTTTGTCCCAGCTCTTGCCCCCGTCCTGGGTGCGGAAGATCCCGCGGTCCGGCTGCGGCCCGTATGCATGACCTAATGCCGCCATGTATACGATGTCCGGGTTGGTCGGGTGGATCACGATACGCGAGATCCGGCCGGTCTGCTCCAGGCCCATCTTCGTCCAGCTCTTGCCGGCATCGGTCGATCGGAACGCGCCCCACCCCACCGAGATGTTCGAGCGAATGAACGGTTCTCCCGTCCCCACCCACACCACGTTGGGGTCGGACGGCGCCGTCGCGACCGCGCCGATCGAAGAAACGGACTGATCGTCGAAGATCGGTCGCCAGGTATTGCCGCCATCGCTCGTCTTCCACAAACCGCCGGAGGCCGCCCCGGCGTAATACGTCGTCCGGTCGCCGACGACGCCAGCCACGGAGGTGACGCGGTTCCCCTCCGGGCCTACGTGCCGCCAGCGGAGGCCGGCGTACCAGGCCGTGTCGATACCGGTGGACGCAGGAGCGACCGGTGGTGCGGGGCGACGTTGCGCGGGGACGGGAAGCGGCAGCATGGCCGCGAGGAGCAGGGCGTAGGGCAGCAGGCGCATGGCAGGGAGAGGAGGTCTTCGGGAACCTCGCGCGGCGACCCGGCCCGCGCCAGCCACCACCCCGGCGCTACAGGTCGCGGAGCTGCGGGTAGCGGCCGAAGGCCCAGCGACCGTACACGACCATCAACAGGGCACTCGTGGCCAGGGTCCACCCAATGCCGAGCCACCGGGCGACACTGCCGGCGGCGAAGGCGCCCAGCACTTGCGGCAGGCCGACAACGATCAGCGAATACACGCTCATCAACCGCCCGCGAAATTCGTCCGGCGCGATGGCCTGCATCACGGAATTCCCGAGCGCCGAGTTCACGATGAGCACAAAGCCCGTGCCAAGCAGCAAGACGTAGGTCAGCGCCGGCCATCGTGAGAGGGAGATCAGAAAGATCAGGGCGGCGAGCGTGTATTGAGACCGCTTCAGCAGGCGCCCGCGCCGAAGGCGGGGGCTCGACGCCGCCAAGGCGAGCGCGCCGCACAACCCGCCAAGGCCGACCGCGGACAGCAGGAGCCCGTAGCCGCCGGGGCCGAGGCGTAGCTGGTCCCGCGCCAGGACCGGCATCAGGGCGAGCGTGGGCGTGCACAACACCGCGAAGACGGCAATCGTCTCGACCAGTCCGCGAAGCCGAAGGTCGCCGTGGACGTAGCGTACGCCCTCGCGCATCCCCTCCCACGGTGATGTCGCCGGCACC
Organism: Gemmatimonadota bacterium; assembly: GCA_016712265.1. Classification (NCBI taxonomy): domain Bacteria; kingdom Pseudomonadati; phylum Gemmatimonadota; species Gemmatimonadota bacterium. Next base: position 1,245,982 of record JADJRJ010000028.1, on the reverse strand, counting down.
ATCACCACACGCGGCGGCAGCTCAATGAGCCAGAGCCCCAGCAAGACGGTGAGGTAGCTCGCCGCGTTGACGAAGAAGCACCAGGCAATCCCCCACCGCGCGATGATCGCCGCCCCAATCGGCGGACCGATAATGCGCGCGAGGTTGAAGCCGGAGGAGTTCAATGCGATCGCATCGCGCAGGTCATCCCGGCCCACCAGGTCGATCATCAACGACTGGCGCGCGGGGATCTCCACGCTCACGACCAAGCCACCAAAGAGGACCAGCCCGATAAGCGCCGGGATCGCGAGTGCCCCCCGCCACGTGAACCACCAGAGGAGGAGGGCTTCGACCAGCAGGAGCACCTGCGCCAGGCGCACGAGCCGCAGCTTGTCCGTGCGGTCCACGAGCACGCCGGCCACCAACGAAAACAGGAGGATGGGCAGCGCCGAACACGCGACCACCACACCGACCAGGAACGGACTGTCCGAGAGCTCCAGCGCGAGCCAACCCACCGCCATCGACTGCATCCACGTCCCGACCAGGGAGAGCGTCTGGCCAAACCAGAAACGCCGGAAGTTCACGTGGGTCAACAGGACCCGGAACGGATTGGCTGGACGACGCGGGGCACTCACCCCGGTAAGTTAGGCACCCCACCCCGCGCCCCGCACGGCTCCTACAACGCGTATCGAATGAGCCGACCCAACCGGCGCCGCAGGTTGTCGACCTCCGGATAGAAGCGGCGCAACTGGTCGGCGCGTGTGACCCAGGTGGAACGCGCCAGCATGTAGTAGAAGTCGGGGAGCGACACGACCGTGCCGACCCCGCTCACCAGCAAGGTCGCCTCGCCGTCCAGCCACATGCCGCGCGGATCCTGGTTCTGCGACCCCAGGCTCAGGTACATCACATCCCCTCCCGACGGCGGTACCCCCGCGCGGTACTTCTCGATCATGGCGAGCCCCACCCCCATGTACGCGCGCGCCGCGACCTCCGCCCCGGCCGTGTCGCGCACGGCGGAGGCCTGGCGAATCCGTGTCGCAAACACCCGGAGGAAGATGTCCCGCCATTCCGGCAAGGCGACCAAACGCTCTACCGCGCCGCGCGTCGCGAAGAATTGCGTCTTCTGGTGCAGTTGCGGGAGGCGGAGGAACGCATCCTCGGCGATCGCGAGCGGCGCATAGGTTGGCAGGTCCAGCATCATGGGAAGCGAGTCGGTGGCTGCGACCAGTGACGACGGGAAGGGAAACGCCTGTCGAGCCACGGCCGACCGCCGCAACCCCGAGCTGATCTCGGCGATCTGCGCCCGGACGTCGTTGACATCCTCCTTCGCTGTGAAGATGCCCACGTGGAGCGCACCGCCGGCCGCCTGCATGACGGGGCCCATCTCATCGGCCAGGACCAGGAGGTGCGCCAACAGATCATGGGTCGTTGACACCTGCGGCAAGCCAGCGCTTGGTGCGTTCAGGATCGACGGCGCAATGACGTACACGGTGGCCCCGCGCATGGCGGCGCCAACGAGCATCCCCGCCCACTCGCTGCTCAGCCACAGCGGATCCGGCACGACCATCATGCTCCCCCGCGGCATCAGGCTATAGAGCATGGCGCGCGCCACCGTCGAGGACTTGCGACCGAACCCGGGCACGTTGTGCAGCTGCATGACCGTCGCCACATTGCGGGGGTCGCCGCCTAACGAGGTCCAGGCGACGACGCCCTGCGACTCCCGCAACACCGCCGGAAGATCCGCGGCACGCACCCCGTGCGCCGCCAAGAGCTCACGGGCCGCACGCTTCGCCGTGATCGCAGCCGGCCCACGAAGCAACAGCGCGCGGTCATCCCAGGTGGCGCTGGCATACTGCTCGCCGATCCCCGCCCCCGCCACGACCAGCTCTCCGCGATTGGGGTCGTCCTCGCGGAGGTCGTAGAACGCCAGCTTGCGGTGGTCCCGGACGATGTTGTCCGGCACCAACGGCACCCCGGGAACGATGTGCTTGCTGCGAAACGAGAAGTCGCTGGGCAGGGTGACGCTCACCTGCACCCGGACGACGCGGCGCAGCCAGGCCGCCCCTCCCCGCTGCGTCGCCGCAGCCTGCAACCCCGCGGACGTTTCCACGGCGCGCCGCAGGGCCAGCAGCTGGTCACCCAGCTGTCGGCTCAACGACGTGTCGCGGGCCACGATCTGCTGGCTTGCCCCGAGCGGATCCTCCAGCAACGTCATCCACAGACGCCCGTCGCGGAGGTCGTAGAAGTGCTGGTCGAGGAAGATGAAGTACTGCGGCAGGCGTCCCGTCCGATCAAACGCCCGCACGGCATCGGTCAGCGCCGCGAGGTAGCCGTTCACGGTAAAGGCGAATCCCACCGCGTCGAATTCCCCGCCGTTGCGGCCCATGAAGTCATGGAGCCACAGGACGTGGTAGTCCCGCGCGGCCCGGATCGTGCGCAGGAACTCATGCTGCACGTCGGCACTCCGCAGGTACGTGATCCGGTTCTCCTGTGAGAACGTATGGCCTGTCGCCAGCTCAATAAGCGCATCGATCTCCGCCTGCGTATCGTGCTCCTCCGGGCGCAGGGCCAGTTGGGGCGCGAGCCACAGCGCCCGCGACCTGGCCCCGTCGCGAACCTGCCGACCATAGACGCGTTCGACGTGATCGCCAAACCGCCGGAAGACGGCTCGTGCCTGGTCCTGCTCCGTCGCGGGGACGCCCGACGAATCGGCAAGCCAACGCAGGAAGGCCGCCTCAGCCCGAACGCGCAACCCGGCCAGTCCATCGCCCGCCGTCTTGACCTGCCCGAACAGCGCGTTCACCGGGAGGATCACCTCGCGAAGCATTGCGCCACGCGCGGCCCGGGCGACCGTGCCAGCTCCACCATTCGGCAGCGCCCCGGCAAACGCGGTATCCAGCGCCGCGTGGTAGCGGGTCACGGCTTCCTCGTAGGAGACCCCGGCGGATCGCCCCGGCCGCGGCGACGTGATGGAGTCCCGCACCAGCCGGACTCGCGCGCGAAACCGATCCAACGACCGCCGCAACGGCCCGTTGGCCACGGTGGGATACACATCCGAGAATCGGTCGACATCCGTGCCGGCTTCCTCCATGGTGTGCAGCGCCCGCTCAACCGCTGGCGGCAGCGATCCAGGTACCACCATCGAGGCGAGCGCACCCGCCGGTAGCGCGACGCCGGTTTGTCGCGGCCGGGTATGTCCCGCCAAGGGGTGCAGGGGCACGAAAAAGCCGGCCGCCACGCGCTGCTGGCCATGCGGCGTCCAGTCGACCCGCAGCATCGAGCCATGCCCCACCACACCACCCCGGAGGATCGCCGTGTTCCAGCTCAGGATGGAGGAGGGACGCGCCGTCCCCTCCACGAACTGCAGGCCGGCGCTGAGCGAAAGGGCCCGACTGGTGAACAGCAGGCGCGCCCCGGGATGTACCTCGGGGTACACGGAAAGGGTGGGCTCAACGCTAACCCCCAAGACCCCACTCACCGCCCCGCGATACGCGCGGTACCCCCCGGCGTACACGCTCACCGTAGGTGACGCGCCGCTGGGCCCGCCCGACGCTCGAAACGCCCCCACATAGTGCTGCCACACCGGAGGCTGCCCGAGCGATCGTCCGAGGGCAGGCCACGCAGGACTGGTGCTGTCTATCGCCTGTGCGCCAACCGCCGCCGCGCATGTCAGACACGCGACGGCAACCCCGGACATGAACTGGACCCGCCCGCGCGCTTCGCGCATGAAACCCGACCCTCGTTCGCCGAGTTCAAGTTGGACCGGGACTCAGGTCCGATTGACAGGCGTTGGCGGACAGCCAGTGGTGAATCGACGGACGCCACGCCAGAAGGCCCGGCCCGCCTTGCCGCGTGGTAGTTTCCTTGTGCCGCCCACCCCGGTCCCGATGCGATTCCACACGTACGCGAAGTTCTCCCCGGAATCCGCGGACGCGGTGGACCTTGAGCGTCTGCTCGAGCAGCTCTCGGACTTCCTGCTGCAGTCCGGCTTTGCCGGCGGCCCGGCCTGGCATCCCTACTGGGGAGAAACGGGGGATGACGCCGACCGGTCGATGGATGCGCTCAAGGAGGCGATCCTCCAGGCGCTCATCGACTCGGGACAGTTCACGCCGGAGATGCTCAAGGCCCTGCGCGGCGACGACGACGATGTCGCCCAGGCCTCCCTGGCCGAGCTGCTCGACAAGATCGTCCAGCGCCTGATGGAGCAAGGCTACCTCAAGGCCGAGCAGCAGCCCCGCATGCCGGACTCCCACCAGGAGGTCACCGGCCCCGGCGGGCTGGCCCGCGCCGCCGCCCGCGACGTCCAGTTCTCCCTCACCGGCAAGGGGATCGACTTCCTCGGCTACAAGGCCCTGCGAGGCATCCTCGGATCGTTAGGTCGCAGTTCATTCGGCAGTCACGAGACGCCACACCTCGCGACCGGCGTCGAGGCCGACGCCGGCAGCAAGCCGTACGAGTTTGGCGACGTGCTGAATCTCGACGTCAGCGGCACCCTGGCCAACACCCTGGCTCGCACGGGCTCGTTGGACCTTCCGCTAGATGTCGACTACCCGGACCTGATGGTCAACCGGGCCGAGTATCGCTCCTCGTGCGCCACCGTGCTGATGCTCGACTGCTCGCACTCGATGATCCTTTACGGGGAGGACCGCTTCACCCCAGCCAAGAAGGTCGCCCTCGCCCTCACGCACCTGATTCGCACGCAGTACCCGGGCGACACCATTCGGGTGGTGCTGTTTCACGATGGCGCCGAGGAGATTCCGCTGGCCACGCTCGCCCATGCCCAGGTGGGACCGTACCACACCAACACGGCGGAGGGACTCAAGCTCGCCCGCCGCATTTTGCTGGCGCAGAAAAAGGACATGCGACAGATCGTCATGATCACCGATGGAAAGCCGAGCGCGCTGACCATGCCGAACGGCGAGACCTACAAGAATGCGATGGGGCTCGATGCCTGGGTCATTCGCGAAACGCTGCGCGAGGTGGCCGACTGCCGTCGCGCCGGGATCATGATCAACACCTTCATGCTCGCGCGGGACCGCGCCCTTGTCGAGTTCGTGAAGCACGTGTCGGCCATCAGCCGTGGCCGCGCCTACTTCACCAACACGATGACCCTCGGCCAGTACATCCTGATGGACTTTCTCAAGAAGAAGACCCGGCGCGTCTCGTAGGTCGGGGCTTGACATCGGCCACCGACCGGCCGATACTGTCCGTCACAATCGAACGTCCGTGGCGATTTACGGCAACTTGCGGCCACGTTAAACCAAACGCTAAACAGCCCACTCGTCCCCGAGGCTATGCCGTTCGGGGAATTTTTGTATCCGGGTCCTTCGGGACGGGTGGACGGAGGATCCTGTCATGGCAGTTCCCGTGCTCCGGCTCGGGCTCATTGGTCACGGGACCGTGGGCCAGAGCTTCACCCATCACCTCGCCGACGCGGTCGCGCGCATCGAGCGCCGCAGCGGTGCGCGCGTCCAACTGGCGCGCCTTGCCGTTCGACACCCCGACCGCGTGCGCGACTTCCCGCACCACGTCCATGTCGGGAACGACCCCCAGCAGCTCGCGCTGGATCCCACCATCGACCTGGTGGTCGAGGCCAGTGGCGCTCCCACGGCGGCGGCCTGGCTCAGTGGCGCCCTCGCCCGTGGGGCCGCCGTCATCACGGCAAACAAGCAGGCGGTAGCCAACTCAAACACTCTACTGCAGGCACTGGCCCAGCGTCACCCGAGGCTGTTCGCCGAAGCGACCGTGGCCGCGGCCATCCCGATCGTGCGCACGCTGCGCGACTCACTGCAAGGGGAAGAGGTCCGCGCGATCCGTGGCATCCTCAACGGGACCAGCACCTACGTCCTCAGCGCCGTGGAGCGCGGGACGTCATGGGACGAGGCGGTCGTCGCTGCCTCCGCCGCCGGCCTCAGCGAGCGGGGGAGCACCGCCGACTTTGATGGAACTGACGCGGCCGCCAAGCTGGCCATCCTCGCCACCATCGCCTGGGGCACCCCGGTCCACCTCGACCGGATCCGCATCCGGGGAGTGGGTGCGCACACCGTGCCCCTCGCCCGCGCCGCATTCGCCGAGGGACGCCGCGTACGCCTTATGGCCGATGCGTGGACGCACGGCGGCACCCACCTGCTGGTAGAACCGCGCGTCCTCGAATCCAGCGACCCGTTGGCTCAGGTAAGCGACGTGACCAACGCCATTGAACTCGAGGCCGCCCTTGCCGGCCAGCTGCGCTGGTTTGGCCCCGGCGCCGGAGGGGTCCGCACCGCCTCGGCGCTCCTCGCCGACGTGGCCCAGGCGGCCGCGGGATACGTCGCCACCCCTCGCACGCAGGTGGCCGCATGACATCCGTTGCCTTGCCCCCGCAGGCCCTCGCCGCGTACCCGTTAACCTGCAGCGCGTGCGGCAGGCCCCATGAATCACCCCGGCCCGCCGCCACCTGCGCCGAATGCCTCGGCCCCCTGGAGGTGGTCTACCCTGCCGAGCGCGTCCTGCCGGACCGTGAGGAGATCGCGGGCCGGCCGCACACCCTGTGGCGCTACGCCGACTGGTTGCCGTTTGAGGGCGCCCCCGTCGCCGCCCGGCAGGTCGGGTGGACCCCGCTGCTCGATGCGCCCCGGGTGGCGCAGGTGCTCGGCGTCAGGCGCGCGTGGCTCAAGGTTGATGCGCTCTCGTCCGTGAGCCTCTCCTTCAAGGACCGCGTCGTCGCGACAGCGCTGAACGCGGTCCGCGCCTTCGGCCTCGAGGCCATCGCCTGCGCGTCGACCGGCAATCTCGCCAACGCGGTGGCCACTGCGGCCGCTCGCGAAGGCATCCCGGCGTGGATCTTCGTGCCGGAGGAGCTGGAGCAGGCCAAGCTCATTGCGACGCTCGTCCATGGCCCACGCCTCGTGCGCGTCCGCGGGACCTATGACGACGTGAACCGCCTCTGCGCCCAGCTGGCCGATGAGTTTGCCTGGGGGATCGCGAACGTCAACCTGCGCGCCTACTACGGCGAAGGGTCCAAGACGATGGCCTTCGAGATCGCCGAGCAGCTGGGCTGGCGCCTGCCCACGGCCGTGATCGCACCGATGGCCGGCGGCTCCCTGGTGACCAAGCTGCACAAGGGCTTTGGTGAATTCCTCGCCGCCGGCCTCGTCGCGGGAACGCCGCCGCGGCTGTATGGCGCCCAGGCGTCGGGGTGCGCGCCCATCGTGCGTGCCTTCGCCCGCGGCGACGGGGCCATCGTGCCGGAACGCCCGGCGACCATCGCGCGGTCGCTGGCCATCGGCAACCCGGCCGACGGCCGGGCCGCGACGCAGGTGCTGCGCAACAGTGGCGGCGACGCGGCGCACGTGGAGGACGACCTCATCCGGGCCGGCATTCGTGAGTTGGCCTCGCTCACCGGCGTGTTTGGCGAGACGGCGGCTGGCGTGACGTACGCCGCCACGAAGGCCCTCGCCGCCCGGGGCGCGTTCATACCGGAGGACGAGGTGGTCCTCTGCATCACCGGCCATGGCCTCAAGACCGCCGAGTCCCTGGCTGCCGACCTCTCCACCGTGCCCGTCATTGCGCCGCGCGTGCGCGACGTGGCCGCCCTGATCTGACCGCAACTCCACCTTCTCGCATTCCTCACACTGACCATGCCGGTACCCATCTTCCTTCCCTCTGCCCTGGCTGCCCATACTGGCGGCCAGCGCCAACTTCACGCCGAGGGCCCCACCGTCGGGGCAGCCCTCGATGACCTCGTGGCACGCTTCCCAACCGTGGGACCACGCCTCCGGGACGCCGCAGGCGAGCCGTACCCGTTTGTCACAGTGTACCTGAACGATGAGGACATCCGCCTCGCCAACGGCTTCGCCACGATCGTGCGCGAGGGGGACGAGATCGTGATCGTCCCCGCCGTGGCCGGAGGTTGATCATGTCCACCGTGATCGCCACGCCCCGCCCCGACGCACTGTCCCACGCCGAGCTAACACGCTACAGCCGCCACCTGCTCCTCCCCGAGGTGGGGCTGGAGGGCCAGCGCAAGCTCAAGGCCGCACGCATCCTCCTCATTGGCGCCGGTGGCCTGGGATCCCCCGCCGCCCTGTACCTCGCTGCTGCCGGCGTCGGCACGTTAGGCATCGTGGATTTTGACGTGGTCGACGTCACCAACCTGCAGCGCCAGGTGCTGCACGGTACCTCGGAGGTCGGGCACTCCAAGCTGGATTCCGCCATCCGTCGTTTGCACGACGTCAATCCACACGTTACGGTCGTCCCCCATGACGTGCGCCTGTCCCGCGACAACGCCCTCGAGATCATCCAGGCGTACGACATCGTGGTCGACGGGACGGACAATTTCGCCACGCGGTACCTCGTCAACGATGCGTGCGTCCTCGCCGGCGTGCCGAATGCCTACGGGTCGATCTTTCGTTTTGATGGACAGGTATCGGTCTTCTGTACGCCGGACGGCCCCTGTTATCGATGCCTGTATCCGGAACCGCCCCCTGCAGGGCTCGTCCCGAGTTGCGCTGAAGGCGGCGTGCTTGGCGTCCTGCCCGGCCTCGTCGGGACCCTGCAGGCGACCGAAGCGCTCAAGTGGATCCTTGGCATCGGGGAGCCACTCGCAGGGCGACTCCTCCTCGTCGACGCACTGGGTGCACGCTGGCGCACCGTGAAGGCATCACGCAACCCGCAGTGTCCCGCGTGTGGAACACGCACCCTCACGGCGCTCGCCGACTACGACCAACTCTGCGGCATCCGGCCCCCGCAGGCCACGGACCAGGTGCCGTCGATCACGCCGCGCGAGCTCGTGGCCCGCCGCGCGCAGGGCGATGACCTGCTGCTACTCGACGTCCGCGAGCCCCACGAGGTCCTCGTGGCCGCGTACCCGGACGCACAGCTCATCCCCCTCGGCTCGTTAGGCGAGGCCCTGCCAGGCCTGCCGCGCGACCGCGATATTGTGGTCGCTTGCCGCAGCGGGGCCCGCAGCGCCCGGGCGGTGCGCGACCTCCTCGCCGCTGGGTTCTACCGAGTCTGGAACCTCGACGGCGGAATCCTGCGATGGTCGGACGACGTCGATCCTTCCATTCCGAAGTACTGACGGCGGAACCACAAGGCGACGCGACCCGTCGCTGGACGCTACTTGTCCTTCGGGCACGGGTCGCTTTCCTTCCCCCGCATGCTGTCCGGCCTTTCGCTCTTGGTCCTTGGCTTCCTGCTGGGACTGCGACACGCACTCGACCCCGACCATGTGGTGGCGGTGGCCGCGATCGTGGCGCGCCACCCATCGGTGACCGCTGCCGCGCGGGTGGGAGCACTCTGGGGACTGGGCCACAGTACGACCATCCTGGCCGTCGGGGGCGTTATCGCCTGGTTTCGCGTGAGCGTGGCGGAAGGCGTTGCCCAGGCACTGGAGTTCGGGGTGGCCCTCATGCTGGTCGCCATCGGGGTCACGAACCTGCGAACACCGGAAGACCGCCCGGCCTCCAGCGCTCGACCGGCACTCGTCGGGATGATGCATGGCCTGGCCGGGTCGGCCGCGGTCGCGCTCCTGGTGCTCGCCACGGTCACGGATACCCGGCAGGCTCTCGCCTACCTCGCCATGTTTGGCCTGGGGACCGTCGTCGCGATGACCACGGTGACCGCCCTCATGGCGGTGCCTCTGAAGGCGGCATCCGATCGTTTGTCCTACGCACGACGTGGCCTGCTGGCCGCGTCCGGCTGGGCCAGCATTGCGGTCGGACTCTGGCTGGCCGCGACGCTCGCCGTGGACGCGGGATTGCTGGGACGTGCCGCCGCGCCCTGACCGCCGAATACCGGTCCACGCGCCGGATGTCTCGCGTCGACTCCGACGCTGGTTCGCCCGGCATGGTCGAGACCTGCCCTGGCGACGCACCCGCGATCCGTACCGCATCCTCGTCTCTGAGTTGATGCTGCAGCAAACGCAGGTGTCCCGCGTGCTGGAGTTCTATGCGCGTTTCCTCGAACGCTTTCCCTCCCTGCACGCCCTGGCTGCCGCACGCCCCGCCGCCGTCCGCGAGCAATGGGAAGGGCTGGGATACTACGCCCGCGCGCGCAACCTGCACGCCCTGTCACGACGCGTCATGCGGGATGGAGATGGCACGCTGCCCGCAGATCCCTCGGCGCTGCGTGCCCTCCCCGGAATCGGTCCCTACACCGCCGGAGCGGTGGCATCGTTCGCCTTCGAGCGGCCTGCCGCGCTCGTCGACACGAACGTCGCCCGGGTGATTGCCCGCGTGTTCGCCCCGCACCTTCGCCCCAAGCGCGCGCGGGACCTCGCGCGCATCTGGCGCATCGCGGAGGCGATCCTGCCGCGCCGCGGGCCCACGGCCTGGACGCACAACCAGGCCCTCATGGAACTCGGCGCGCTCATCTGCACCGCCCGCGTACGACGGTGCGACGTGTGTCCGGTAGCCCACGCCTGCCGCACCCGGCAGCGGGAACTGACGCGCGGGGCGAGGCAGGCCGCGACGGCGCAGCGTTAGGCAGCAAGGAATAGGGGGCGACCCGCGCTGGCGGATCGCCCCCTGTTGTCCCGCGAGGTGTCCCTACTTGCTCACCCGCTTGTAGCGATCCAGGGAGTGCTGGTACGCCCGCTCGTCCGAGCCCGTGTAGATCTGGCGCGGCCGGGCAATCTTCTGCTCCTTGTCGAGCAGCATTTCCTCCCACTGCGCCAGCCACCCCGCCATCCGCGGAATCGCGAAGAGCACCGTGAAGTAGTCCGTCGGGAACTTCATGGCGCGATAGATCAACCCCGTGTAGAAGTCGACGTTCGGGTACAGCTTGCGCCCGATGAAGTAGTCGTCCTCGAGGGCGATCCGCTCCAGCTCAAGCGCAATCTCGAGATCCCGATCCATCCCGACGACCTTGAACACATCGTACGCGAGCTTCTTGACGATCTTCGCGCGCGGGTCGTACGACTTGTACACGCGGTGACCAAAGCCCATCAGGCGCTCGCCGCCCTTGCCGCTCTTCACCTCGTCGATGAACGGCTTGACGTTCTTCACGTCGCCGATCTTCTCGATCATGCGGAGGACCTGCTCGTTCGCGCCCCCGTGCAACGGCCCAAACAGGGCCATGATCCCCGCCGCCGCCGCACTGAAGGGATCCACCTGCGATGATCCGACGGCGCGCACCGCGTTCGTAGAACAGTTCTGCTCGTGATCCGCGTGCAGGATGAACAGCACCTCGATCGCCCGCACGAACGTCTCGTTCGGTTCGTACTTCGACTCCGACATCCGCGCGATCATCGACAGGAAGTTCCCGGCGTACGACAGGTCGTTGTCCGGGTAGACAAACGGTAGGCCCTTGACGTGGCGATAGCAGAACGCCGCGATGGTGGGCACCTTGGCCAGGAGCCGTACGATCGCGATGTCGCGCTGCTCGGGGTCATGGATCTGGCGCGCTTCCGGATAGAACGAGGATAGCGCGGCCACCGCACTCCCCAGCATCGACATCGGGTGCGCATCATAACGGAACCCCTCAAGGAACCGCTTGATGTTCTCGTGCACATACGTATGGAACGTGATGTTGTGCACCCACTTGTCGTACTCGGGCTGGGTCGGGAGCTCGCCGTGCCGCAGCAGCCAGGCGACCTCGAGGAACGACGCCTGCTCGGCGAGTTGCTCGATCGGGTATCCGCGGTAGCGCAGGATGCCCTTGTCGCCGTCGATGTAGGTGATAGCCGAGCGGCACGACGCGGTGTTCATGAACGCCGGATCGTACGCCATCATCCCGAAGTCGTCGGCGTTGACCTTGATCTGCTTGAGGTCGGCCGACCGGATGGTGTCGTCCTTGATCGGGATCGTGTAGCTCTTTCCCGTGCGGTTGTCGCGTACGTCGAGCGTATCGGTCGCGGACGCCCCCGGCGTCGAGGTCGTGCTCATGTCGTCTGGTCTCCGGTGAAACTCGTGGCCCGTCGCGTCCGTGCGGCGGGCATGCGAGAAAGCTAGTGAGGAGCATGATGCACCTGCATCGGCCGGTCGCACCGCTCCCCGGTTGCGGCAACCTCTTAGGTTTCGGCAGCCGCGTCCCGCGGCAATACCCGCCCCAGCTGGAGACCCCGCCACGCCGCCCTTCGACACTCCCGATTCCGCGCGCCTGCTCCTGATCATCGTCGCGACGGCGGCGGGGAGTGCGGTCAACTCCATCGCCGGCGGCGGGACCCTCCTGACTTTCCCCGCACTGGTTGGACTCGGCGTCCCTGCCCTCACCGCGAACGCCACGTCCACCGTCGCTCTGGTTCCGGGGTCGATCAGTGCCTACCTGGGCTACCGCGAGGTCCTCGGGGGATCCAGGGACTGGGCGGTACGATTTGCTCTCCCCTCGCTCCTCGGGGGCCTGTGCGGCGCACTGCTCCTCCTGGTCACTCCGCCCGAGCGGTTCGACGCTGTCGTCCCCTGGCTGGTGCTTGGGGCCACCATGCTCTTCATAGTCCAGCGCCCCGTGATGCGTGCGCTCCGAGGCCGCCAATCACCGACCGACAGTGCGCGCGACCCCATCGACCGCCCTCCTCCTCCCAGCATGCTCGTCTACCAGTTCCTCGTGGCGGTGTACGGGGGCTATTTCGGCGCAGGGATCGGCATCCTGATGCTCGCCGCGCTGGGCTTCATGGGCTTCAACAACATTCATAGGATGAATGGCCTCAAGGCCGTGGGCGGGACCAGCGCCAACGTCATCGCCGCGCTGACCTTCGCGGTATCGGGGCGGGTCCACTGGCCACTCGCCGGGGCCATGATGCTGGGGGCCGTGGTTGGAGGGTACGGCGGCTCCCGGCTCGCTCAGCGCGTCCCCCAAGAGCGTGTCCGGCAGGCCATCATCGTGATCGGACTGGCGGCCGGCGTGTGGCTCCTCCAGCTGCGGCGCGCGTAGGCGCCGCATTCGGTCAGACCGTCCGGTGGTTTTTCCGCGGACAGGTCGATACTGATGGAGTGCGCCTGTTCGGTCGGTGGGGCCAGCCTGTCCCGCGGCCATGGCGCATGGCGACCCCCAGCAGCTGACGGACGATGCTCTCCTTCTTTGGATCAAAAGGGGCAAGGACCGAGGCGCCCGCGCAACCCGCGGTGGCGACTCCGCCGGCGGCGCCGGCCAAGGAGGGCGACCAGCTCTCCAAGGAAACCGGGATCGTCCTCGACGCGATCACGAACCTCCTGCAGCTCTACGCCAAGTACGCGTTTGACACCGAACTCCGCTCGGCCGATGAGATCCGGGCCGCCACGCAGGCGTGGCGCATGCACGCCGGGGTCGGTGCCCCCCGTCCCGACGTCCCGGATGACAAGAGTGGCACCGGTGTGTTCTACCGCGACTGGAAGGGCCTCACCCAGTACTTCAACGAGACGCGCCGCGACGAAGCCAAGTACGTGACGCGGGTCCTGGACGACTTCCGCGAAATGACCTGGGCCTTTGTCTCGGCCGTGCACACCGTCGTCGTGGAGGAAGCCGAAGAATCGAAGATCGCCACCAACCAGATGAACCGCATGCGGGTGGCGGTGGATTCCAACTCGACCGACCTCATGAAGCGCGAGGCACTGGCGGTCGTCGGGGTCATGGAAAAGCTCATCGAGCACCGCAAGGAACGGCAACGCGAGCAGTTCGCCTCCCTGGCCGACAAGCTCAAGAACCTGGGGCGCGAGCTGGAGGATGCACGCCGGGAGTCCAGCATCGACGGCCTCACCGGCCTGCACAACCGCAAGTCATTCGACGACTACATCTCGCGCAGTATTGAGTTGCACACACTCCTGGGCAAGCCCGGGTGCTTGATGATGGTCGACATGGATCACTTCAAGTCGATCAACGACACGCACGGCCACCCCGTCGGGGACGCCGCCATCCGGCAAATCGCGAACTGCCTCTCCAAGACCTTCCTGCGGCGCGTGGACTTCGTGGCCCGGTACGGCGGTGATGAGTTTGCCATCATCCTGCAGGAGACCTCGGCGGACAACGCGGCGATGCTCGCCGAGCGACTCCGCAAGGCCGTCGCCGACCTTCCCCCGCTCGAGGTGGCGGCTGGTGCGGAGCCGCCCAAGCTCAGCCTCACGATCGGGGTCGGCGAGATCAACCTCGGCGATTCCAGCTTCGACTGGATCAAGCGCGCCGACTCGGCCCTGTACCACGCGAAACGCGCGGGACGCAACTGCGTCCACGTGCTCACCCCCTGAGCGTTTCCTCAGGCACCACCCATCGCGACGATCACCCGCCACTCCGCGGCGGTGACCGGGGTGATCGACAACCGATTCCCCCGTTGCAGGAGCCGCATGCCGACCAACTTGGGGTTGGCGCGCAGGGCCTCGAGGCTGACGAAGCGCGGCAATTTCTTGACGGCCTTCACGTCGACCTGCACCCATCGCGGTGACTCGCGGCTGGAATCCGGGTCGTAGTGCGCGTGGGCGGGGTCAAATTGCGTGGGGTCTGGATACGCCGGCGCGGCGACCTGGGCAATCCCCGCGATCCCGGGGGGCTCCGCGTTCGAGTGATAGATGAACACCTCGTCCCCGACCTGCATCTGGTCGCGCATGAAGTTCCGGGCCTGGTAGTTCCGGACCCCGTCCCACCCCGTGGTGCGCTTCGGGGCCTTCCAGATGTCATCAAACGAGCAGACATCGGGTTCGGTCTTCATGAGCCAGCTGGCCATCAGTTCGCCGCGATCCCCTGCTTTGAGGCCTTGATCATCAACTCGGCAAAGCGGTCAACTTCGTCGAGCGTCGTGTACACACTCGGGGTCACCCGCAGACCATGAAACTCGGGATGCACGATCGCGACCGTCATGACCTTGTGCTTGCCCCACAGCCACTGCTGCAGCTTGGGGGTGTCCACGCCTTCGATGTTGACCAGGCAGATCGCGCACGACTGCCGGTCATCGAGTGGCGTCAGGATATTAAAGCGGGAGTTCTCGGCAAGCAGCCGCTTGGCCCAGCGGTCCCGTAGGTAGCGGAGGCGCGCCGCCTTGCGCTCGAGCCCAATCCCACGGTTGAACGCCGCCGCGAGGGCGATCGCGTTGTGGTTGGCGGCCGGGTGGGTGCCGATCTCCTCGAACTTCCGGATGTTGTTGTCCTGCTCCTTCGCGGCCGCCATCAGGGGCCACAGCTTGCCGATCTTCTCGCGCCGGACGTAGAGAAATCCGGTCCCCACCGGGGCGAACAGCCACTTGTGGAGCGACGTGCCGTAGTAATCCACCTCCAGCTCGTCGCGCGTGAACGGGAAATGCGCAAACGCATGCGCGCCATCCACAAACACCTCAATCCCCAGCGGCTTCGCCATCTGCTGGATCTTGCGGATCGGGAGGATCTGGCCCGTGAGGTTCGTGATGTGGGTAAGCTCGATGACCTTGGTGCGCGGGGTGATCGCCGCCCGGAACTGCTCCACGATGTAGTCATCGCTCGGCGGGGGGACCTTGAAGGAGATGGACTTGACCACGATCCCTTCGCGACGCACGCGTTGATCCCACGTCGTCAACATGCGTCCGTAGTTCTGGTTCGTGACGATCACCTCATCGCCGCGCTTGAGGTCCAGGCCAAGGATCATGATCTCGTTGGCCTCCGACGCGTTCCGCGTGATGGCCATCTCCTCGGGATCACAGCCGAACATCTTCGCCAGGTCACGGCGGACGCTCTCCACCCGTGGCTCCAGATCCTGCCACATCGAGTAGACGGGAATCTGGTTGGACCACTTCAGGTCCTTGAACATCGACTCAAGCACGTGGGTGGGTGTCGGGCTTACCCCCCCGTTGTTGAGGTTCACGTAGGTGCGGTCGTCGTCAAACGCACGCTGGATCTGCGCCCAGTAGTCCTCATCGGTCGCGGCGTCACCTGGCGTCCGCGCCCCGACCATGTCACCAGCGCGAAACAGGCGGGAGAAGGCATCGGGACGAAAGGCGGGAAGAACGACCCCGGCGCGCATCATCTGGGTGACGAAACCGCGACGACTCGACATGGCCTGCTCCGCGAAAGAGGGTGAGCGCCGACAAACCTGTGAACCGGAGCCGGTGTGGTAAAGGGGCGACCTGACCTAGCCGAAGATCCGCTCCCCCGGGGGGCTCGAAGGTGACGCCCCGGCCGGAGGCAGGTGGAGGGAAAACGAAAAGGTGGTTCCCTGCTCGAGCGCCGTCTCGACGTGAAGATCCCCCCCCATGGCCCTCACCAGCTTCTGGCAGATGGAAAGCCCGAGCCCGGCGCTGGAAAAGGCATAGTCCCCCGGCGTCTGGCGCTGTCGAAAGGCGTCGAAGAGGTGCTGCATGACCGACGGCGGAATACCCCGCCCGGTGTCCCGCACGGCGAACGTCATCGACTCCGGGGAAGGCTCGGTCACCTGGATGACGACCTCCCCCACGTTGGTGAACTTGATCGCGTTGGTCGCCAGGTTGAGCAAGACCCGGTTCAGGGCGGCGGGATGCCCCAACCGCACGTTGTGGCGGGGTCCCTCCCAGCGCAGCGCGACGTGCTTCTCTTCCGCCATGGGGCGCAGCATGTCATGGATAGACTGCAGGACGCCGGACACCGAGAACGGGATCGGCTGCACGTCGAGCAGCGTCGACCCGCCGCGGGCCAGCTCAATGACATCACCCGCCAGGGTGCTCAGGCCGAACGCCGCCGAATAGATGAGGCCGACCTGGCGTTGCTGGATCGCCGGCAGCAACCCGCCCGGCCCACTCCGCAAACGCTCGGCGAGGATGAGGATCGACCCCAGCGGAGAGCGCATGTCGTGCGCCATTTCCACCACGAGTTGTTGGGCATCCAGCGAGCCGAGCCGCGAGACAAAGCGGTGGGTCGCATCCGCATCGAGCGCGCGCAGCACGAGGTCCATCGCGCGCATCGTCTGGACGACGGCATCCGCAGCCATGCCCTGCGAGTGCTCACCGAGCAGCCAGCCTTGCCGAGTCGCGTCGAGCAGGCGACGAGCGGGCACGAACGGCGGGATCCCCTCGAGGACCAGCGGCTCCCCGCGGAGCGCGGCCGTCACGGCCGCCAGCAACACGTCGCCAGCGCGTGTCAGGTCGACTGGTGAGACGCGCGACGACTCACTCCTCGGCCACGTCGCAACAACCGCCCCGAGCGCCTCCCGCAATTCCGTCGGCGCGGCCACCAGCTCGGCGGCAGCGGATCGTGATCGTCGCGGCGCCCGGCGACGACGGCCCGCCCCCTCCTCGCTCACTCCTCGAGCGGCATCCCGCCGTCCTCACGACGAAATCCGTGCTTCTCCATGAGCCGGTACAGCGTCGTCCGGTCGATGTTGGCGAGGCGCGCAGCGCGCGACATGTTGGATCCGGCGCGCGTCACCAACTGCGAGAGGTACTCCTTCTCGAAGTGGGCGATGAGCTTGTCCTTCGCGGCGTGGAACGGCTCGCTCATCACCTGCATCGGAAGCCCTGGCGTGGTCGGTGCCTCCACGCCATCCTCGTAAATGGGCACGTCGTCCGGCTCCACGAGATGTCCGGGCTCCGTCAGCACGGCCATCTGTTCAATGACGTTTTGCAACTCGCGCACGTTGCCGCGCCAAGGTCGGGACCGCAGAAACTCGATCGCGCTCTCGGAGAGGCGCGGGGCCGGCTCACCGGTCCCACGATGCCGTTCCCAATAGTGGGTCAGGAAATGGTTCGCGAGGAGGGGGATGTCTTCGAGCCGCTTGCGCAGCGGAGGCAACTGGATCGGGACGACGCGCAGGCGGTAGAGCAGGTCCTCGCGCAGTGTGCCCTTGGCTACACATTCCTGGGGCACCCGATTGGTCGCGGAGATAAAGCGAACGTCGACCACCGCGTCCTCTTTCTCGCTGCCGACCCGGCGCACGACACCATCCTGGATCACGCGGAGCAGTTTCGCCTGCAACGGCAGTGACATCTCCGTCAGCTCATCCAGGAAAAGCGTCCCGCCGTTGGCGATCTCGAGCAAACCCGGCTTGTCGCGATCCGCACCGGTAAACGCGCCCTTGCGGTGCCCGAACAGCTCGGACTCGAGCAGGCCTTCCGGCAGGGCCGCGCAATTGATCGGCACGAGTTGGCGTGAGGCGCGCCGACTGTGCATGTGAATGAACTGGGAGATGACTTCCTTGCCGGTGCCGCTCTCACCCATGATCATGACGGACGCGTCCGTACTTGCCACCTTCCGCGCGAGGTCGACGGCCTTGCGGAACGCGGGCGACACCCCGAGCAGCGTCAGCTTCTCGCTATTGCCGCTTTGCTTGAGAAGCTGCACCCGCAGGTCGCGGGTTTCACGCGCGACCATGACAGCATGCGAGGCCCGCCCGACCAGCACCTGAAGGTGGGTCGCTGAAAACGGCTTGGGCAGGTAGTCCCAGGCCCCGGCGCGCAACGCCTCGATGCTCGTCGTGACGCTCGGATTCCCGGTCATGACCACCACAATCGTTTCCTTGCTGGCGTCGAGCGTCGCCTTGAGGATGTCCATCCCCGAGACCGGGGTCATGTACAGGTCCACCAGCACGATGTCGAAGCGGCGCTTCTTGACCAGGTCGACGGCCTCATCACCGCGCCCAAGGGTCGCGACATTGAACCCATCCATTTGCAGCACGGAGGCGCATCCTTCCCGCAACGTGCGATCGTCATCGACGATGAGGATGCTGAGGCTGGCCTTGACGTCGGCCGCAATGGAGAGCGGGTCCCGCCCGTCGTCTACACTGGCCGGCGCTGCGGGATCGGTCACGTCAGTTCCGTTCACGGTAGGGCTGTCCTCTGGCCTTGGGATGAGGGTGCACGGTCGCAACGAAGGTGACCCGTCGCCGCAACACTGTATCGAGAAGCCAACACCATGTGCTGAGCTCGGCCTGCGACTGTATAACGATCCAGTCGTGCAGAGGTCAAGCCACAGCGATGCACAGCCCCAACACGTCCCTGTCGCCCACTGGCTACAAGGAACTATTGTTAGTGCGGCCTCATCTGTCAACTTGTTACTTCGGCCCGCTTCCGGCGCGTGCAGGCCTAGCGGTCCAGGCGGACCCGGAGGTCGAGGCGGTCCAATTCCGAGGGAGGGGCGGTCTGGATTGGATGTGCGCCGTTTCTTGCATTCCGTCGTCCCTATTATCGTGGAGTTGTTGACTTCCTTCAGGAG
This sequence comes from Gemmatimonadota bacterium, assembly GCA_016712265.1. Lineage (NCBI taxonomy): Bacteria > Pseudomonadati > Gemmatimonadota > Gemmatimonadota bacterium. The sequence goes on along the minus strand of JADJRJ010000028.1, from coordinate 1,226,969 downwards.
TCGGTGAGGCAATAAATGGCGAACAGTGTTGTGCCGTCTCCCGGCGGGGCCTTTCAGTCCCCCGGACTGGACTTCAACGGGCAGGATTGGGGAGCCCCGCAGGCCCCCCCGGATCGGGGCGGCGCGGGGATGCAGCAGCTCGTCGCGCGCACCATGGCGTCGATCAAGCGCTACCGCTGGCTGATCCTCGCAATTTTCGTCGTCGGCAGTTCGACGGGCGTCGCGCTCACCCGCTTCGTGAAGCCGAAGTACGCCGTGGACGCGACGATCTGGATCGCGGAAAATGCGTCGCGGGCCGGCCCCGTCCAGGCCCCCGGGCTCATCCAGAGCGATAACGGGTGGAGCGACCTGATTCGCAGCTTCATCATCCTCGATCCAGTAGTCAGCCAGCTCGCGCTCTACGTGACCGCGAAGAACGAGCGGGACTCCCTGGTTTTTCGTGAGTTGATGCCGACGGACAGCCTGACGCCAGGGCTGTACCGCATCAAGCTCAACGCCAACAAGAGCAAGTACCAACTGATCCAGCTCGCCGAACAGCGCGGGGAGAAGGAACGCGTCGTGGAGTCCGGGGCGGTGGGCGATTCCATCGGCCGCGCCGTGGGCTTCCGCTGGCTGCCCCCTCGGGCGGCCTTCCGCCGGGCCGAGGAGTTCGACTTTGAAGTGATCACGCCGCGCGAAGCGGCCGTGGAATTGCAGCGCGAACTCGCGGTGGGATTGCCGCCCAGTTCGAACCTGATGCGACTCGGCCTCCGTGGCGAGCACTCGGTCTTGACCTCGCAGACCCTCAATGCGGTGATCCGCCGGTTCGAGAGCGAGGCCACGCGACTGAAGAAAGTGAACCTCATGGAGGTGGCGAACACCGTCGACGAGCAACTGCGCAATGCGTCCGACGCGCTCGCCTCTGCCGAAAACTCACTCGAGAGCTTCAAGATCAACACGATCACGGAGCCTAACGAGAATGTCGCCATATCCCCGGGCGTGTCCATCGCGACGAACCCGACGATGACGACCTACTTCTCGGACCGCACGAACCTGGAGCAGGCGCGGTCCGACCGGCAGCAGCTGGAACGGATCGTGAGCGAAGGCGCGGCGCGCGGGGGTCGACTCTCGGCCGAGGCCCTCCGTGGTGCCCCGAGCATCCTCGCGAACGGCGCCACCGGAAGCGCCCTGGCCGCCGAACTGCTCACCCTCAGCACGAAGGTGGCCTCCCGGGATGCCATGCTGGTGACCTACACGCCGGAGCACGGGCAGGTCAAGGACATCCAGCGGCAGATCGACGTCCAGGAAACGCAGGTGATCCCATCCATCGCCCAGCGCCTGCTGACCGAGTTCCGCGAGCGCGAGTCGGAACTCAACCGTCGCATCGACCGCCAGGCTGGTGAGCTCAAGAAAATCCCGCAACGCACCATCGAGGAACAGCGCCGGCAGCGCAACGTGGCCGTGGCCACGACCATCTTCCAGGACCTGCAGAGCCGTGCCGTGAATGCGCGCCTCTCCGAGAAGACGGTGATGCCGGACATCGCCATCCTGGATACCGCGATCGCACCGCGCCGTCCCACCAGCGATACCAGCCTGATGTTGATCGGCGCCGCCATTGTTGCGTCGCTCGGCGTCGGCATTGCCGTGGCCATCCTGCTGGATCGCCTCGACGGCCGATTCCGATATCCAGAACAGGCAGTGGACGAACTCGGCCTGGACATCGTCGGCGCCGTGCCCAGCTACACCGCCCCGCGCAGCCAGCGCCAGCGCCTGGAGCAGGCGTCGCAGATGGTGGAGTCGTTCCGCTCCCTTGCCTTGTCGGTGCGGTCCGCGTTCCCGGCGGGCACACCCGTGCAGCTCACGGTCAGCAGCCCCGGGCCGGGAGACGGGAAGTCGACGATCTCGATCAACCTCGCCAATGCACTCGCAGAAGGTGGGTAGCGCACGATGCTCGTCGACGGCGACATCCGCCGCGGGCAGCTGCACGAGTCTTGCCCGCCAGCGAGCCAGACCCCGGGGCTTCTCGACTACCTCGCCGGTGAGGCCACGCTCGGCGAAGTGATCAAGGCGACCGACCTGCACGTGAACCTCTCGCTCATTCCCTGCGGCACCCGTCGCCGCCAGGGGCCGGAGCTGCTCGCCTCGCAGCGCACAGCGATGATGTTGCGCGAACTCCGCTCGCAGTTCGACGCCATCGTGGTGGACTGCGCCCCACTGGGCGCCGGTATCGATGCCTATGCGATGGGCAGCGCCACGGGGTCCATGCTCCTCGTGCTGCGCGCCGGCGAAACCGATCGGCGATTGGCACAGCAGAAGCTGAACACGATTGACCGAATGCCCATCCGGATTCTTGGCGCAGTGCTGAACGACATCGGAGAGTCACCGGAGTTCAGGTACTACCATTACCTGGACGGCTACGGCACGCCGGAGACGTTGCCGGAGGTCGCCTTGATCGGAGGCAGCGGGAGCAGCTCCAAGTAGGAGGCCGGCCGTGCGCACAAGGGGCCGATCTCGTGTTCACGAGATCGGCCCCTTGTCTTCCTCACCGCGGATCCACTCTGACTCACCTGAAGGTTGGAGTGCCTCTCTTGGCCTGAAGGTAGAGAGCGAGCTTCAGGAGCAGCGCCTCTACATCCCACGGCTCAGCCAAAAGGTCCCAGGCCCCCGCGCGATACGCCTCGAGCTGCTGGACGCGTGACGGCGTCCCCGTGGTCAGCAGCACGATGGGCGTCGCCGGGTCGAAACCGGGCAGAGCGCGCAAGCGCGACACGGCCTCCGCGCCGCACATGTCCGGCAGGGAGCGGTCAACGAGAATGGCATCGACGCTTCTGGTTGACGCCAGCTGCAACACTTGGCCACCCGTGTAGGCCCGGATGGTCCGGAATCCCGCTGGGGCCAGGAGACTCTCGAGCGACCGCGAAGACCACTCCTGGTCATTCCCGAGCAGAACCAGGGGTTGGAGGCTTTCGTCGCGAATGGCTAGGTCCGTCACAATGACTCCTTGATTGCGAACGGAAGGGTCCGCACCGGTCTGCCACGCACGTTGCATGCTCACACGGATCACTGTGACGCGGAGGCCCCGCCGTCGTTTACCCGGTAGGGGCGTTGCGCACGGTCAGCGAAAGTGATGTGGGGGAGCGTCATTCGAGGGTCCTCCGCGGCACGATTTTCGCGAAGCGTGTACTATGTCGTTGGCCCGCATAGCTTTCCGCGACAGGCCCCTGCCGCAGCACAAGCACGATCCATGCATAAGGATATCCTCATGAGAGTGAACTTCGAGTTCTGCAGGCCGGCCGCATCCATCGGACTGGTTGGCTTGCTCGCGCTATCCAGCATGGCGGAAGCGCAGGACCCACTCGGTCTTCAACGTCGACAGGCGACCCGGGCGGAGCTGGAAGAGGCCGTGAAGGCCGCTGACTCGGTGGCCCCTCGGGTGGACGAGAAGACCCGATTGAAGTTGGAGGCGCACGTCAATTCGATCCGCCAGCGCCTCAAGAACGGCGACTTCGGCCCGGGTGATCGCCTGTACCTGACGGTGCTCGGCGACTCCTCGCTCACGGACACGTTCACGGTCAAACAGGAGCAGAAGCTCGCTCTCCCGAACATCCCGGAGTTCTCGGTGCGCGGCGTCCTCGATTCGGAGTTGACGTCCCACCTGACGAAGGAGTTGTCGCGCTACGTTCGTGACCCGAAGGTCACCGCAACGGGACTGATCCGCCTCACCTTGACGGGCGGAGTGGGTCGACCGGGTTTTGTGACGGTTCCCGTGGACATGCTGGTGACGGATGTGTTGATGTCGCAGGGAGGGCCCTCACAGGCTGCCGACCTGCCGAAGGCATATGTTAAGCGCGCCAACAAGACACACCTCGACAAGAAGCAATTTTCGGAGGCGCTTCGGACGGGGCGCACGGTTGGCGACGTGGCGATTCGCGACGGGGATGAGATCATCGTCCCGGTGGTGTCGCCTAACGGGCGATGGGGGATGACCTGGATCCCGGTGGTGACCTCCGTCGTCGGGTTGTTCTGGATCATCCAAGGGGGCCGGGGGGGGCGGCGCATTAATCCGTGAGTGTGACAGGAGACGAGGGACGATTGCCTATGCCATGGACTGGAAGCGCCGCGGAGCGAATGAGTGAGGTGCTCGTCAATACGCCCGCTCGCGCCCGGGGACGCGTAGTTGATCGCACGGTCGAACGCCCGCGTTCGGTGGAGGCCCCAGGCCGGCCCGAGGAGGAGTTCTTGCCGCGCGATCGTCACGAGGGCATCAACCGCGCGCTCAACGTGGTGCTTGCGCTGGTCGGCCTGGTGCTGACGCTGCCCATCCTCCTCCTCGTTTCGTTGTTGATCAAGGCCACCTCGCGCGGTCCGATCCTCTACACGCAGACACGTGTCGGACTCGACCGACGCTGGCGGCGGACGCTCGCGTTGCGCGACTCACGCCAGGAAGACCTCGGCGGCCAGGTCTTCACGATCTACAAGTTGCGCACGATGCGCGTAGACGCCGAGAAGGTGTCCGGCGCCGTGTGGGCGACAGAGAACGACCCGCGGGTCACGACCCTTGGGCGGTACTTGCGCAAATACCGGATCGACGAGGTGCCGCAGCTGTGGAATATCCTGCGCGGTGACATGAACATCGTTGGGCCGCGACCGGAGCGGCCGAGCATCGTGGCTCGCCTCCGTCAGGACATTCCGGAGTACCGATTTCGCCACCGCGTGAAGCCGGGCCTCACCGGGCTGGCTCAGATCAACCAGAAGTACGATGCCTGCCTGGATGACGTCCGGGCCAAGGTCAGCTGGGACCTGCGCTACATCCAGCAACAGAGCCTGTGGCTGGACATCAGCGTCATGCTGAAGACGGTGCCCTCGGTCCTGCTCAGGTTCCAGGGTTGGTAGGAGCGCCGGCGCGCTCCCGCCAAGACCTGTCGGGCGAGACCGCTATCGCAGGGCCAGCTTGTTGTACACCGCCCCGACCACGCGGCCGAGCGCCCAGCCACACACGAAGGCGTAGACGAACCCGATCAGGCTGCCGGCGAAGCTGACCCTGTAGCCCGGGAAGAAGGCAGAGAGGAGGTTGAGGTGTTGCCCGACCTGCTCGCCACCCTTGATGACCAGGAAGTTGGTCGCCAGGAACAAGGCGCCCCCGGCCAACAGGCCGAACGAGATCCCCCACGCCCGTGCGTTCAGCGCGAGGATCCCTTCCTGGATGGTCTTGTCGCTTGGATGGGCCATGACTCAGATGTGATCGAGGAAGGTACGAGTCTGCTCGATCTCCGCACGCGTCCGGATGGAGAACGCGGTGATGGCGACCGAGAGGTTGCGGCAAAAGGCGAGGAACCAGCCCGCCACGAATGCGACGGCAAATCCCCACGCCATGCCGATGAGCAGGCCGGGCCACGACACGGCATAGCCCGCGAAATACTCATTCAGCAGGTGCAGCGGAAACGTTGACGCGGCCGGACGAAGTAGCACAATCACCGTCAGGGCACCCATCACCAGGGCCCCTGCGGTACCGACGGCCACCCCGAATGCCGCCTTGTGCACCCGCGCGAACGCCTGCGCGATGGTTGGCGCCAGCTGTTCCTCGGTGCTCTGTTCGGACCGCATCGTTGAGTTAGCCATCGCGCTCCTTGGGCTTCGTCCAGGTACTCGGGGTCCGGGCGGGTACCGGTGGCCACCGCTCCACCCCCACTTCGGCGTACGCCTCGATCAAGGGGTCCTGCCGGGGCGCTCCGATCATCTGGTGCAGGAATACACCCACGCCGAACGATATGCCATTCAGGATGTAATACAACAGGTGCACGGGCAGCACCCCGAACGCAAAGAGGGGCCCGCGTGCCCGGAGGAAGAAGGCGAACAGGCGCCGGCTGTTGAGGCACACGATCCCGATACACGCCACGGCAGCCAACGCCATCGGGACGCCGCCAACAAACGGCGCCAGGACCAGCAACAGGCCCGCGAGCCAGACAAGCACCGTGTTCACCTTCTCGGTCAGCTTCAGGTTGAGCGTCCCGCCCGCCAGCGTGGAACCGCGGTGGGCGAGAAGGCGGGCCCACGGGATCCCCCGATCGCGCAGGTCGGTCCGGATGACGTTCGTGAACGTCCACTTCTTGAGATGTGTCGCCTGGATCTCGGGCCGCAGCACGATGCGCCACCCATGCGCCCGGATGCGGCCGCCGAGTTCGATGTCCTCGATCTGGGGCCGCCCGTAGTGCCACTCGTCGTACATGCCGCACTCGGCAAAAACATCGCGTCGCACGGCACCAGCCCCCGCCCAGAAGGTCTCGGAGTCACCGGGGTTCTGCTGGTGCACATGGTGGTGCAGCAGGTTGCGGTACTGCGACATGAACCCCGGCGCGGCCGGCCGGTCGTCGTACGACCCGAAGACGGCACCGACGTCTTCCTCACCGGTGAGGACCTCGGCAAACCGCCGAACGGCATCCGGATGCACCACGACATCCGCATCGAAGAACATGACGATCGAGCCCCGAGAAACCTCGAAGCCACGATTGCGGGCGTAGGCCGGACCGTGGGCTCGGCCCGGCAATCGCACGACGGTGTCGGCGTACCGGGCAGCCACCGCCGCGGTCTCATCGGCGGAACCATCGTCCACCACAATGAGCTCCCACTGTTCACGCGGAAGATCGGAATTGCGAAGTGCGCCAAGGGAGCGCGGGAGCAATCCCGCGGCGTCCCGTGCGGGGACGATAACGGAGCAAAACGGCCGTGGAGTGATCATGCGACCCCCGCTGCCTGGAGCCACCGGCGCGCTTCCCGTCCGATGCGGCGCGTCCAGAGTCGGGCAAAGAACCCGGGTTCTCCCCATGACTCCAGGGCGCCGGGACTGCGGAAGTAGTACATGTCCAGGCGCGGGAGGAGCGCCGTGTCCTCACTACGTCCCACGGGCCTGAAGTCCGTTGTGACCCCAATATCGAACCGTTCGCGGACAGCCGTAGCGGCCGCGGGACTGGTCCCCCCATAGGGATAGGCGAAGGTGTTCGGCGCCACCCCAGTTCGCTCGCGCATGGTGGCGCTGCAGGAGTCGAGCTCCGCTTTGAGCGCGTGATCGTCGAGCGAGGCGAGATTCGCGTGGCTCGAGGTGTGCGCGCCAAGCGTGGCGCCCTGCTGGGCGATGTTCCCCAGCCCGTCCCACGACATCAGCGGGAGGTGGGGTACGTTCGCGGCCCGACGTCCTCCCCAGTCGTTGAACCCACCCACATGCCCCGGAACCACAAATACCGTCGCGGCGAGGCCGTGCGCGGCCAACCGCGGCCAGGCAGCGGTCGCGGTGTTCTCGAACCCGTCATCAAAAGTGATGGCCACGGTATCCCCCGTCACGTCGTCCCCCTGCATCAAGTCGGCCAACCCCACCACGCGCACACGCCCGGAAGCGAGGAATTCGCAATGGGCGCGAAACACGGCCGGCGACACCGAGATCGGAGATCCGGAGTCATCGATCGAGTGGTAGGTAAGGATGGCACGCACGACCGCAATCAGGTCGCCGCCCCGGCGACGACCGGCGAGCCAAGGCGGGCTCGCTGGTCCTCGACCACGTCGCGCACGATCTGCTCGAGCGGCGTCATCGGCTTGAACCCGGTAGTCCGCTCGAGTCGCGACACGTCCGGCACACGCCGCATCATGTCCTCGAACCCCGGCGGATACGCTTCGTCGTAGGGCACGAGGCGGATCTCGCTCGAACTGCCGGCCGTGTCCCGCACCAGTCGCGCCAGATTGAGCATGCTGACCTCGGTCGTGGTCCCGACGTTGAAGACCTGACCCCACGCCGCTGGCGTCGCGACCAGTCGCAACAAGGCCTCCACGGCATCGTTCACATGACCGAAGCAGCGGGACTGTTCGCCGGTGCCGAACACCGTGATGGGTTCGCCTCTCAATGCTTGCTGTGCGAAGTTTGGGAGAACCATCCCATAGCGCCCCGTCTGCCGAGGACCTACCGTGTTGAAGAAGCGCGTGATGACCACCGGCACGTGCTTCTCGGAGGCGTAGGCCAGTGCGAGCCACTCATCCAGCGCCTTCGAGCACGCATACGCCCACCGCGAATGACTGGTCGGGCCGAGTTGGAGGTCCTGCTCCTCCCGGAATGGCACATGCGCCGATTTGCCGTACACCTCGGACGTCGACGCGACCACCACCGGCCGCTGCTTCTTGGCCGCCGCGGCGAGCACCACTTCGGTCGCGCGCACGTTCGTTTCGATGGTGTGCACCGGGCGCTCGACGATCAGTCGCACGCCAACCGCGGCCGCGAGGTGGACCGTCAGGTCGGCGCGATCCACAAACTCGGACACGAGGGGCGCGTCCAGCGCCGTGCCGATCCGGTACTCGAATCCCGGGCGGCCGACGAGATGCGCGATGTTCTCCATCGCGCCGGTCGACAAGTCGTCCAGGATCATGACCCGATCCCCGCGCTCCAGCAGACGTTCGGCAAGGTGCGACCCGATGAATCCACACCCGCCCGTAATGAAGACGTTCACGCGACCTCCTGAAGGGTCAGCAGTTCCGTACGGTGAGCGTCGCCCTTTCGGGCGGCCGCCTGCCGCAGGAGTTCAAGGTATTGCGGGACCACCACTCGCTCCGACCATCGGTCCGCATAGGCCCGATAGCCGTTTCTCGACAGCCGAGCTCGGTGCTCTCCGTCACCAGATAGACGAGCCATGGCCGCCCGGAGTTCATCCCGGGAGCTGAACAGTTCCCCGCCCCCGGAGGCCTCGACGATTTCCGGGAACGGGCCGAGGCGCCGAGCGATAACCGGGGTCCCCTGACGGAACGCCTCGATCAGGACGATACCGAATGTCTCGTAACACTCGCTCGGCACCACCAGGGCCACCGCGTGTTCATAGTATCGGCGCAGCTCGTCCGGGGCGATGCGCCCGAGGAATTTGACGTTGGGTGCTCCCGCCGCGAGCGACCGGAGTACCTCGCCGTGGGTGCCATCCCCGGCGACCAGGAGGTCGACCCCCGGCAGGTCCCGAAAGACAGGGATCACATCGTCGAGCCCTTTGATCCGCTCCAGCCGGCCGGCGAAAAAGAAGTAGGGGCGGGGATTCGGGGAGTCCGTGGCCGGGACCGGCACCTCAGCGGACTCAGGATCTGGCAGGAAGTAGGGGAGGACCTCCATTTCCCGCTTGATGCCGAATTCCCGATGCTTGTCGCGGGAGAAACGGCTCATGGCGATCACGGTGTCCACGCGGTCCAGTTCGCGCTCGAGGTACCCGGAGTAGCGCCACCATTGGGGTGGCCTTCGGTAGGCCAGCGAGCATCGCAGACATTCGCGTCCGGTGCACAGTTCGCGACCATGCCGCCAGAGGACGTGCATGGGACACACCAGCCAGTGCTCGTGCGCCATATACGCCGTCACGGCGTCGCCGGCCATGCCAAAGAGCCCTGGGCCACCAATGAGCGAGACGTTGTGGAAATTCACCACATCGTATCGGCCGTCCACAATCAACTGGCGGAGCTGGCCGCCGTTGACGACTGGGCGACCCAACTGCTGGGTGAGGAAGGTCGACGCCATCGGCGCCCGGCTGGCCAGGCGAATGACCTCCACCCCTTCGTCACTGTCGTGGTTGGGGACGTCGGGCCAGCTCCCGTGATGCAGGATGCGATAAGCGTCGGTGTCGTGGACCACCGTCACGTGGTGGCCGAGCTTCACCAGTCCGCGCGAGAGGCGCTGGATGCCGATGGCATCCCCACCGAATGAGTGGGGGGGATAGAACGTCGTGAGCATCAGGAACCGAGCGCTCATGCGGCGGCCTCGAGCAGGGTCGCGAGCGTGGCCACGGCGGCGCTCTTCCAGCTTAGCGCTCCTGCGGCCCGGCGGGCGGCCTCTCCCATGGCGCGTTGTCGCTCCGGCGAGGCGAGAAGGACGCGCATCGCGGCGGCAATCTCCTCGACGTGGCCGGGGTTTACGAAGATGCCTCCCCCATTGAGGAGCTCGGGCAACGGACTTTCCCGGGTTGCGATCACGGGTGCCCCGCAGGCAGCGCCCTCGACCGCGGGCAGGCCGAATCCCTCGGACTCCGACGTGAGCACGACGGCGGTGGCCCCGGAATGGAGGTGCCGGAGCGTCTCATCCGGAACAAACCCGGTCCAGTGGACGAGGGCCTCGGTCCCTTCGGCCTGCACGAGCTGCTTCAGCCGCTCCCCTTCCCCGTGAAAGACATCCCCGGAGAGTCGCCCGACCAGGAGCAGGTGCGGCGTGAACTCACCGGAGCGAACGACGGCCGCGTGCCCGCGGATCACGGCATCGACGCGTTTGTGCGGATTGAACCCGCCCACGTAGACGAAGTATGGGACATCGCCGACCGAGTGCGCCGCTCGGGCCGCGGCGACCTCCACGGAGCTGCCCGGTTTGTACTCCGGCGCCGGCGCCTCACCAGAGACGCGGAGCCGACCTGACGGCACCCCGATAACGCGCTCGATCTCTCGCGCGGCATAGTCGCTGACGGTCAGGATGAGGCGTGCCTGCTGAACGGCGAGTCCGACCTTGAGCTTCCAGAACAGCCGCGCGCGGCGCGACGGAAGGGTAAGCTCGGGGAACCGCTCGGCGATCGCATCATGAATGCACACCACGGCGCGTTGCCCCGGGAACAGGGGAAAGTACGTGTACACGCTCGGTGAGAAGAACACCTGCACCTTGGCGGCGCGAACCGCACGCGTGCACGCCAGCATGTCAGAGACGGACCGTGCTCCGTCGGCCGCGGCCGCTACCGTCGGCGACTCCGCGAGGCCCACCTCCACGAGTTCGACGTTGGGGGAGGTCACCGGGAATGCCGCGAATGCCGCGCGGTCTCCGATGCAAACGAACGTGTGTTCGGGGGCGAGGTCGATGAGGGCGCGCATCAGTTCGCGCGCGAACCGCCCATAGCCACGCTGGTTGGCCCAGCACGTGGCGTCCACGCCGATCCGCACGGTCGTTAGGCGCCGACCGAGGCGCGCGCGTTCCGGGCCGCGAGAGAGTCGCCGACCTGCTCGTCGAGCGACTTCATGTCCAGCTTCTGCTCCTCGTGGTACTCGTAGTCGGTGTTCACTGCCCAGACGTCGTGCGTCGCCCCACGCATGTTGGCGATCGCCATCATGGCGGTGAGCATGGAGTGGTCCTGGTTGTTGTACTTGTGCATGCCGTTGCGGCCGACGGTATGGAAGTTCGGCAGCGCATCGATGCAGGTGCGGACCTTCTCCAGGTGCGCCGCATAGACGGAGTCGTAGACCGGATACGCCTTCGGCATGCGGACCACCGTCCCGTCCACCACGCGATTGGGATCCACGAGGTTCAACTGACCGAGCTCGTGCTTGGCGAGCGCGATGAGGTCCTCGTCCTTCGAGGTCCACAGGCCATCGCCCTCGAAGCAGAAATACTCCAATCCCAGGCAGGTGCGACCGGCTTCCGGGACCATGGCCCGTGACCAGTTGTTGAAGTTCTGGATACGACCCACCTTCACGCCCGGGGTGTGGATGTAGATCCAGTTGTCCGGGAACAGGTTGTCCTGGTCGATGATGAGCGCCACCGTGAGGAAATCCCGGTAATTCAGGCCGTCTGCGGCCGCGCGAATTGCCGGCGCCGGCTGTGGATCGAGGGACTGCACGAGGGTGCGGATCGGCATGGTGGAGATCACGTGGTCCGCCTCGATACGCCGCACGCCCAGCGGCGTCCGCGCGCGCAACGCCACCACGCGGTCCCCCTTGGTCTCGACGGCCTCGACGTCGTGCTTCATGAGCACCTCGCCGCCGAGCTCCTTGACCTTGGCCGCCGCCATCTCCCACATCTGCCCGGGACCCAGGCGGGGATACTGGAACTCGTTGATCAGGGTCTTGATCGCGTCACTCCGCTTTTGTAGCGAGGCCGCATTGAGGATTGCCTTCGCGAGGGAAAGCCCCTGAATGCGTTGGGCGGCCCATTCGGCGCGGATCTCGGTGCACGGAATGCCCCAGACCTTCTCGGTGTATGTCTTGAAGAAGATGCGGTACAACCGCTTGCCGAAGCGGTTGGAGACCCACTGCTCGAAGTTCTCCTCGACTGGATACGGCCGAAGGTGCGACCACATGTACGACAACACGATCATCCCGGCATTCCACAGCCCAAGGCCGGAGAGGGCGTTCGCCGCCTTCAGCGGGTAATCGAAGTACTTGCCACCGTAGTGGATGCGCGACATGCGTGGCACTGAAATGAACTCAGGCCCGAGGATTTCATGCCACAGGTCTTCGACCGGGGTGATCTTCGTGAAGAAGCGGTGCCCACCGATATCGAAGCGGTACCCGTTGTACTGCGCGGTGCGCGAGATGCCGCCGACGATGTCGTCAGCCTCGAGCACTGTCACCTTGACGCCATCTCGGGCGAGCAGGTAGGCGGCGGTAAGGCCGGCCGGACCTGCGCCGATCACGGCGACGTGGTCACCTGGGCGGAGCGGTGCAACCTTGCGGGGGTTCTGGTTCATGCCGATCCCTAGCGGACTTTCGTGAGCGAACGACCCGGTCCGGCGAGGTTACCGACAAGCTCCCCAGCCGCCCATGCGACGACGAACAACACCTGCAACGGCAACGAGATAAGCGCGATCCGGCGGTACCGCGTGCGGCGGAGCCCACGACCGACGATCCGCGAAAGAAGCACCGGTGGCAGCGCCACGCACTTCAACGCTCCCAGCATACGTCTAGCAAAGGGCGCGCCGCGGCTGCGACGCCCGGCCCAGGCGCGCGAATAATGGTACCTGAGCCAGCTGTACTCACCCACCCCGACTTCCAGGGCGTGGAACGCCCGAACCGCTTCCTCCAGCCGCAGCCCTACTCCCTGGGCGCTCAGGGCGGCGTGGAGCTCATCCTCCCACCCGCCCTGCACCAGCATGTCGATGTGGGACCGGAGCAGCACCGCAGGGTACGCCGTGTTGTTTCCAGGGACAGAACGTTGTGGCCCGCTCGCCACAGGTGGGAGCGCTGCGGAGTATTCACAGAGAAACGCGGACCGAGATGCGAATGACTCTGAGGCGTCCTCGACCGGACCAGCGACGACGGCGCCTGTTGCCCCCACGCGCTCACACATCTCCCGAGCCCATCCCGGCGGCACGTGCACGTGGTCCTCGACGAATGCAATCACCTCCGACTCCGCCAACCCCACCCCCAGGGCCCTCATCGCGGGGATGGAGGTGTCCGCGTCGACCTGCATCCATTTCAGCCAGGGAAAGCGTGCGCGGATCGACGTGCCAACCTCGTTCGGGAGGCGCGAGACCGCCAAAACAGCAAGCGCGAACGATTCTCGTTCGCGCTCCAGGTACTCAAGGCTTGCCACCGCATGGTCAAGGTCCGTGACCACGGGGACGACCACCGTCATCCGTGCATTCACCAGGAGGAATTCCTCAGATTGCTGCTTCTGAGGTAGCCTCCCAACGCCGTCTTGTCGATACCTGAGGGCGCACCGCGACGCGGACATCGTCGACCGTGTGTGGAGCGTCTAGCCCGACCGCAAGACGTTCAGCGAACGGCCGGAGCCAGTCTCCATCAAGGCAGGCGCTGTCCTCACGCACGGCGACTACATCGCCGGAAGCCGCGCGCATTCCGAGGTCGGCCAATCCCGCTCGGGATGTGCCAGGTTCCGCCATGCAGAGATGGAAGCGGCGGGCCGAAGCCACAACGGCGAGGCGTTCCTGAGCCCGCTTGTCGTCCTCTCCGCGGACCACGATCAGCTCCGCACCAAGGCGCCGCGTCACCCCGCTCACGTACGCCATGGCGCGCTCCAGGTCCGATTCGGTCCCAGTGGAGAGCACCACAATTGACAGCGACGGCTTGCTCCCGGACTGCCCAACCCGAGCCCCTCGCGTCCCCTCGGCAGTTTCGTTTGCTTCGCTCATGCATTGGTGTATGACAAGATTCAGGCCAGCTGAGTTCGTTCGGTCATGATGGCCTGCCGGGCGAGTCCACGGCCGGGCGCAATGACCGAGCGCCTCGCCTCTCGGCGTCGTTACTCGCGTCAGCGGTGCGTTATGCGACATTTGATGCAGGCCGCAGGTCGCATTATCGACACTTGACCCGGCCGGAATGACCATTTTGTTGGAAGGGCGCCACAGCAGGTGTCCGCCTGCCGGCTCGGACCCACGTTCCGGAGAGGCACCGATCATCGTCTCGTACTCGTGAGGCGGTGCCCGCACACCGGCTGGGTTCTTGCTCGATCGTGCAGTGACGTTTCCCTTTTCCTAACGAGATGACCGGCTTGTCAACCGCCGAGGAGAGCAGGCCGCGCGGAGGTGTTTCGGCCTTCGTGCGACTCGTGCGCCCGCAGCAGTGGATCAAGAACTTCTTCGTTCTGGCCCCCCTGCTCTTCTCCGGACAGGCCACGGACACGAGTGCGCAAGTCAAGGCGTGGATGGCGTTCGCGTCCTTCTGCCTGCTGGCGAGCACGGTGTACGTCATGAACGACGTCATCGACCGTGAGGCAGACCGTGCGCACCCGACGAAGCGTCGCCGGCCCATTGCCTCGGGGGCAGTCGCTCCTGTGGCGGCCCTGAGCCTCGCCGCCGCGATGTTGGGGCTGAGCCTGACGCTCGCCTTCAGTGTGGGGACCAGCCTCTTCGCCTGTGCGATGGCTTACTTGGCGCTCAACGTGGTCTATTCCGTCCGTCTCAAGCACATCGTGATTCTCGACGTGTTCGCGATCGCGACGTTTTTCGTTCTCCGGCTCCTGGCGGGCTCGGCGGCGGTCGGCGTTCGGCCTTCCGTGTGGCTGATCCTCTGCGGTGGGCTGCTGGCCCTGTATCTCGGTTTTGCCAAGCGCCGCCACGAAATCGTGCTCCTCGGGAACGACTCCAGCAGTCACCGATCCGTGCTCTCGCAGTACTCGACGACCTTCCTGGACCAGCTTTCGGTCGTCCTGCTGGCCGTGATCATCGTGTCGTACATCATGTACACGCTCGAGTCCGAGACCGCCAAGCTCGTGGGCGGTGAACTGCTTTCGTACAGCACGGTGTTCGTGCTCTACGGTGTGATTCGCTACCTCTACCTGGTCAACAAGCGACTCGACGGTAACCCGACCGATACACTGCTCACGGACCGCGGGCTGCTGGCTGCCTGCGTCCTCTGGGCGCTGTATTGCGGCGGGGTGGTCTACGGCGTCATCGGCTAGCCCACCTCACCCCACGCTGCGGTCACCCCACGATGCGGGGGTGAGGGACAGGGACGATGAGCTTCCCCCCGGCGGAGAGGTACTCCGCCTGCTCCTCCGCAATTTCATCGGCCAGGTTCCAGGCGAGTAGCAGGAGGTGTGAGGGAGAGTTCGCCAGGATTCGCTCCGCTGGCACCACCGGGACATCAGCTCCGGGAATGAAATGCCCCTGCTTCGCCGGGTTCTTGTCGGCGACCCAGGCGACGTCCTCGCGCGTCAGCCCGCAGTAGTTGAGGAGGACAGTGGCCTTGGCCGGTGCGCCGTATCCGGCGACAGTGCCTCCCGCAGCTCGAACCTGCCGCAGCATCGCGCGCAGCTCGTCCCGCAACTGCGCCACGCCTTTGGCCATCCGGGCACAGCCCTCGGGGCCCGCGTGTTCCTGCTCGGCCGTGATCCGCGCTGCGACGCGCGCGGGATTGGCGATGGCATGCCCCGGACGCCCGATCCACGCGCGCAGGGATCCGCCGTGGGTGCTGACCCGATCGACATCGAGCAGGGCGAGTCCCTCGCGCGCGCACAAGGCCGCGAGAGGCGCGGTCGCGTAATACGTCATGTGCTCGTGGTACGTCATGTCAAACGCGAGGGATTGCACCGTGTCGGCCCAGGACTGGACCTCCACGACGAACACGCCGTCCGGCCGGAGCAGGGCGGCCACCCCTCGCAGAAAACTCCGAATGTCATCCAGGTGGGCGAAGACGTTGGTCGCGCAGACGAGCGCAGCCGGTCCATCGGCCGCGATCCGACGCGCGAGGTCTTCGCTGAAGAAGCCGCAAAAGGTCGGAATGCCGTTGTCCGTCGCGCGACGTGCGAGGTTCTCCGCAGGCTCCACCCCGGTGACCCGGGTTCCGCGTTGCTTGAACTTGGAAAGGAGCAGTCCATCGTTTGACCCGATGTCCACCACGCGATCGCTTCCGCCCAGCCCGAGCCGATCGATCGCCATGTGGGCCAGTTCGTCGAAGTGCCGATGCATGGTGCTCGACGTCGAGGGCACGTAGGCGTAGTCGGCGAAGAGAATCGCCGGGTCCACGACCTCACGCAGCTGGACGAGGTCACAGGCCGTACACCGTGCCAGGGTCAGCGGATACGTTGGCACCGCGACCGGCTCGTCCGTCCGGCGCAGGCGATTGGCCAGGGGCTGGTCACCTAACGCGAGAAAGGTCTCGAGGACGCCCTCACAGGACCGACAGGTCGTGCGTTGCCGCAGGCTCATGCCCGGACGCCGATCGGGAGGTACTCGGTGTGAGCGCTCCAAAGGGCCCGGTTCAGGGCCCGTCGCGCGTCGAGCACGAGCGGTCGCCGCATCAAGCCACGCACGGCCACAGGATCGAGGGCGGTGAATTCCGACCAGGCGGTGGCCAGGATAGCCGCATCGGCTCCCCGGAGCGCAGACGGCGCGTCGGTGGTCACGGGGACGTCAGCACCCAGGAGGCGTGCTCCCTCCGCGGCTGCCATCGGATCGGCGGCACGGACGCGTGCACCGTGAGACTGCAGGAGCCGGATCATGTCGAGCGAGCGCGATTCGCGCAGGTCATCAGTGTCCGGCTTGAAGGCGAGCCCGAGAACCGCGACTTCCGCACCGTTGAGGTCGATCCGCGACTTGAGGAGTTCGAGGACCCGATCGGGCCGGACCGCGTTCACTGCACGGACTGCATCGAGGATCGGGGTCTGTTGCCCACGTCCCTTGGCCCACGCCACGAGCGCCTCGGTGTCCTTGGGGAAACACGAGCCACCGTATCCCATGCCGGCCAACAGGTAAGACGTAATGGTGCTCGGCGCAGCGGGCCGGGCCGGCGGTGGGCGAAATCGGCGATCAGCGTGGACGGCGCGCAGGACCTCGTCCGCGTCCGCGCCATCGACCGACTCGCAGAGCGCAGCGATCTCGTTGGAGAAGGAGACCAGGGTCGACAGCAGCGCATTCGAGGCGTACTTGGCCATCTCCGCGCCGGTGGGCGTCGTGAAGACCAGAGGGCACGCAAACGGCGCGTACAGCTCGGAGAGCCGGACGCGGCTGGCGTCATCGGTCACCCCGAGCACGACGCGATCGGGGTGACGCATGTCCTCCACGGCGACCCCTTCACGGAGGAACTCGGGGTTCATCCCGATGCCTAACGCCTCCGGACCCAGCCCTGAGCGCTCACGCACGATGGGCGCCACGATCTCCGCCGTGGTGCCCGGCGGGACGGTGCTCTTCACCACGACCACCCGATACCCGTCCGCACCCCTGAGGGCATCACCGAGGGCGGCGCTCGCCGCCTTCAGCGCGGTCAGGTCCGCACCATGTCCGGTCGGTGGCGTGCCCACGCAGATCAGGATCGCCTCCGCGGTTCGTGCGACCTCGGCGACATCGGCCACCGCGCGCAGTCGGCCCGCGGCCACGACGTCGCGCAGTAGCTCGTCGAGCCCGGGCTCATGGAACGGGGGCGAGCCGGCCCCAATCATGGTCCGACGCCGCTCGTCGATCTCAACGAGTGACACCTCATGCCCCACGCCGGCCAGGCAGGAACCACTGACGAGGCCGACCGGCCCCCCACCGATCACGACGACGCGCATCAGCGAACCCCCTCGCGCGCCCAGGCGAGCGTACGGCGCAGGCCCTCATCGAGCGAGATGCTTGGGGCATAGCCGAGGTGTTCGGACGACTTGGTGAGGTCCGGACAACGGCGCTGCGGGTTATCCGTGAGGTAGTGCGGGTCGGCGCTCGACTGGAAGGTGATGGGTGTGCCGCTCAGCGCCGACATGCGCTCCGCGACCTGTCGGATGCTCACTTCGTGAGGGTTCCCCACGTTGTACGCCTCGCCCGGCTTGCCGAGGAGCATCGCCCGGTAGAAGCCCGCGGTAGCATCCGAGATGTAGCAGAAGGAGCGAGTCGCACTACCATCGGAGAGGAGGACCAGCGGCTTGTTCGCCACCGCCGCCGTCATCAGGTCCGGGATGATGCGGCCGTCGTCGATGCGTTGCCCGGCGCCGTACACGTTGAACGGCCGCACGCTCCGAATGGGAAAGCCGAATTCCTGATGGTAGACCACCGCGAGCGTCTCGCCAAATCGCTTGGATTCGTCGTAGCAGGCGCGCGGTCCCGTACACGACACATATCCGCGATAGTCCTCGCGCGTGGGGATATGCGCCGGATCCGGGTCGCCATAGATCTCGCTGGTGCTGAAGAACAGGAAGCCGCGCAGGTCGCGTTGCGCCCTGGCAAGTTCGAGCATGCGCCTCAGGCCCCACACATTGACGTCGGCGGTCTGGAGGGGCTTGGCGCGATAGATGATCGGCGAGGCAATCCCGGCTGCATGGATCGCGTACTGGAATTCTGCGCCGATCGCGACGTCCTTGGAGATATCCGCCGAGATCATCTCGACGTTCGGATCGGTGGCGAGGGCCTGCAGGCGGGCCGGGACTCCCGTAACGAAGTTGTCAACGACAATCGCTCGCGCCGGCCGCGAGAATCGATGCTTGTTGAGGTGAACGAGGACGTCCACCATGGCAGCCCCGAGGAATCCGGCTCCCCCGGAGACGAGCACGGTCGCGCCTTCCAGTCGGTCGGCGGCGTCACCGAGCGCCCGGGCCGCGTGGGCGGCATCTTCGAGAATGATCGAGGAGGTGACCCCAGCGGGGGCCCCGGTATTCAGCACAGCGTCTGGCATGTCGTTTCTTGAAGTCCGCAGGAGGGAAGTCGAGCAACTCGATGGCAAGGTCCCGGCCAAGGCGGTCCCTCGACCCGGCAAACGGCCGGGGTCGCCGGGGCGAATTGCCAAAGCCGATCCATGATCGTCGATGACGAGTCAGGCGGGCACGCCGCAATTTCGGGCGGACCGCCACAACGTAATCGGCAGGTCGTTGCGCCCGCGCAACACGTGGGGGGCCTTATTGCCCTGTCTTTGGGGGAACGCGCCGCTTACTGGTTGGGCGTTCGTGGTCGTGAAATTGCGTTTGACGGTCCCTTGAGACCCGCGGACGCATCGAGGGTTCGAACCATCTGATGGAGAACGTGCTCGGCCATGCCGTCCATTCCACTGCCCCCACCGGATCCGAGCGAGCTGCTGGCGACGCCAGACATCTCGCTGGTCATGCCGTGTTACAACGAAGAGGCGATCGTCGGCCAGACGATTCGTCGGACCCTGAGCGCGTTCCGGGGCGCCGGCCACCGATTGCAGCTGATCGCTGTGGACAACGGGTCGCGCGACCGGACTGGGGAGATCATCCAGGAGTACGTTGACGCTGGCCATCCTGTGGTGCGCGTCCGCGTCGAGCAGAACCAGGGTTATGGGTTCGGGATCCTGAGCGGAATTCCGCACGCCACGGCCCCTTGGATCGGGTTCATCCCCGCGGATTCGCAGGTGGATGCGCACGAGACGGTGCACCTGTTCGAGGAGGCCGTGGCCTGTGAGGAGCCGGTGCTGGCCAAGGCGAGGCGTCGATTCCGGATGGACGGGTTCGCCCGCAAGGTGGTGTCGGTGACCTTCAACGGACTGTTTCGGCTCCTGTGGCCGAACATCCGGTCGTTCGACATCAACGGGCTGCCGAAGATCATGCCACGCGAGGTGGTGCGCGGGATGGGGCTGTCGTCACGCGACTGGTTCCTCGATCCCGAGATCATGATCAAGTCGTACTACCTTGGCGTGCGGGTGATCGAGTACAGCGTGTTTGCGCGCATGCGCAGCCGCGGGCTGTCGCATGTCAATGCGGGGACCTGCGTGAACTTCTTCGCGGGCCTGATTCGCTATCGCTTTTCGTCTGAACTCTCGGTGTGGCGTCGCGCCACCCCCATGCACGTGGCCTCTGCTTCCAGCGGGAGCGGTGGCGAGTAAGCGCCGTCCCCCTCGCCTCTTTCGTCAATTATGCACGTAATCATCCTGGCCGGCGGCCGCGGCACGCGCCTCGCCGAGGAGACGTCGTCACGCCCAAAGCCGATGGTGGAGATCGGGGGCCGTCCGATCCTGTGGCACCTGATGAGCTTTTACGCCTCGCACGGGTTCAAGCAGTTTCTGGTGGCCTGCGGGTACAAGGGCGAGATGATCAAGGAATACTTCCGGAACATCGCCATCCACGAGAGTGATTTCTTTGTGGACCTGCGCGACGGGGCGCTGCGGACGATCCATGGATCCCGGCTGGACTGGCAGGTCGGCCTCGTCGACACCGGGCTTGATACGATGACCGGCGGACGCCTGCGGCGCCTGCGTGCGCTGGTGGGTCAGGAGACGTGCATGGCGACCTATGGTGACGGTTTGTCGGACGTAGACCTCGGCAAGCTTGTCGCCTTTCATCGGAGCCACGGCAAGCTCGCCACCGTCACGGCGGTACGGCCGCCGGCGCGCTTTGGCGGGCTGCGCATCTCGTCGGACCAGGTGCAGGAATTTTCGGAGAAACCGCAGGCGGAGGGGGGGTGGATCAACGGAGGGTATTTCGTCTTCGAGCCCCCCGTGTTCGACTACCTTGCCGGGGACGACACCATCCTTGAACGTGAACCCCTGGAGCGCCTCGCGCGGGACGGGCAGTTGATGGCGTATCAACATGAAGGGTTCTTCCAGCCCATGGATACGCTGCGCGAGCGTGACCTCCTGGAGTCGCTCTGGGCCTCGGGAACGGCGCCCTGGAAGCGGACCTCCAACGGCGGGAGCAAGGCATGAGCCGGTTGCCACACGTGGTCGTCCTCGGGGGCGGCCCTGCCGGATGCGGGGCGGCGTACCAGCTGCGTCGCGAAGGCAAGGCCACCGTGACCCTGCTCGAGCGGCAGAATGTCGTGGGCGGTGTCGCCGGTTCGTTCGAGTGGGGCGGCCAGTGGCTCGATTACGGAAGCCATCGCCTCCACCACACAGTGGATCCGCGGATCCTCGCCGACATCCAGCGCTTGCTCGGCGACGACTTCGGGGACTTCGACCGCCATGGTCGCATCCGCCTGCGTGGGGAATGGCTGCACTTCCCCATCAAGTCGCTCGACCTGCTGCGCCGGCTGGACAAGGGATTTGCACTGGGGATGGTGCGTGACCTGGTGATGCGTAAGCTGCGACGGCCGGCGGAGGGGCAGACGTTCGCCTCCGTCCTGCTCGCCAATCTGGGCCCGACGATGTGCCACCACTTCTACTTCCCCTACTCGCGCAAGCTGTGGGGGAAGGAGCCCGAGGTGCTCTCGGGGATCCAGGCACGAAAGCGGGTCACCGCCGGGAGCTTCGGCAAGCTGATCAAGCGGCTGCTCAAGCCGGTCGGTGGTGGCAAGTACTACTACATGCGGGAAGGCTATGGCCAGATCTCCCGCGCGTACGCCAAGGCGGCGACCGACGCGGGTGCCGAGCTCGCGTTAGGCTGGGGAGCGACAAAGATCACGCGATCCACCGAGCCGGGCTACACGTGGACGATCAGCGCGGAGCATGGTACCGAGCGGCGCACCATCCACGCGGACCACATCTGGACGACGATCCCGATCACGCTCCTTGCGAAGATTTGCGATCCGGCGCCGCCAGCGGCCGTGATGTCGGCGACCCAACAGATCACCTATCGCGCGATGGTGCTGGTGTACGTGCAGCTCCCGGTCGACCAGTACACCACGACCGACGCGCACTATTTCCCGGAAGGGAATGTGCGCGTCACCCGGTTGTCGGAGCCGAAGAACTACTTCCGGAGCACCTCGCCGAAGGGCACGACGGTCCTCTGCGCCGAATATCCGTGTACGGTCGGTGACGAGATCTGGTCGGCGAGCGATGAGGCCCTCGCCGAGATGGTTGCGCGGGACACGGCCACCGCGGCCATTCCCCTCCCGGCCAAGCCGATCGCGGTCCATGTGCGACGCCTGCCGCAGGCGTATCCCATTTACCAGATGGGCTACGAGAAGCCGCTCGCCGTCCTGGACGAATGGGCTGCCGCGCAGCCGAACCTCCTGGTGTACGGTCGCCAGGGGTTGTTTGCGCACGACAACACGCATCACGCACTGTTCATGGCCTACTCCGCGGTGGAGTGCCTGACACCGGGCGGTTTTGATCGGGAACGATGGGCGGGGTATCGGGAGGTCTTCAAGGCGCATGTCGTCGAGGATTGAGCAGCGCGATCGCTGGTTGATCGTCGGCCTGGCCCTGCTCGCCCTCGTGGTCCGCCTCCCCGGACTCAACACGGGGCTTTGGGCGGACGAGATCTACTCGACGTTGTACGCTTTCCGGACCCCGTTTCCCGCACAATTCGTCGAGTTCCACGGCGACAACAAGCATCCGTTCTATTCGGTGCTCGCCCACAGCGCCGCGTCGCTGCTCGGTGAGGCGCCATGGACGCTCCGGTTGCCGGCGGTGCTGTTCGGGGTCGCGAGCGTGCCGATGCTGTTCGCCCTCGGGCGGCGCATCGCGAGTCGACGAGAGGCCGGATTTGCTGCGCTCCTGCTCGCCGTGTCGTACCATCATGCGTGGTTCTCGCAGAATGCCCGGGGCTACAGCATCCTCGGATTCTGTGCAATCACCAGCACCTGGCTGCTCCTGCGTATCCTCGACGAGGGTCGCCGGGGCGACGCGGTCGCCTTTGCCCTGTGCATCGCACTCGGCGCGTACACGCACCTGACGTTTGTGTTTGCCGTGTTGGCGCAATTCCTCGTGGTCGTGGTGCTGCTGTGGCGCGCCCGCCGCGATCAAGCTTCGCGCGCACGTGGGATGACCGCCGCGGTCGCGTTTTTCGCCGGTGGCGCTCTGGCCGCGGCGATGTACGCACCCATGGCCGCCCGGGTGGTGGAATTCTTTCTCCATAAGGAGTCGGCGCTGGCCGGAATTTCTTCGCCCGCCTGGGCGGCCGCCGAGGCGGTACGGGTGCTGCTTGTGGGCCTGTCCGGGGGTAGCGCAGTCCTGGCGACGATCGGACTGGTGGTCCTTGGTGCCGCGGCCGTTATCGGCGCTTCCGGCGCCGTGGACTATCTCCGGCGCGAGCCTCGGGTGGCGGCGCTCTTGTTACTCCCGGCGCTGACCATGCTGGGTGGGGCACTGGCCAGCCGGGGCACGATGTATCCGCGGTTCTTCTTCTTGCTGGCGGGCTTCGCGCTCTTGGTGGGGGTTCGTGGGGTTGTCCTCTCCGGTGAACTGGTCGGGCGGGTGCTGGGGCGAACCGGCGTGGGGCCGACGCTCGCCTCGGCGGTGCTCATCCTTGGCGCGACTGCCTCCGCGGCGACCCTGCCGCGCAACTGGCGGCTTCCCAAGCAGGATTACGAAGGGGCCCTGCGGTTCGTCGAAGGGGAGGCCGCCCGTGGTGGTGGCACGATTGCGACAGCGGACATGACGACCGAAATCTATGGACGGTATTTCGGCCGCTCGTGGCACGACGTTCGCGATGTAGCGACGCTGGTACAACTTCGGAAATCGGGACCGGTCTGGTTCGTGTATACGTTCCCCCGGTACCTGGCACGGTATGACGCTCCCCTGGCCGCCTGGGTGGAGCGCGAGTGCCGTGCAGCGCGGGCGTTTGTGGGTACCGTTGGTGGCGGTGAGGTGATGGTGTGCACCCTGAGGGCAACTGCTAGCGCATGAAGCTGATCATCCAGATCCCCTGCTTGAACGAGGCCACGACGCTCCCAGCGACGCTGGCGCAGCTGCCGCGCGCGTTGCCGGGGATCGACCGGATCGAAATCCTGGTGGTGGATGACGGTAGCACCGACGGCACCTCGGCCGTTGCGCGAGCGCACGGTGTGGCGCACGTGGTGACGTTCGAGCGCAACCGGGGCCTCGCGGCGGCCTACAAGGCCGGCCTCGACGCCTCGGTAAAGGCGGGCGCTGACATCATTGTGAACACCGATGCGGACAACCAGTACCAAGCGGCGGACATTGCCCGGCTGGTGGAACCGATCCTGGCGGGTCGGGCCGAGCTGGTGGTGGGCGACCGTGGGGTGGCCTCGCTCGACAACTTCTCGCCGTTGAAGCGCAAGCTGCAGGTTCTGGGGAGCGCCGTGGTCGGCCGTGCAGCCGAGTTGCACACCCCGGATGCAACGAGCGGCTTTCGCGCGATCACGCGCGACGCGGCGCTGCGCACCCTGGTCCTGAGCGACTACTCGTACACGCTGGAGTCGCTGATCCAGGCCGGCGCCCGGCGCGCCGCGGTAGAGTTCGTGCCGATCGGGATCAACCCGCAGACGCGCCCGTCACGCCTGATGAAGAGCATCCCGCACTACATCAGGAAAAGCGGCGTGACCATCCTGCGGGCGTACACGATGTACCGCCCGTTGCGCGTATTTGCCACCACGGGCCTGCTGTTCATCGGCCTGGGCATGCTGCCGGCGCTGCGCTTCGTGTACTTCTACGTCACAGGCAATCGCGTCGGTCACGTGCAGAGCCTGATCCTCGCGGCCATCCTCATCGTGGTCGGCTTCCAGGTGCTGCTGATCGGGTTGCTCGCTGACCTGATCTCGTTCAACCGCAAGATTGTCGAGGAAGCGGTCTACCGGGTACGCAAGGTGGAAGCGGCGCTGGAGTCGCGCGCCACCGCCGACGAGGAGGCACTCAAGCTGTGACCGCCGCGGTGGAGCGTCCCGTGCGCTGGTGGAAGCGCCCGATCGTGCGGATAGCGGGGAGCCTCGTGTTGTTGGCGATGCTTTTCACGATCCTGCCGTTCCATGAGATCCGGTCGGCGATCTCGAGCGTGGCCTGGTGGGTGTGGCCCGTGGCGCTGGTGACGTACATGACCCTGCACCTGATCGGCGTCGTGAAATGGCGGTTGCTGACGAACGTCGCCGGCGCCGGGCTCACGATTGGCGGCGCGGCGCGCGCGTACTACTGGGGATTGTTCGGCAACACCTTCCTCCCGTCCATTGTTGGCGGTGACGCGGTGCGGATGGCGATGGCGCTCAAGAGCGCCCGGTCGGGACACGGCCTGGTGCTGGGCAGCCTCGTGGACCGGCTGCTCGACATTGTGGGACTCTTGCTCGTCGCGGGGATTGGCGCGTGGCTCTCCCCGCTCGCGTTAACCGCTGACAGCCGCCGCATCTTTCTCCTGGCGGTCGGGTTGCTGACGGCCGGCGGCGTGGCGGGGGTGCTCACGTTGGTGCTGTTTCCGGTGCGCCGCCTGCGCTTTCGTCACCGGCGCAAGCTGGTCCCGATCCGGCGAGCGTTCCGCGCCACCGCGGTGCGTCCAGGTGCGTTAGGCATGGCCTTGCTCCTTGGCGCCATCCTGCAATCCCTGCTCGTGGTGCTCAATTGGCAGCTGGGGCGGGCGATCGGGATCGAGATCCCGCTGTACGTCTGGTTGTTTGTGTGGCCCCTGGCGAAGATCTCCGGCCTGCTGCCGTTGACGCAGGGTGGGATCGGCGTGCGCGAAGCCGCGCAGGCCGCGCTGTTTGCTCCCTTTGGCGTCTCGGCCGCGAAGGCGGTCGCCACGGGGTTGGTGTTTGAGGTGGTGATTCTCGCTGGTGGCCTCGTGGGTGGGGCGCTGGCGTTCCTTGCGGGCGCTCGACGCGAACCGACGACCGGTGCCCGTAGTGGCGACGGCGCCGGCGCGCACCATCGCCCTGTCCTGACTCAGGCCGGCGCCTGAGGGTTCTCCCCGGAGGTTGTTCCCATGGAAGTGATGAACCTGGTGGATCGTGTGGCACGACATGCCCGGCTGACGGCCAAGGTCTATGAGGACCTGCCCAGCCCGCCATTCCTCGTGTTGTTCATCAACTCGATCTGCAACATGAAGTGTGAGCACTGCTTCTACTGGACGGCGCTCAACCAGAAGAACGACATGTCGAAGGAGGAGATCTTCCAGCTGTCCGACGACCTGGGCAAGATCGAGAACCTCAACCTGTCCGGCGGCGAGCCCTTCCTGCGCAAGGAATTTGCCGAGATCGTGCGCAAGTTCATCAACACGAACGGTGTGCGGCAGATCTACGTGCCGTCCAATGGTTACTTCACGGAGCGGTGCGTCGCGGCCGTGAACAGCGTGCTCGAGGAGAAGGAGCTGGACCTCTTCGTGGTCGAGCTCTCGCTCGATGGCATGCCCGCGTTCCACGATGAGTTCCGCGTGGCGCGCAACGCCTTCAAGAAGGCCATGGAGACCTATGACGCGCTGGTCGAGATCCAGAAGCGCGATCCCCGCCTGCGGATCCACTCGATCTCCACGGCCACGGATCGCAACATGGCGGAGATCCGGCAGCTGACGACGTACCTGTATGACCGCTGCCCGCAGATGGACCACCACAACCTCGCCATCATCCGTGGTGACCGGAAGGACAAGTCGCTGACCGGGCCGTTGCTGGCCGAGTACGAGGACCTGTACGAGTACATCCGCCGCCTCTGGGCGCCGCGCGAAGTGGGCCGCTACGGCGGGATCGTGGAACCGATGCTGCAATGGGCCAAGGTCGAGACCATCAAGCAGGACCGGCAGGTGGTGCCCTGCCAGGCCGGCCAGATCTCGGCCGTGGTATACGCCAACGGCGACGTCGGCGTGTGCGAGATCCACAAGCCCCTGGGCAACCTGCGGCAGAAGCGTTTTTGGGAAATCTGGAAGTCGCCGGAGGCGCACGCGTTGCGTGAGACCATCGCCCGCAAGGAGTGCCACTGCACGACCGAGGTCTTCATGTGGTCGAGCATCGTCTACCAGCCGGTGCAACTGGTGCGTGCCGCCACGGCCAGCAAGGCGTGGCAGAAGGCCGATCCACTCCCGGATCACCTGCGCCAACCCCTCCCCGACGTGATCTTCCCGACGAGCGGCTCCGCGGCGGACACCGAGGAGGCTGCGGCCACGACGTGAGGACCGTGTTCGCGAGCTGGCGTGGCCGGGCGGGCACGCGGCTCGCCCTTTCGGTCTGGTTCGTCTACGCCCTCTTCGCGACCACCAACGTCGCGCGGGAGACCTATCTCGCGCTGAGCCTTGCCGAGCGCGGCTCGATTCGCGTGGACGAGTACCTGGGGTTGCACTCCGACCTGTTCGAGATTCCGGGGAGGGGTGGATACATCAACAACAACCCGGGTGCCTCGTTGGCGGGCGCCGTGCCCCTCGTAGTCGCGCGCCCCGCGCTCGCTGCCCTGTTCGCGTGGAAGCCGGAACTCATCGCCGCCAAACCGCCTGCTGCCTACGACGACCCACGTCCCAACCGCAGCAAGTTCATGAATGCCGCGCGGGCACGCGGGCTCGACATCAAGCTGGGTCTCGCGGCCCTGCTCACCGGGGCGGGGGCGATGGCACCGCTGGGTGCGCTCGCCGCATGGTTGCTCTTCCGCTACCTGGCACATCGGGGGATGGCCGAGCGCCAGGCAGCAGGATGGGCCCTGGCCTACGCCTTTGCGACCCCCCTGCTCTTTCGCTCGGCGTTCCTCAACCAGAATGCGCTGTTGGCCCATGCGACCCTTGGTGCGTGGATCGCGATGACCGGATGGCGTCCGCGTCCCGCCGGCCAGGCCCCTCCCCTCGGTGCGCTGGCGCTCGCCGGACTGCTCCTGGGGTTTGGCTTGCTCTGTGACTACAGCGCAGCCCCGCTCCTGCTCGTGTTCGGCGCCTGGGCGACGACCATTGGGTGGTCCCGTGGGGGCGTGGGCGGTGCGCTGGTAGCCGGCGCCACGTTCACGGCAGGTGCGCTCCCCATGATCGGGTTGCTCCTCGGGTACCAGCAGATGGCCTTCGGTGCGCCGTGGTTCCCCGCACAGCGGTACATGCCGGCGACGGAGTATTCGGTGATCGGCTGGAACGGATTCTTCGTGCCGACCACGGAGTTGCTGCTGGGCAACTTGTTTGATGGGCGCTATGGCCTGTTTGCCTTCTGCCCACTCCTGGCCGCGGGCCTGGCCATCGTCGCGATCTCGCGCGACGCCCGCCGGCAGGTGGGGTCCGTCGGCTGGGCACTCCTTGCCTGCGCGGGGCTGTATGTGTTCTCCAGCGCCAACCAGTTCGCGAACCTGCAATGGAACACGGGGGTGCGGTATCTCGTGCCGCTGGTGCCCATCCTGTTCCTCCTGGCCATCCCGGTGCTCCAGCGCCTGCCCGGCGTTGCGCGCTGGGGACTCCTCGTGAGTTCGCTCGCCATCTCACTCGCGGTGTCGATGACCCGGGAGAGTGTCCCGGACGCCTTCGCGTGGCTTTGGCGCTCGGGCCCGACGCTGCCGGTCTTCCTGGTGCTGGAGAAAATGGCGTCCGGATACCCGCAGCTGCAATTTGGCGCTTGGGGTCCGCTGGCGGTGCTTGGCCTGGCGACCCTGGCCCTCGTCGCCCTTTGGTGGCCTGAGCTGCGGACGGTCCGCGAGCCGGCGCGCACGTGAGGCGCTCGCTACACGTCCTGGCGGCGCTGCTCTTCGGGACCTTCCTCGTCCAGGCCGCCTACAGCTGGGTACTCGCCCCAGCGGCCACGTACAGCGCACGCCCCCACGGCCAGTTGACCTTCTATGGGCACATCGGGGATCGGGTGGCACGCGCGGCGGCCGACCACGCCCCTGACCTCCTGCTGGCCGTCACGCAGTCCGGGCCGCGGGCCGGAGCCGCATCCGGCGGCGTGACAGCTGATCGAGCCTGGCACATTCGCCGAGCGGAGCGGGAGGTCGCGGCGGCCCTCGGCGGCGATCTGGTGGCGCCGGACTGGTTCATGGATGCCTACGCGTGGCCATTGGTGGTCGCGACGTTCCTCGCCGGGCTCGCGCTGCTCGTGCTGGCCCGTAGCCGGACCGAACCGGACGAGGCGACCGTCGCGCTGGTCAGGCGCTGGGGGGTGGCGTACGTCGTGGCCATGGCCTGGGCGATGCCGGTGCTCGTACCGGACTTCTGGCTGTCGTTTGCCTGGGGTCGCACCCTGTGGTGGGGTGGGAACCCGTACTACGACGTGCCGGCGGCCGCCGTGGTCGGCCTCCCGTTCGATGCGCCCATCCTGCGCATGACGTACGGTCCGCTCTGGGCGTTGATTTCCTGGGGAGTCACTGCGGTGACCCACGGTTCCGTCCTGGGGAGCGCGGTGGTGTTCAAGGCCATCCTGGTGGCCGCGTGGAGCGGGATCCT
Source organism: Gemmatimonadota bacterium (assembly GCA_016712265.1). Lineage (NCBI taxonomy): Bacteria > Pseudomonadati > Gemmatimonadota > Gemmatimonadota bacterium. The sequence goes on along the minus strand of JADJRJ010000028.1, from coordinate 1,197,919 downwards.
CTGGCTGGTGTCAGCGTTGCTCGCGGATCGACCCGCACGGCTTCGGGCGATGGCGCTGGTGACGGTCGCGTGGATGCCCCTGGGCGCCGTCCAGATCGGCGGCGACGGCCACAACGACGCGGTGATGGTGTTCTTCTTGTTGGCCTGGCTGTTCCTGCGCTCGCGCGGGCACGCGCGGTGGGCCACGGCCGCCCTGGCCTGCAGTGTCAGCGTGAAGTATGTGACCGCGCCCCTCTTTCTCCTCGACGCCTGGCCCGAGCGCGCGTGGCCATGGGCGTGGCGCGACCTCCTCGCACGCGCGCGCACCTATCTCCCCAATGCAGCGATCGCCGTCGCGATCTGGCTGGTCACCTTTGCCCCGTTCGTCGACTCACTCAGTTTCTTCCGCGAGACCACGGCCGTGCGCGAGGGCTACTTCTTCCTGCCCGCCGATGGCGTCAAGGCGATCGGCACCCTCGCCGGCCTGAACCTCCTGCCTCTGGCCTACGCGGTGCAGGTGATCTTTCCGGTCGCCACGATCATCACCCTGTGGCATTTCTTGCGAACGCCGGACATCGCCACGTTCCAGGTGGCGGTGGCGGGGATCATGCTGTCGGTGCTGTTCATCGCGGCCGCCCACGTCTGGCCGTGGTATGTGCTGTGGTTGCTGCTGCCGGCGATGCTTCTGCCATCACGACACCTCCTGCGGCGCTGGGCTACCGGCGTGTGGGTGACGGCGCCGTTCCCCCTGATGGTGTGGACGGCGTGGCCGCACGCCGGGGAGTTCCAGCGCTTTGAGGTGCCCTCCCTCGTGGCCTATGCCGCAGCCCTCGCCTGGATGCTCCTCGGCTGGCGTGCGGTGGAACCACGGGTCACCGCCTAACGCGCGTAGACGGTCACGACGCCTCCCGCCGGCATCGCGATGGTCACGTCGGCCCCCGACGTAGCCACCACGTCCGCAAGGTCGACGTTGTACTGCGCACCCGAGGTTCCGTAGTTCACGCCATAGGTCCCGGCGGCGAGGCCCCGGATCGCGAAGGTGGCTGGCCCGGTGGTGGCCACCACCACGACCAGCCGACCGTCCGCATTGCGGAAGGCGAGCGGTCGCATCGCGGCCGCGTTGGCCGAGACGGCGCCAATGCGCGTGGCCGCACTTCGGACGTACGCAAACACCTGACGCAGCAGCTTGGAGTGGTCCGTGATGTTGATGTTCGGCTGCGCCGGATTGGACTGGTTGATCTGGAAGTACGCCCCCTGGTTCGCCGAATTGTTCCGATTCCCGCAGAAGCCCAAGGTGAACTGCTGCCAGGAGCTCACCATGCCCACCGTGAGGTCGTCGTACAGGTCATTGAAGCCACTCCCGATGTGTTCGAGCATCGACGACGCCACACCATCACGCAGCGTCCGCAGCCCAATCGCTTGCAGGTTCGGAAACGACACCGCGACATACCGATGGTAGGCCAGTTCCGTCACCATCCCCCGGATCCCCGGCGTCTGCATCATCTGGTCATACCAGGTGGAAGCATTCTGCATGGAGGTCGTTGACGGTGCGATGATGGCGGGGGTGAAGCCGAGTCCCCGCAACCGGTTGACCGACGCCACGACGGCACGCCCGATGATGGACCCGGAATACGGCGTGTGCTCCGGCTCGAGGATCATCTCGAGCGCGTCCGGAACGAGGTTGTATTTCTGGCGCAGGTGCTTGAAGGCCTCGGCCACCAGCTCGGCATACTCCTCGGCGTTGGTCATCACGTCGAACGGACGGGCCAGGTTTCCGTGGTCCGACGACTTGAAGTCCACAACCTGCAGCACCACGTAGAGTTTCTCGCCGCGCGCCGCGAGCCGCTGCTGCATCGGCAGGATGGCGTTGTCGACCTGGCCGTCGACGAATCCCCAGTGGAAGCGCGACGCGACTGCGGTGAACGGGTCGGTGTTGTCATTCACCGGCTGATACCAACTCAGGCGGTTGGCGGTGTCGGAGATGGTCCCGGCCACGAAGTCCGCGTGATAGTCGCGGGTATTTTCGGCCCCACTCCGGAGCATCAGCGTCATGCGATTGATGCCGAGCTCGTTCACGGCCCGGTCATGAAGCTGGTTCTTATACGCGGCGAACGCCGTGGGATTGCAGTCCAGCCACCCGTTCTGCGTGAGCGCCTGCCAACCGGTAATCCGCTGGTATGTCACCGCGGGATTGAGGTCGATGCGGTTGGTGACCGCGCCCGTCACCGTGATGGGGACGGACTTCACGAAGCCGGCCGCTGACATGGTGATGTTGGCCGTGCCGGGAGCCAGCCCAGTGACCAGGCCGTTCGTCGTGACGGTTGCGATGTTGGCGTTGCTCGTGGACCAGATGTGCGACTCCGCGGTCGAGACGCGTCCCTGCGCGTCATACGCGGCACCAGTAAGCTGCACCGTCGCATTGACGGCGAGCGTCGCCGACGGCGGGGTGACATCCACCCGCGTGATGGTCCCACCACTGGCCGCGTTCACCACGACCGTACTGGTCGCCGTCTTCCCGGCCGCCGAGACGGTGATCGTCGCGTTCCCCGGCGCGACACCGGCCACCAGCCCGGTGGCCGATACCGTCGCCACACTGGTCGCACTCGACGTGAACCCGTAGGTCAACCCGGTCACCGGGATGCCCGCGGAGTCGTATGCCACCGGCGTGAGCTGATCCTGCCGTCCCGCGACAATGGAGAGCGCTGGCGGCGAGAGGACGAGGCGCGCGACGGGCCCCGGTGCCCCCGTGACCGTGACGGTTGCCGACGCCTGTTTCCCCTCGCTCGCCGCCGTGATCACTGCCGTACCGGTTGCCAATGCCGTGACCAGCCCGGCCCCGGATACGGTGGCCACACTCGGCGCACTCGAGGTGTAGGTAAACGACTTCCCTTGCAACGTGACCCCCGCGCTGTCTTGTGCGGTCGCTGCGAGTCCTGCGCTGCTGCCGATTACCAACTGCAAGGCGGCCGGCGTGAGGACTACGCGGGCCACCGACGTCGCCGTAGGCGACTGAACGGTCACGGTCGCGTCTCCGGACACCCCCTCCACTGTCGCACGCACAGTAGTCGCACCCGCGGCGACCCCGGTCACCACACCGGCAGGCGTTACCGTGGCGATCGCCGTGTTGCTGGAGGCCCAGCTCGCCGTTCGGCCGGCAAGGGTTTCGCCGGCGGGGCCAAGCGCGACCACCTGCAGCGGGGTGGTGCTCCCGGCGCCAAGGGTCACCGAGGCAGGAACCACTCGCACGGTCGCAACGGGCAGCGAGGTGACTGTCACCGTCGCGCTCCCGGTTCTCCCCTCACTCAAGGCCACGATCGTCGACGTCCCGGCCGCGAGACCGGTTACCAAGCCCGTCGACGAGACAGAGGCCACCGCGGCATCCGACGAGGACCACGTGACCGCGCGACCCGGAAGGGCCGCCCCCGTGGTCGAAATGGCGAGCGCTGAAAGCTGCCCGGTGCCGCCGACGGCGAGCGTCAGCGTGCCGGGTGATACGTCAACGCGAGCCACCTGATCCGAGGTGACGACCGAGGTGCTCGGCCCGCCGTCGCCGCCGCACCCTCCCACCAACAGGGCCGCATTCAGGACCAGGACCCGGACAATCGCGTTCATGCAATTTCCTCGGTGTTTTCCGACGGACTCAGCCTCGGCACCACAGCGCCGTCCGAAAAGACGGTCGAGATGACTCTGTACCCTGAAGTCGCTGATCACATCCCGCCGGGGCGCCACCGCTCGGGTGTTGCTCCGGCGAACCCGCTACCGTCGGGACGCCCGACGATCTCCGGTCGTTTCCCGCGCGAGGCGCGACTCGTCCGCTGGTTGGCAACGACCCTCAGCCCCCAGCATCTTACGCGACGCCGGTGACAGCGCCGGCTTCCCCATGCCCCAAATATGACGGCAGCCAACCCTCGCGCGACACCGCCGGTCCGACTGCGCGATTGCCTCTGGTTGGTGCTCGCCGCCGGGCTCCTGGCAGGGCTCGGGGAGGTGGCGCTCCGGTTCGCCCTCCTCCGGTACCGAGAATTGCTCTCGAATCGGGTGTACCTGAATCCGCAGGCAGTCTGGATGGGCCCCCTGATGTCGGCGCTCCTGCTCGCGGGACCCGTTCTCATCACGTACGCGATTGCGCGACGCACCAAGGGGGGTAGTTACGCGTGGGCCGCGCCCGTCTTTGCGGCGTCCGCCCTCGCGTTCTTCTCGATCGCCATGATCACGCGGCGGATCAGCGATTCCTCGCTCGCCATCATGGCCCTCGGACTCGCGACGCCGCTCGCCCGCCTGGCGCAGCATCGCCCCGAGGCAACCGTACGTTGGGTGCGTCGTGCCGCCGTGACGCTCCTCGCGGTCTGCGGCGCGGCGGCCGCGACGCTCGCCGGCAGGCGCATTTTGACCGAACGGCAGGTCCTCTCGCTACGACCGGAAGGGGTGACGGACCTTCCCAATGTCCTCCTGTTGGTCCTGGACACGGTCCGAGGGATCGAGCTCGGAATCGGCGGATATGGGAAGGGCACAACCCCGAATATCGACCGGTGGAGCAAACGGGGGGTCGTTTTCGATCGTGCGATTGCGCCTGCGCCGTGGACCCTGCCCACGCACGCCTCCGTCTTCACCGGAAAGTGGCCGCATGAGCTCGATGTCGGGTGGTCCATTCCGCTCGGGAGTGAGCCCCAGACACTCGCCGAGCGAATGACGGCATTGGGATATGCGACGGGAGGCTTCGCGGCGAACTTCGTCTACTGCTCTTATCTCTTCGGGCTGCATCGCGGCTTTTCGGTATATCACGACTACCAGTTCTCGCCCTCGGAATTGCTGGGCGCGTCCACGATCGGCCGTCGCCTGATCGACGGCTGGAACAAGGCCCGCGGGACCTATGTCATGGTGGGCCGCAAGTCCGCTGCCGAGGTGAATGCGGAATTCCTGTCGTGGGAACGTCGCACCACTGGCACGGGTCCGTGGTTTGCCTTTGTCAATTACTTCGACGCGCACGACCCGTACGATCCCGAGGCACCGTATCGCGAGCAGTTCCCGGGAACGGAAGAGCAATGGCGAAGCCTTGCGGTGCTTCGCCAGCGACCACCGGAAGAACTGCGCGCGCTGCAGGCCGCGTACGACGGTGCGTTAGCCTCGCTGGATGCCCAGGTCGGGGCACTCCTCGACGACCTGGACCGTCGCGGGGTGCTCGCCAACACGATGGTGATCATCACGTCGGACCATGGGGAAGAATTTGGCGAGCACGGTCATACAGGGCATGGCAGCTCACTCTACACGCCGGTCGTGCACGTGCCCCTGGTCGTGCTCCCGGCGCGGGACTCCGTGGTGACCCCACGCGTTTCACGGTTTGTCTCGCTCCGCGACCTTGCGGCCACCATCGAGGGAGCAGCACACCCTTCGGCGCGCGCACTCCCCGGCGCATCACTGCGTCCCTTGTGGCGCGGCGACTCGTCCGTGGTCACCTCACCGGCCTTCTCCAGTGTCAATCGGCTGGCGAACCTGCCCGATCGCTATCCCGTTTCCCGGACCAACCTCCGATCGCTGATCACCGACGATCGCTGGCACCTGATCCGATCGGACGACGGCCGCGAGCAGTTGTTCGACCTCGCCACCGACTTCATGGAGTCGACGGACCTGGCCGGTCGACCCGAGCATCAGGCCCTGGTGCAACGGCTCCGCGACTCCCTGCGGGTCCTGTCGGGGGGAGGTCGTTAGGCACGACCCAACCCGCGCCGCCCTTAGCGGCCCGAACGCACCGCGGTGGCCAGCATGGTGTCGAGGTCGCCGGGAAGCACGCGCCCCAGGATGGACTGCATGCGCTCGACGGACACGGTGAATCCAGCGAGGTCACCCGCTTGGGATGCCACCGCGCCAAAAGCCAGGCGCGCCTCGTCGATGCCGAGAGCCCGCGCCGCGGCGAGAACAAAGGCCCGAACCGTGTGGGAGCGGCCGCTCGCCAGGTTCACGACGGTCCCGGGTGCCCATCGAGCGCTCGCCAGGTCCACCAACGCCGGGGCAACATCACCCACCCAGGCGAAATCGCGCTCCTGCGTCCCAGCGGACAGGGGCACGGCGTCACAGCCACCGACGGCCGCACGGAGGAGCGCGAGCAGGCGTCCCTCATGCTCCCCTTCCCCAAACACCGTGAACAAGCGTGCGCAGATCGCGCGAGCACCGGTCCGGTGTGCGACCTCCACCAGGGCCATCGTGCCATCGCGCTTGGTCGTTCCGTAGGTTCCGTGGGGCCGGGCGGGACCGTCCTCGCGCAGCACGCCCACGGCCTCGCCGTACTCCGCCGCGGATCCCACATGGACCAGGGTCGCATCGATCCCCGGTTCGGCGCACGCGGCTGCGAGCTCGCGGACCAGGTCGTGATTGAGGCGCCTGGCGCGCGCGGGATCCGTCTCGTCGCGGTCAACCCCGTACCCGGCCAGGTTGAACACCACGGATGGTCGGTGGCGACGGATGACGTTGGCGCCGTCGCCGGGTGCCTCGAGGTCCGCCCGCTCGTACGCCGGCGTCTGGGGCCAGGTCGCGAAAGTCGTGGCGGCGCGATCGAGATCCCGCACTACGGCGGTCACCGGCACTCCCCGTTGCTGCAGCTCGCGGGCGACCCACCCCCCAATGAAACCCGACGCACCAAACACCACCGCGCCGCGAGCGTCGCTCCTCATGGCACGCGCGGAAAGACGAGCGCCTGTTCCGCAGAGAGGGGCCCGGCGACGACTTCGAACCCACGCTTCGTCACAGTAGGGCCATCCACGAAGTACACGGGACGATCACGGTACACGGTCAATGCCTCTGCGCGTCCTTCGGGGGACACGTCCCAGGCGTAGAGTGTGGCATCGGCCGTGAGGTCGAGTGGGTTGTAGGCTGCTGCGGACGCGTAGTCAGGGTGTCGCGCGCCCCGGATGAACACCACCCCGCGCCCGAACCCCGAGGCGCGGGAGAGCTGCCGGATGTCAGGCCGCATCCCGCGGTAGCGATGGTACTTATCGACCGCGCGCCAGGGGACAAACGTCACCCAGCTCGCGGCCACGAGGACCAGGGCAGCACGCACCGCGCGGTCCCGTGTGCCGGGAAGGCGCGCATCGAGTTCGACCAACCCGCGCGCCGTGAGGGCCGCGCACGAAACAATGATCAGGAACCAGTAGCGCGCCCCAAAATCGGGACCGCCGCTGAACCAATAGAAGGAATGCACCACGACGATCGACACCAGGACGACCCCGTGCCACGTGTCGGCGCGTGACCAGCGCCGGAGGACGAAGACGAGAAGCAATGCCAGCACGGAGCCGGTCGCCCAGCCGAGCCACTCCTGGTTCAGCGCCGCGAGGTTGAGCGCCGCATTGATAACCACGTCGATGACGCCGTGCCCCGGGAAGGGATCAAGCCCCGACCATCCCAGGCCACGGTTCGCCCCGAAGCCAAGGTCGTTCGATCCTGCCGTGTAGTACTTGTCGATGTAGGCCATGATGGGGAAGTACGACGCCTTCCCGGTCATGAGCGTGTTGTACGGCCGGACGAGGGCGCCGGCGGCGATGGCCCCCAGGGCGAGCACGGCGGACGGCACGAACGCCAACACGTCGCGCCACCGCGTCCACCAGCGGGCAGGCAGCGACCAGAACCCGAGTAGCAGCGCGATCGCGAGCCCCTCGAGGGGCCGGACGATGGAGGCGGCACCGATGGCGAGGCCCCCGAGAAACGTCGTGATCGCGGTCCGCGGACTCGCCCCGGCATGCCGAGCACGGGCCTCCCGGACGCGCAGGACGGCCACCGCGCCGAGCAGCGCGAGGCCCAGGGTGGCCTGGTGCGTCATGAAGTTCATCGACATGAACACAAACCACGGAGAACTCCCCAGCAAAACGGTCGCCAGCCGCGCGGTGCGCCCATCGAACATCCCCACGAACACGCGATGCGCCAACAGCACGTTCGCCGCGCCCAGCAGTGGATTGACGAGCCACGGGACTCCGGCCAGTACGCCGAGGGCGAGCAGTGCCGGCCACCCCGGCGGCGTCGGCGTGTAGAAGCGCGTCGCCTCGTAGTGCAAAAGGTCCAGGTTGAACGCCAGCGGTGCGGGCGGTGCGGGGAGCCAGAGTCGCCCGTCGGCGAAATAGCGCGCCTGCAGCAGGTAGGCCACTTCGTCCGGCACGTGGGGATGCCGCTCATACGCGAACACCGCGAGCACGCTGGCGACCACAAGGACGAAGCCCGCGACGCACCAGGCGACCGGGTCACGCCAGGGGCGTGCGGCCGGTGTGTCATTCCCGCGCAAGGAGCCACCGGGCAAGGCGAAGCCGAGCAGGATGATGTTGCCTAACGCAACCGCCTGGAGGGTCGTGGTGGCGACGAGCTCTGCCGCCCACATGACCGGCTCCTTGGATGCGACCGCACTCGTCCCGAGAAAGGCGGCGACGAGTATCCAGCGCGCGGCCACCGGGACCTGGTCGCGCGTCCACCCGCGGATGGCCGCCATGCGCGGCGCGAGGGCCCGGCCTACGCACACGGCTTGCAACACCAGCAGTGCCAGTGCGGCCCACCCGACCGTTGACGTGGGTGCCCGCAGGTGCTGATAGGACACCCGGGGACCTGCCTCGGCGAGGACCAGCGCAGCCGCCTGGCCCAGCACGAGCAGGGTCCCCCACCGCCACGCTGCCGCGAAGGACGTCATGGCTCCACCTCGCGGCGCTGCACCGTGAGGGCGACATCCCCCGGGAGTCGCACCCACCCCACTCCATCATCGCCGACGACCATCGGGTCTCCGTCCACGGACACCCGCCCTGTTCGTTCGCTGTAGTTGACCACGTACCGACCAGGGGAGAGACCCCTGACGCGAACCGCGCGGGCCTGCCGCGAACGCAACACGACCGTTTCCCTCCCCCCCTCATCGACGAAGGCCAACACACGGACTGCCGGATCCTGCGAGACCGCAGCCACGCGGACGGCCCCTGGCCGCACCCAGGCGAACACCTGGCGGAGGAGGCGCGCCTCGTAGGTCATGTTGACCCGCGGCGCCTGGGGATCGGATTGGTCGACCTGATAGTAGACGCCGCCATTCCCCGGCTGACTGCGCATCCCGCAATACGCCAAAGTGAACTGCTCCCAGGCGGACACGTGTGCGACCGTGAGATCCTCATACAGCCCGTCGAACCCTGCGCCGATGTGCTCCAACATGCTGGTGCGCATTGAGTCCCGCAGCCCGCGGATCCGGATGGCTTGTCGCGTGGCGGTCGAGACGCCGGTATACGTGTGATAGGAGAATTCGCGCAACAGGCCACGCGCCCCGGGGACGGCCAGCATGGCATTGTGCCACGGTATCGCATTGGCTGCGCGCGTCGTGGACGGGCCAATGAACTCCGGATGGAACCCCGCCGCGGCGAGGCGTCGCTCCGTGGCCACGAGCGCGCGGCCCATCTCCGCCCCGGTGTACGTGGTATTTTCCGGCTCGAGGTTCAGCTCGACGGCATCCGGGACAAACCCAAAGCGCTCTTGCATGTGCTGGAAGGTGACGAGCACCAGCTCCGCGTATTCGTCCGCCTCGCGCATCTGCGCGAACGGCTTCACTCCCCGCGTGAGGAAGAAGTCGACGTAGTTGAGGTTCACATACAGGCGCTCGCCACGGCGCGCGAGGTGCACGCGCATCGGGAGCACCATCGTCTCGATTTGGGTATCAAACCAGCCCCACTGGAAGCCGTCGGGATCGGCGACGAAGGGGTCGGCATTGTCATTGGTCGCCACCATCCAGGTCGCACGCCACTCTGCATACCGCATCCGCCCGGCACGGTAGTCCGGCCAGGGATCGTGTCGCGACTCCGTTCCCGAACGCAGCGCGATGCGCAGGCGCGTGATCCCCAATTCCTCGACGGCACGACGCAGCACCTCATCGCGATACCGCGCCACCGCATCGGGATGGCAATCCGCTTCCCCAATGCCGGCCACAGCCTCCCACCCGTTGACCACCTGGTGACGCACCGTGCTCGCGACATCGACCACGGCCCCCGTGTCGGCCTGGCTTACCACCCGGACAAGGGTGGTCGCCCGAGCCATACCATCGATCGCCTCAACGTGCGTGTCGCCGGGGGCCACGGCTGCGATGCGCCCGCGATCATCGACCGTCACGCTCCCGGGCTTTGACGCCCGCCACGTGGGGCGCGGCGCCGTGAGGGGGACACCATCCCGATCGAACCACAGGGCGTCGTACCGGGCCTGTTCGCCCACTGCAAGCACCAACACGTCGTGAGCTGGTATCGCGAACTGGGCGCTGCCCGGCGGTGGGGGGGCAGGCACCGTGCAAGCCGCGCAGACGACCAGCCCGCCGACTGCCCACCTCATGGAGGCGAGACCTCCGGCTTCTGCAGCACCGCCATGTAATGCGCGGACCAGGTGCGGGTCGGTCCTCGCTCCAGCAGGCGCTCGAATGCGACGGCCGGGCGCATCAGGAACCGCGGCGTGAAGTCGGGGAGGAAGGTGAAGTAGCGCACGTCGCGCAGGCGGATCCCCTCGACGTGCTCCCACGTCCGGGGATCGATCCACCATTCCGTGCCTTCATCGATCGACTTGAGGATCGGAAAGAGATACCCCATGTAGAACCGGAACATGGGATTTCGCGGATTGCTCTCGTGCACCAGAAGGAACCCGCCGGGCTTGAGGACGCGCGCCACTTCCGCCAGCGCCGCGCGCTGCGCCTCACGACCGGGCAAGTGGTGCAGGACGCCGATGGTATAGATGAACCCAAGCGACGCATCTGCAAACGGGAGTTGGAGTGCCGACCCGGCGAGGACCGGCGACGGGCCAAGCCGACGTTGCCCCACCGCCAGCAACCCGACCGACGGGTCCAGTCCGATCACGGCATACCCCCGTTTGCGTAGGGTTGCGCATTGCAGCCCAAGCCCACATCCGAGGTCGAGCCCCGTCCCCGCCACCTCCGGCGCCGGCAACGCCTCGGCCATGAAGCCGATCTTCCGATCGAGGAGCAGGTCCCATACATGTGGGGACCACTGGGCGTTGTACTGCTCGGCGATGTGGTCGAAGTGCGCGGCACCCTCGGCAGGTCGCTGGTCACCGCGCGAGGTCACGCGCAGCTCGCGCCAGAGGAATACGGCACCGACCCCCAGGGCCGCCCCAGTGCTCGTGAGGCGCCAGAGGGTCACAATCGCGACCGCCGCCGCCTCCGTCAGGCCGCCATCGACCATCTCGACGATCGCCACGCTGCCCGTCACGCCAACGCCGGCCGGGAGCAGGGTCGCCGCGCCGAGGAGCGTCGCAAGGCCGAAGGTCCGCATCCCATCGAGCAGAGGCAGAGATGAGCCCAGTGCCTGCGCCGCCACCCAAATCAAGGCCGATGCAGCACCCCACCCCAACAGGGACAGCACGAGGGCGGGCACCACCACCGCGGGTTGCCGAAGGGCCGCCGTCGCTTCACTCCGCAACCCAACGCGGCGCGCAACCGGCCACAGGACGACCGCGGCGCCGACCGCCACCCCGAGAAAGAGCACCGCAATGCGCAGGGTCGCGGTCTCGCGCGTCAGCCCGGCGACCACCGCGAGGACCAAAGCCACCGCGAGGACGTCATACAGGCGTTCGACGACGAGTACGGCGAGCGAAATCCGCATCGGCACGCCGAAACGTCGTTTGATAAAGAGGCCGCGCACCGCTTCGCCGAGGTATGCCGGGGTGATCGTCCCGGCCAGGCCGGCCACGTAGGTCCCGAGCGTGCTGCGAATGGGCAGCCGTACCCCAACTCTCCGCAGAAGGAACTGCCACCGGATGAAGCGTGCGGCAAGCCAGGCGGCCGTGGCGCCCAGGGCAACGAGCACCCACACGACCCGGGCCTGCGACACGTCGCGCAAGAGCGAGGCCCCACCCACGGCTCCCGCCCACCACGCGGCAACGACCGCGCCGAGGAGCAGCGGGATCACGATCAACCAGGGGCTGCGCCGCGGCGTCATGCGCCCCCCCGTCGCTTGACCCCGAGCCGTTCGAGCAGCGGAGCCGGATCCAGCCCGGCCGCAGTTAATGAGGCCGCGACGTCAATGATCCGTGGACCACCCGCCAGCGGAATTCCGTGGAAGAGGATCCCGCGCGGGACGTCCAGCCAGCGGCTCCCCGCCGGGGTTGGGGGGCGCCGGGCGCGATCCACAGCGAGCACACTGTCGGATCGCACCAGCACCACCGCACCGGCACTGTCGGCGCCGGCGAGGGAGAACCCATCCGGCATTGGCATCACGGCAAGCTGTACTATGTAGTTTGTCTCCGGGCCCGGGTCGCCCCCATGACGTGCATAGTGGCTCCACACCAGGGGCGACCCGCCATACGTGGCAGGGACCGTGGCATCCCAATCATACGGAAACAGGCGGTCCAGCAACGTCCCGGCCCGCATTGGCGCGGCCTGCGCGGTTGCATATCCGGGAATGCGCACCAGGACCCGTGCGCCGACCTCCTGGCCGTCACGATGGATGGCCGTGCGACCGAACGGGAACGCGAGGCCGACTGCGAGGGCCGCGGCAGCAGTCCACGCTGGGGCCACCCACGTCGACGCGGACGAGGGCAGCACCTGTCGCCAGGCCACGACCATCGGCAATACCATGGCAGGAACGAAATGGTGCAAGGAGACGTGCGCCTGCACGAAGAAGAAGCCGAAGTACGCGACCGTCACGAGGACCAAGGCGCGCCCGAGCTCGTCCATGTGCCGCCAACGCGCAAGCAGCAGCACCGGGAGTACCCCCGCCGGGATCGCGACGTAACGCAGCCGGGCGAGGTCCGTGAACTGCACGAACGCAAAGTAGCGAAGGATGCCGACGATCCCGTACTCACCCCCCGGAGCGGCGCCGCCTAACGCAACGCCGACCCGCCCGATGCCGGCGGCGAGCACCATCGCCACCAGGAGCGCCCCCCCACCCCACACCACCTCGCGCCACGGCACAGGGCGCTCCACGACCACCCGGGCCGCCAGCCAGAAGCCGATCAACAGCAAGCCGCTGGGGAGCGAAACGTACGTCAGGAACGTGCAGACGAAGAGCGCGGGACGGTCGCGCTCGACGGCGGCCGTGACCACGCCGAGAAAGGCGATGACGAGCAAGGTGTCCTGCGTCGCCGGCAGGGCCATGTCGGCGCTATACGGACTGTACGAGGCGCTGAAGGACATTGCCAACAGGTACGCCACGAGACTCAGCGCCAGCCCGATCTCCGCGGCCCCGGACACCCGACGTGGGGACATCAGGGCGGCGCCAACACGGCGCACGCCGGCCCACAGCACCACCAGGTACAGGAGCAACGGCACGCGGGCTGCGAACTCCACTTCCCCGAACAACCGCAGGAACCAGGCGTTGGGGAACGCGTACAGCATCGACGTCAGCCCGGGGAATCCGGCGACCGGTCCTGCATCCCCCGGCCAGAAGGGCATGGCGTGATACAAGAGGCGGCGAGAAGACTCCCACGCATGGGCGCCGTCCCCATTGAAGCTCTCCCACAGCAGCTTGGGCAGCAGGAGCAAGCAGGCCACCCACCAGGTGACGGCCAGGGTGGTCAACCAGCGACCCGCAGCGGGCGCCCACGCGGGGTCGGGCTCGTCCTGCCGCCGCATGGCCCATGCGCCGGCGATGGCGCCCAGCCCCAGGAGGAAGGCCGAGTACGTCCGTCCACGCAGCGCCTCACCCACCAGCGCCTGCGCGATCCCGCTGGCCACGCTGACCCCAACGACGGACAACAGACACCCATCGACCAGCCACTGCTCCAGCGACCGGGTCCGCCGGAGGGCGAGGGCCGCCAGAAGCCCGGGCGCGAGTACCAGGACGACCGATGACAGGGCGATCAACGGAACGACCAGCCAGGCGGTGAGCCCCGCGGACGGGCCCGCCCCGCTGGCGTCGGCCACGGAACCCGGCAGGAGCACGGCCGGTGCCGCGCCCAGGAGGAGCCAGGCCCTCACACGTGCACGCCAGCTTAACTCGGGGCGCATCAGGGACGCCTCGCGCCGCGTGGGGTGAACCGGTACAACAGCAGGTCGTAGGTCGTGTCGGGATGGGTCATCCAGACCCGGGCGCTGTCTGGCAGGAAGTTGTCCAGGAGTCGCAAGTCTGATGGCAGACCGGCCGGGAAGCGCGCCAGCAACTCCAGCTGGTCGGCGCGCTCCTCAAAGCGCTTCTGGATGAGCGGCGCCCGGCGTTGATAAATGCCCGTCACCAGGTAGCGTGGCGTGGCCAGCGTATCGAGTGCCTCCAGCGTGCCCCGTTCCCAGGCCGGGTGACCGCGACGATGGAGGTAGAAGGCCAGCGCAGGCTCGCCCATCACGCTGATCGGCTCCCCCACCGGGACTCGATCGCTGAGCTGCTCCGCCGCCTCGACGAGCCCGCGCGACGCCCGCCAGGGGCTCGACGGATCCGGCATGCGCGGCGAGAGGACGCCCACCAGCCCAAGCGCCACCGCGGCGACCGCGAGACTGGGCCATGGTCGATGCGTGGGGCGTGCCAGCGCCTCGACCCCAGCACCGCCTAACGCAAACCAGGTGACCGCCAGCGGGAGGAGCAAGCGGAAGTACGGGTGATACACCGGGGCCATGACAACCCACAGGACCACGAGGGCCGTGAGCACCCAGGCGGCCGTGGTCATCCCCCGCCGCCAGTGGATCGCCAGGGCGGCGCCCATCAACACCACCGGCACGGCCGCCCCACCAACCAACAACGCAATGCCGGCCGCACCCATCGGGACCCAGGGCGCGAGGGACCGCGACTGCCCCATGGCCACGAGTTGGGCCGCGACGAGGGCGGCCACGGCCGAAGCCCGCGTCCACGGCCCCTCCAGGTACCCTTGCTGCTGCACCTGCTGCCAGAAGTTGCCGAACCAATCCAGCCGCAGCATGGTGGCAAAATAGGACACCCACCCCGCGCTGGATCCCGGCTGCGACTGGATGAAGGCCATCCAGGGGAGGTAGCAGGCGAGGGCGACGACCGACATCACCAGCCACCGCACGAGGGCGTTGCGCGTCGCGGGCCATCCCCGGCCCTGCAGGCGCCACTGTCCCCCAATCACCATGGCGGCGATCACCAGCGCAAACCACCCGTGATACTTGGTGTGCCAGGCCAGGCCCACGGGGATCCCCGCGAGGACCGCTGCGCGCATCGTCCCGCGCTCCAGGGCGAAACGCACCGCGCCTAACGCGAGGAGAAACACGAGCGCGAAGGTCACGTCCGTGAGGGCGGTGCGCGACATGAGGACGTGGAACTCATTCATCGCGAGAAACCAGGTCGCCGCCGTCGCGGAAATGGCTCCGAACCACCCGCGCACCAGCCACCAGAGCACCGGGATGGTCAACACGCCGACCACGATGCTCACCGCGAACGGCGCAAGCTCAGGCGTGACGCCCAGGAGGTTCGCCGCCGCCACGAGCGTGAAGTAGACGGGTGGCGAGAACTTGATCTGGTCGGGGAAGAGGGCCGGATCGCGTCCCGTGGCGATGCCGTACCCCGAGAAGGCGTACACCCCTTCGTCAAAGTGCGTCAGCGCGAGGGTGTCCGCCTGCCATCCTCGCAGCAGCGCCCCCACGACGACGGCGCCGACGAGCAGGAGCCACTCCATGGCCGTGACGCGACCCGCAACAGTCTCACGGGATGGCACGGGTGTCAGGGGGGCAAACGGCCCGGGAATCCTCACGGCGTGGCTCCCACCGCCCCTCGCTCCACGGCGTACAAGGTGCCTTCGGGGACCGAGACGACCCTCCGCAGTGGGACCGCCCGTTCGATGGCGGCGCGGTCACGCGTGGTTCCGACGAAGAGCCAGTCGCTTCCGGAAGCGGCCAACAACCGCGGCAAGCTGTCTGTCGGGAAGGCCAGCGCCCGCTGCAGCTGCTCGTGCTTGGCCTTGTAGCCGACGGTCAGGAAGAAGTGGCCCACATGCAACCGTCCGGGGAACGTGGGCGCGAGCCACAGGAGTTCCGCCGGCTCCGCGAGCAGGACGTGGCTCGTGTCACTGTGCGCGATCAGGCTGTCGCGCACCGCCCGGTGCCCTGGCGACAGGTAAATGAACGGCGCGTCCGGTCGAAAGCCGGAAAACACCCATGACCTTGCGCCCTGCCACACCGGCCCGGCCGCGAAGATGCCGATCGCGATGATCGCCGAACGCCACCCGGGTCGGCCATACCGGACGGCAAAGATCATCGCGCCGATGAGGAGCACCGGGACCGACATCGTCAGCGTCCCGCGATCGGGATACGGATAAAACGGTCCGGAAAGCGTCAACGCGGTACACGCCCCCGCCCAGGCCACGAGAAATCGCTCGCGCGGGCCCGACGTGTGCCAATAGTCCCGCAGGCCGATCGCCATGAGGGCCCAGGAGATCGGAAACGCGAGGACCACGACGGAGAACAGGATGTTGACGGCGTGCCACCCTGGTAGCGGGAGCCCGGAGCGGGCGTACATCGTGCCTAACGCCGCATACACGACCGCCACGCTGACGGTGCACCACCCCAACACGCGCCAGGCCGCGCGCCGTTCCACCGGGTGCTGCCACGCCGCAAGCACCGCCGCGGCCGCGATCGCCCACAGGGTCACCCCTTCGTACACGTGCAGGAGCGTCATCGCGGCACACCCCAGCGCGGCCAGGATCACCCGTCGTGGTTCATACGACTCAATCGCCCGCGCCATCGCGAGGATGGCAAGGAGCGCCACAACCCACAACAACAGGAAGTGCGAGTCGTACAGAGCCCGGAAGACGTAGTGACCACGGTATTCCTCGAACACCGGCCAGGCAGCCGCGGGCTCGATCAACAGCCGGCGAAGCACGCCGACCTGACTCAAGCCAGGCGTCGCTTCGAGCACCTTGATGTGGCCGCCCAGGCCGCCCCCGAACATGATCGCTCCATACGCCCACCATCGCATGGCACCCGGCGCCATCGAGCGGGCCACGAACGCCCAGACCAGGAGTGCCAGCGCCACAGCGAACATCGCGCCGCTGTACGCGTAGACGGCCTCCGGCCGAACCCCCAGCGCCACCGCCGTCCGACCGATCGCCCAGTAGTAGAACACCGGGAGGTGGGGGCGGTTGGACTCCGTCGTGAACGTATTGCTCACGATGGGGCCTTCTCGAACCGCCTGACGCTCCCACACCCGGTACTGCATGTAGTCCGGCGAGATCGTCAGGTTGCCCGAGAACTCGTAGCCGTCGCGCGCACTGGACTGCGCGTGCCAGTAGGGCACCATGTGCAGGACCGCCGCCATCAGCGCGACCAGCCACACCACCCCCCGCGTCCCCCACGCTCGGCCAGGCTGACTCACACTCACCATGGCGGGCTGGCGATCCGGTTCATTGGGCTCATCTGGGGGTGCCTGTGGTGCGCGCGGGTGTGCCGGGATTGAATGCAGGATACACGCCACCGTGTCGGACAATATTACCGATTCCGAAGCCAGGGCAGAGCGTGACACGCCGCACGTATCTTCTTCCGCGACGACTACTTACGGGGGCTCCGAGTCACGCCTCAGTTGCATCCCCAAGAGCGCGGCGGCTGGACCGTCCGTTCTCGGGTGCTGAAGGTCGCTGGCGGGGCCGCCCAGCCGGTCAAAGACCGGCCGCGGGCACCCGTGTGGCCAACTTCGCAGCGTATCTTCCCGCTCGACGTTGCATCCTGGCACCGTCCCACGTCGTGCTCGCACCATGGCCTATCACCTGGACTGGATCGAACTCGTCTGCCCCTACTGCAAAGGGGAGCTCAACCAGGGCCCCGCGCGGGCCGGGCACGTCGACCACATCCTGACTTGTCACCCCTGTGGCCGTGCCTTTGATGTGGTCTGTGGAATCCCGGACCTGAGGGTTGCGGCCGACCCCTACATCTCGATCGAGGGAGATGTCATCAAGGGGCGCATGTTGGAGTCCACGAGTGAGGCGAGCGACCTCGAGGCGATGGCACGCACCTACTACCACATCACGCCGGAAACTCCGCCGCGGGATGTGGCGCTCAACCTGACGCGGTTGCGACACGCCGTGGAGCGTGCCGCCGCCACCCTGTCATCGCTCGAGGCCTCGCTCGGCCACGTGACGGGCGCGCGCCTGCTCGAGGTGGGGTGCGGCACGGCCCCCATGCTGATCGCCACTGCGGACCGGTTTCCCTATCGGGTCGGGGTCGATGTCTCGTTTCGTTGGCTGGTGATGGCCAAGCGACGGCTCGCCGACCATGGCCTGCGCCTTCCGCTGGTGGCGGCATGTGGCGAGGCACTACCATTTCGCGCCGGCGTGGTGGATACCGTCCTGATGGACTCGTACCTGGAGATCACGGCGGACCAGGAGGCCGCGTTGGGCGAAGCCGCGCGCGTCCTGGAAGCCGAGGGACGATTGGTCGTCTCCACGCCGAATCGCTGGAGCGCCGGGCCGGACCCGCACATTGGCATTCCGGCCGGTGGACTCTTGCCCGCTGCTGTGGTCAACACGATTGCCAAGCAGCGGATGGCCCGCCCACCCCTGCGCCGATTGCTCACGGCCGTCGGCCTCCGCCGGGCCTTGCAGCGCGCCGGATTCGAGGCCACAACCGTTGAGCTGGCACGCGTGTCCGACGCCCAGCTCGCCACCGTCGGCCCGTTGGGCCAATGGATGGGGCGCGCCTTCAACCGGTGGTGCGCCGTCCCCGGCGTGCGGTCCTTCCTCCGGGTGATCGGGCCCATCCTCCACGCGAGCGCGCGACGGGCGTGATCCCTCCCTCCCCCGCCCTCAGCGTCGTCCTGGTATCGTTAGGCGACGCGGCCGCCCTGGGACGCGCTGTGGCGGCCATCGCCCTGGCCTGTGAGGGGATCGACGCCGAGCTGGTCCTGCCCCTCCCTGAGCGGCGGCGCACCCAGGTGCCGGAAGTGCCACCGCACCTCGCGATGCGCGTGGTCTTTGCCGCAGCCGACGGCGACGATCCCTGGGTCTTGCGCGCCGTGGGAGTGCGCGCGGCGCACGCCCCCATCGTTGCGACCCTGGAGGATCACGCGCTGCCAACGCCCGGCTATGGCGCGCAGGTCCTCGCCGCCCACGCGACGAACCCGCGGGCCGCTATCGGGGGCGTGGTCGACAAGACCGCTCCCGACGGTGCGACCGGATGGGCGATGTACTTCCTCGACTACGGCCGGTACATCCCGCCACGGTCGGCCGGCGCGACCCGCTGGCTCTCGGCGTGCAACGTGACCTACAAACGCGCTGCTCTTGATCGCGTGGCATCGAGTTGGCCGCACCACATGCACGAAACCACGGTACACCTGGCCCTGCTCGCCGCCGGGGAGGAGCTGTGGCTGGATCCTGGGCTCGTCGTGGACCAGCACCGACACCAGTCCCTGGCTGACGCGCGCGCCGAGCTGCGCCGTCACGGCGCGGCCTTCGGGCGGGACCTGGCCGCGCATGTGGGCCTGCTCGCGCGAGCGCTCCGCCTCCTCTCCGCCCCGTTGATTCCCGTGGTCCAGCTCGTGCGCGCCGGATCACATCTCCGTCGGACACCGCACCTGATCCCCGAGTTCGCGCGCGCGACTCCCGTGCTGGCGACCCTCGCCGTCGCATGGGCCGGGGGCGAGGTACGCGGGTTGATCGGCGCTCGGGGCGGCCCTCGCCACGTGACCCCATGATCGCGGCACACGCGCTCATCCTCGGCACCTGGGTGGTTGCGGCGGCCATCGCCCTCGGGCTCGGCCGAGGCATGCTGCGAATGTTTGGGGTTTCGCGCACCGGATGGCGCCAGGTGGCGACGGCCTTCTGGCTCGGGTACGTCGCCGCCATGGGCGTGTTGCAGCTCTGGCACCTCGCCTGGCCCATCGACGCCCGGGCCGTGGGGTTGCTGACGGGGCTCGCCCTGTTGGGGTGGTGGGGTGAGCGCCCCTCGTTGGGTGGACAGCGATGGGACTGGCTGTTGGCGTTTGGCCTTGCCCTCTGGGTCGCTAATCGCGCCCTCGGCCCCACGGCCCTCTTCGACACGGGGATGTATCACCAACCGGCGGTCGCGTGGGCCAACGCCTGGCCCGCGGTGCCGGGGCTGGCCAACCTCCACGGACGGCTTGGATTCAACTCGGGCGCCTTGCTTGTCGACGCCGCCCTGGACCTCGGGCCGCTGGACGGTCACGCCTTGCACGTCGCGAACGGGTTGCTCGTGAGCATGCTCCTCGCCGAGGCCGCGTATGCCGTCGGCGCCCTCCGCGGCGGCAGCACCTCCGCGTATGACGCCTTCACGGTGGCCATCGCCCCGGCGATGGTGCACGCCGTCGTCCGTCAGGACGTTCGCTCCCTGTCGACCGATGCAGCCGTCGCCGTCCTGCTCCTCGTCACGATCCGCGCCCTGGTCACCATGCTGGAGGCGCGTGAGCGTCGCCTCGGCGACCTCGCGGTGTTGACCACGCTCGCGGCCGGCGCCCTGGTCGTCAAGTTGAGTGCTGCCGTGCTCGCCGCAGGGCTCGTGGTGGTCGCCCTCTCGGCCGCCTGGCATGCCGTCCGCGCGCGGCCCCTGCGGGCGGCCTGGCTGGCCGCTCCTGCACTGCTGCTGGTGGTGGGTTGGCTGGTCCGCGGCGTTGTGTTGAGCGGATATCCCTTCTATCCGTCCACCCTCGCCGCCGTGGACGTCGACTGGCGGGTGCCCCTTGAGCAGGCCCGGGCGGAGGCCGCCTGGGTCACGATGAGCGCCCGCAACCTTAACACCAACGTCATCTACCCGGGATTCTCCTGGGTGGCGCCCTGGCTCCGCGGCATCGTGGTACGGGGCGACCCTTTCGTTCAGCTCACCCTGCCACTGCTACTCCTGGCGACGCTCCTGGTTGCCGCACCCCGCGGGGCCATTCGTGCCGCGCCGTGGCGTGGCACCTGGTTCGCGCTCGGCGCGGGCGCCGTGTTCTGGTTATCGGCTGCGCCCCATACACGGATGGCCCAGGGCCTGGCATGGGGAGCGCTGGGCACCGTGGTCGCGACGTACGCTTTCGCTCGACCAACCCTCCGCAGCTACCTCACGCCGGGGGCCGCCACCCCTGGCGCTCCTGCTGCTCGCCAAGCAGGCGGCCGGTTCCGCCCGGCAAGCGGCGGAAGCCCCGTTCGCTGCGGCCGTGGACGCGCTCGTGACACGCCCGAAGGCAGGCCCGTGGCCCGCGCCACTGCCCACCCCCAACCTCCGCACTGCCGGCACCACGGACGGCCTCTCGCTCCACGTGCCAACAGAGGACAACGCATGCTGGACCGTGCTCGCCTGCACGCCGCACCCCAGTGCGACGCTGCAACGCCGACGCCCCGGACCTGACAACGCTGCGTCGCTGCGATGGGGATTCTGGCAGCCCGCCGGCCGCTGGGAGCCCGAGCGGTGGCCCAACCCGTGGACCCCCTTCCTGACCTGGTGGCGCTGCCGCGAGCGCGGCCGCGCAGACTGCCCGGTCGCCTAACGCAGCGCGCGGGCCACGAGGTCGCGGAGGCTCGTGATCCACCCGAGTGCCCCCGCGTCGCGGGCGCGGTCAGCGGATTCGCCCGGATCCTCGCGCCAGCGGTACACCTCCTCGACCCCATCGCCATTGCGAATGTAGTGCAGGGAGTCGGTCACGAGCGATCGCATCGCCCCGCGAGACACCGGGTGATGTGGTTCAGTGTTCACCCCGGCAGAGACCTCGGACACGACCGCTGACCCCTGGCCACCCTCGATGACCGATAGCCAGGAGGTGCCGGGGAGGCTCGGCGCACTCGAGGAAGGTCCGGCAACGTCCAGCGCGGTCGCGGACAGGTCGCGCAGGGTCACAGGTTCCGAGACGCGAAGCCCGCCGGGCACGCGCGGAGGAAAGCGCACGACCAGTGGCACATGCAATTCGGGGCGATACAGCGAATTGCCATGACCATGGAGCCCATGCTCCCCGAATCCCTCGCCATGATCTGACGAGATGATCACCAGCGTGTTGTCGAGCACCCCGCGCGCCCGCAGGGTGTCGAACATCGCGCCGAGTGCCTCATCCATGTAGGCAATCCCGCCATCGTACCGGTCCAGCTCGGACGGCTCGGCCGCGAATCGCTCGGCGAACCCGGCGGGTGGATCGTAAGGCAGGTGCGCGTCGTACATGTTAAGGAAGGCGAGGAACGGCCGCCCCGCGGTCGCAGCCTGCCACGTCAGGAACTCCTCCGTCACGTGCGACGCGAGCTTGCGATCGCTCGTCCACATGGTCTGGAGCCGTAGGTCAAGACGCACGAGGTCGCGCAGCCTGGGCAACACGCCGTTGCCATGCAACAGGGCCCAAAACAGGTTCGTCTGGGTCAGTGTGCTGCTGAGCAGCACTTGTTTGGGCGTGCGGCGATAGTCCGCGTACTCGAGGAATCCGCGCGTCAGCCCGGACTCGTAACTCGTGTAGAAGTGGTTCGCGGCGAATCCTGCGGTGCGATACCCTCGCGCCAGGAGGGCTTCGGCGAGGGTCGGCACCGATCCATCGAGGGGGTCACGCCAGTTGGTCGAGAGCTGGCTCGGATACCGGCCGGTGAACATGCCGGCATGCGACGGGAGGGTCCACGGTGCGGTGCTCCAGGCCTGCTCAAAGACCGCCCCTTCGGCGGCGAAGGCCGCGAGCCGCGGCGTCGTTTCTCGACTATACCCCAGGAACGACATCGAGGCCGCGCGGACCGTGTCCAGGATGATCACGAGGACATTCGGCGCCTGCGGGCGCGCGGCACCTAGTGACGCAATGCTTGTCCCCACCTGCCGCCGTTGCCACCCCTCGCGACCGATGGCGACCACGAGAATGATCGCGGCGACGCCCGACGCCACCCGGGCGAGGGTCCGGATCCGTGGCCGGGGATCCCGCCCGATCCACCCGCCCATGCGACTCCCGATCCCGATCGCGACCGCCAGCGAGGCAAGGTGATGCAATCCGGGGATCAGCAACGTCAGCGTGAGCGCGCCAAGGGTTGCAAACACGCCGGCCGCCAGGGGAAGCGTCCGCGCCCCGGACCACGAGCTGCCGAGCACCCCGAGCGGGATCGCCGCCGCCAGGAAGAGCAGCACGTTGGCCAGGGGAGTCATCCACACGTAGTCGCGGCTTAGCCAGATGAAGTCGCCGCCAAGGACATGCCGCGCCGCTCCAACGACGTCCTGCAGGCCACCGGCGATGATCGCCAGGGCGACGGCCAGTGTCGCCATTCCGCCCCACCACTGCCGGTGTGTCACGGCGTCCCTCCCATGCCCAGGCAGCGCGTGGCGGTAAATGGGGGCGTGGCGGGCAGGGCGGCCACCCCCCGCAGGTGCGCATCGAGCTCCACGGCCACTCGACATCCCGCCGGGGTGGCGATCAGGTCATTGAGCTGCCCGGGGTCACGACGAATATCGAACAGCTGGTACGTGGTGTCCCCATTCCGGAAGTACTGCAGGGAATCCTGAAAGAGCGCCGCGAGGGCGCCATGTTCGGCAGGCGACTTCGCCCGCGCCGATGGGTCCAGCGCTTCCGTCTCGGTCACCACGAGGCCCCGCCCTCCCTGATGTAAGGGCTGGCCGGGAAAGGTACCTTCGGGTAGTCGTGCGGCTGCGGCAATCGTGGCGGCCAGGTCCGTCAGTGACACCGGCCCCAGGATGCGACCCGCAGGGAGCTGGCCTGGCCAGCGCATGACCAGTGGCACATGCACGGCCGGGAGGTACAGTGAGTTGCCGTGGTTGTGCAGGCCATGTTCGCCCCACTGCTCGCCATGGTCCGAGGTCACGATGACCAGGGTGCGGTCCAGGACGCCCGTTTGCTGCAAGGCGTCGAGCACGCGGCGCAGCTGGTCGTCCATGTACCGAATGCCGGCATCGTACGCGTCCTGCCGCGATTGCGGGCGTGCAAACAGGGTGTCGTACCCTGCGGGAGGCTCATAGGGGTCATGCGCGTCGTACAGGTTAAGAAAGGCGAAGAACGGCGCGGAGGACTCCGCCTGCCACGCGAGGAACTCCGACGTGATCTCGTCGGCGCGTCGTCGGTCGCTGAACGGCTCGGCCTTGAGACGGAGCTCAAAGTCCTTCAGGGCCGCCCACCAGTCCCCGAGGCCCCGGCCCCAAGCGAGCCGCGTGGCGAGGCGCGTCTGGCCGAGCGCCGTCGACCAGAAGAGCTGTTTTGGCGATCGACGAAAATCGCGCAACGTGGCGAAACCACGATCCACGCCTGATTCGTGGTGCGTGTAGAAGAGGTTCCCGACAAACGCCCCGGTGCGGTATCCCGCCTGGCCGAGGGCCTCAGCGATCGTTGGGTACGTCGCGTCGAGGGGACGCCGCCAGCTCGATGACAGGCGGGCGGCCGGTTGACCAGTGAACATCGCGCCGTGGGACGGCAGCGTCCACGAGGACGGGCTGATCGCAAGCCCAAAGGTGAGCCCCTCGCGCGCCATCGCGTCCAGGGTGGGCGTGGTGGGCCGGGTGTAGCCATGCAGCGACGTGCTCGCCGCTCGCACGGTATCCCACACGAGAACCAGCACGTTCGGCGCCCCGGCCGCCGACCCTCCCCCATTGCCCGGCCGCCGCGTGGCGAGCCACGAGAGGGCCGCACAGACACCGACGCCGACCAGGGCCAGCCGACGTCCCCAGCGCGCCGCTGTGGGGCCCATCACCGCCCACCGGGCCAGCTGCACCCCACCACCGAGCCCCAACGCCGCCACCGCGTACGGGTGAAGGCCCGTCGCATGCAACGCGAGACTGGTGGTCGCAAGCACACAAGGCACCACCAGGTAGACAAACGGGGAATTGCGCCCCCATCCGAGCAACCACACGACGGCCAGCACCACCGCGGGCGCCGCGAACATGGCGACATGGCCCACGGGTGACATCCACGCCAGGTCGCGACTGGTCCACGTGAACCGATCAAGGAGGGCGCCGCGACCCCACGTCAGGAGGACATGGGCGGCCCCCGTGATCATCCCAAGGACGACCGCCGCAACCATCGGCGTCCACCAACGTGTCGAACCGCGTTCAGTCACGGCCGTCCGGGATCGGCGTGTGTGCGGTATCCGCGGCCAGTGCCTCGCGATACTCGTCCCAGGCGGCCGCGTGTCCTGCGTGAGCGCTGTCGGTCCCCGCCAGGTTCTCCAGATCCAGCGGGTCCGTGCGGTAGTGGAACGCCTCCGCGAGGGCACGGCGCATGGTACGCACGTACTGCCAATCCGCCGTGAATACTGCACTCATGCCTTGCTCGGACGCCGGCACCGATGGGTCGCGACCCGAACCTGGGAGGTGTTGAGCAATCGCCGGGCTGCCATGCGCAACGCTGTCCCGCCAGAATCCGGCGAGACTCACGCCGGGAAAGGTCCCGGCACCGAGCCCCGCCAGGTCAGCCAGGGTGGCCGGCACATCCCGCAGCGAGACCACGTCGCCTACTGAACCGCTCGGGATCCGGCCCGGCCATACCACGAACAGCGGCACGCGCACCAGGGGCGTGTACACCGAGTTGGCGTGACCGTACAGCCCGTGCTCACCAAACTGCTCGCCATGGTCCGCGACCACCATGATGATGGTCGAGTCGAGCGACTCTCGCCCTTGCAGGTCGCGGAGCAACCGACCGATGTGCCTGTCCATGTATTGCACGTCGCGCGCGTAGCCCGCCGCGGTCGTATCCTCGTCTGCAGTGCTCCGGGGATACGGTGCAGGCGCCGGGTAGGGTCGGTGCGCGTCGAAATAGTTCAGGAAGGCAAAGTACGGCCGACCGCCATCGCGACGTGCATGCCAGCGCAGGAACCGGTTGGTAATCTCCTCGGCCTGCACCGGTGGGCCTTCCGGCTTGGGCTGCACCATCAGCCGCTTGCGTCGCACGGCGCGCCACAACCGGGAGGGGGTGGTCGCGCGCAACACCTCCTCGGCCATCACCGTCTGCCCGTGCAGGGTATTCTTGGCCAACATCTCCAGGGACCGGGGATAGTCCTCGAAGTAGTGGAAGCCCCGGGCGAGCCCCGACTCCCACGTGGTGTAGTGCAGATTTCCAACGAAACCCGCGGTCTCGTACCCTTCGCCTGCAAACGCCTCCGCGAGGACACGATCGCGCGTATCGAGCCGCCGCTCGAAGGAGACGCTGAGGTGTTGCCGATACCGGCCGGTGAACAGTGTGGCGTGCGCCGGCAGCGTCCAGCCCGCGTTCGAGATGGCCCAGTCGAATCTTGTCCCTTCCGCCGCCAGGGAATCCAGCGTCGGCGTTAGGCGCTCACGGGAGCCATACGCAGACATGGTGTTCGCGCGAAAGGTGTCGAGCACGATGAATAGGACGTTGGGCCCCTCGCCCGGCGCAGAGCGGGCCGGAGCCTGCATCACGGACCAGCCCCCCTGGAGCAGGAGTGCGCCAACGAAGGCGGCGGCGAGACTGAGGGATACACGCTTCAGCCCGACCACCAACTCTGCTTCACCGGACCGTACCAACCGGCGCGCGAGGGCGACACCGCCGCCCAGGGCCAGCAGGACGGCCGAGTAGATGCCAAGCTGTGTCCAGGGCAGGAGAACGGCGTGCAAGGCAAGCGCTGCGACCAGGCTCACACCGGCTTGCAGGCGCATCGTCGCGGGCAACACCCTCGTGAGGCCATACACCACCACCCCCGCCAGGCCAAACAGGATGAGATGCGCGAGTGGGGACATCCAGAGGACATCGCGGGACACCGCCCCGAACCCACCGAGGAGCAGCACCTTTGTCAGGGCGCGGGCTGAGAACCATGCCGCGGAGATCAGTCCCCCGGTTGCGACCAACCACCAGAGGGTCGTCGCAGAGAGAGTCCCGCGTGCCTTGGGCGTTCCTTCTCTGTTCATGGGTCGGGTTGTGTAGATGCCCCAAGGACGACCAACCCCCGACCTACTCAACGTCGGAGGAGGCCTGACGGAAGCTAACGGACCAGTTGCCGACTGATGGTGCCCAACCTGGCGCGGTACCAGGCGGTACGCGAGGAGTCGCTGGCGGCGAGGTCGTTCGCCTCGGGCCGATCCTCCCGGTAGCGGTAGAGCTCTTCCCGACCCTTCCCGTCGCGGATGTAGTGGTACGCGTCGTCGATCAGGCTGTGCATAGCGCCATGACGTGCCGGACCACTCGTCCAGAACAGCTTGGACTGCTCGGTTTCGGCGAGCGCGAGGTTGCCACCAAGTGTCGTATCGCGCCCAGCGCCGGCCGTCGCGACGAACGACCGGCCCTCGATCCCCGGTGTCGCGCCAATTCCGGCCAGGTCCAGCAAGGTCGCCGCCAGATCGCGCAGCCCCACCGTCGCCTCGCTCCGCGCCCCGGCCGCCAAGCGCGCCGGATATCGAACGACCAGGGGCACATGGAGCAGCGGCATGTACAGGGCATGGCCGTGGTTCCCCAGGTCATGCTCACCGAACATCTCGCCATGGTCGGAGGTCACGACGACGATGGTGTTGTCCAGGATCCCCCGTTCCTCGAGGGTCTTGACGAGCCGCCCCAGCTCGTCATCCATATAGGCGATCCCGCCATCGTACAGCGCGACCCGGTCGGGCTGAGCGCTGAAGCGTGTCGCCCACGGCGCCGGGGGATCGTAGGGATCGTGCGCGTCGAAAAGGTTGAGGACTGCGAAAAAGGGTCGGGTGTCGCGCCCCTGCCAGGCGAGGAACTGATCGGTGACGTGCGTCGCCAGCTTGCGGTCGGACAGCGGCTTGGGATCCCCGCGAAGCTTGAGCTGACGCACGGCTCGCGTCCGCCCGGCCCACCCGTCACCCATCAGCAGGTCCCGCGCGATCGCCGTCTGCATGAGCGTGGAGGAGAGGAAGAGCTGGCGCGGGGTCAGGCGAAAGTCCTCCCAGACATCGAACCCGTGTTGCAGCCCGGTTTCGTGTGTCGTGTAGAAGGGGTTCGCGACAAACCCTCCCGTGCGCCAGCCCTGCCGCCGGAAGACGGCGGCCACCGTCTCGGGCGCCCCGCGTAGGGGATCATCCCAGCGGCAACTGTGCTCCCCCGGGTGTCGACCGGTGAACATCGAACAGTGGGACGGGAGCGTCCACGGCGCCGGTGCCATGGCCCAATTCCAGGTCGCACCGCTTTTCGCCAGTTGGTCAAGTTCGGGGGTGGTGGCACGCCCGTAGCCGTAGGCGCCCAGGTTCGCGGCCCGCACCGTGTCCCAGATGATGAGCAGGACGTTGGGGCCGTCGGGAACCGCAGCCACCGCGTCCCCGGCCCGCCGCGATCGGGTCGCCCGCTCGAGGAGCCCCCCAACCACGCACGCCACGCCAATCGCGACGCCGGCCATGGTGACCCAATCGCGCACCCTCCGGAGCTGCCCCTCGCGCATGCGGCCCCACTGCACGCCGACGCCGATGGCCAGGAGGAGCACCGCCCATTCAGACAATCCCCCAACCACGAGCAGCGCGGCCAGCCCGCCCACCGCCCCCACGGCCGTGTCCACCACTGCCGATGTCCGGCATCGCCGCATCCAGGCCCCTGCCATCCAGAGCACAAGGACGAGGCCGACGAGCAGGGCGATGTTGGCCAGGGGCGACATCCAGTAGATGTCCCGGGACGCCCACGCGAACGTCCCCTTCACCTGGACCTTCCGGTATACGAAGGCCAGTTGCACGAGGGACGCGAGCGACGCGACCGCGATCGCGCGCCGCACCAGCGGCGCGAGCACCGGCCGGGACTCCCGATCGGCGCTCGCGCTCATGCGAGCTTACCCGGCAGGCGTCGCGTACCCCGAGCGACGCCGGTCCTCGCCGTACAGGCGGCCGCCGTCGCGCGCCTTGCGCGCCAGGGCCCGCATCTCCTTGATCGCCGGAATGTCACGTTCGGTAACGTCATAGATGCGGCCGGCGAACATGTCGATCACCTGGTTTCGCGTTCGCGGGTTGTTCACCAGGTAAGCAAATCCTTGCGCCTCGCCCCAGAAACCGTCAATCAGGTCCTGGTAGTGGTCGATGGCGGTGTCCATCCGCCGAGCGTGGTTCGCAAAGGCCTCGCGCCCGTCGCCCAGTTCCCCCGCAAGGTAGCGACGGATCAGCGGAGCGGCATACTGCCCTTCCTTCATCGTCAGGTAGAGCCCGAAGGAGAAGATGGGATCGATGAAACGGTGTGTGTCCCCGACGCAGAGCCACCCCTTGCCCGCGAAACGCTCGATGTAATACGAGTAGTTCGGGATCGCCCGCGCCTCCTCGGCCAAGGTGGTGTCGCGCACCCGCCTGGCCAGCTCGGGGTGCAGTTCTCGCAGCTCCCGGCGGAGGAAATCCGCCTTGGATTCCCCCTTGCCATTGAAGTACGAACTGGGGACGACGACGCCCACGGAGACCACCTCGTCGTCCAGCGGGATGAACCAGGCCCAGTGGTAGAGGTCCGCGTAGAAGATGATCGTGTTGTCCGGGTGCGTGGGACGGTCCACGCCGTCGAATCCCTCGCCACGCACGGTATTGCGGATCTGCGAAAACACCGCGACCTGCTTGTCGTAGCGCCCGGGCTCCTTGGTGCTGGTCACGCCCTGGTGAGCCAGCCAGGTCGCCTGCCCGGTCACGTCGCACAGCATCCGGGTCGGGATCACCTCGCGTTGGCCGCCAGGATGCTCGACGACGACGCCGCTTACCTCGTCCGGATCGGGCCCCCTGACGACCTCCACCGCTCGCGCCTTCAGGTAGGTGGCGCCGCGGTTGACCGCCTCGTCCAGCAGGGTCTGGTCGAAGACCGACCGTCGCACCTGCCAGGCCTCCCCTTCCACCAGCTCGTTGTTGGCGTCGCGCAACATCACGGGCACCCACCAGGAGTTCTTGCCCTTGGAACTGAGCACCACTGCCCCCTTGCGGGTGGGGTGCCCGTTCGCCTCGATCAGGGGCCCGAGCCCGAGCGACCGAAGGACGTTGACGGCCTCCCCCGTCATCGACTCCCCGATGTGATATCGAGGGAAGCTTTCCTTCTCGATGATCAGGGGACGGAGTCCCTCCCGGAGAAGGTGCATGGCCAGCGTGGCTCCCCCGGGGCCTCCCCCGAGGATGGCGACATCGTGATGCATGGTCAGACGCGGCGAGAGTGGGGGCCCCCGGCGATGCCAGGAGCCGTGGCGACCTCATCCGCAGAATTCGCGCCTAACCACACCCAGCGTCAAGTACCAGAGTGCCCGACACCATACATCAAGATTGCATCCCGACGCAGGATGTTTTCTCTATGTTGCTACCGAGGCCACCGCCGGCACGAATCCCGTCCCCCGCCGGTCCTCACCCCACAACGCCCCGCTCTGTCGCGCCTTCTCGGCCAGGGCCCGGAGTTCAAGGATGGCCGGGTGCGTTTGCGGCGTCACGTCGTAGATGCGGCCCGCAAACAGGTCGATCATCTGGTCACGGGTGCGCGGGTTGTTCACGAGGTAGGCAAACGACGTCGACGCCCCCCAGAACCCGTCGATCAGGTCCTGCAGGTGATCGATCGCCCCCTCCATCCGCTGCATGTGCTGCACGAAGGGGTTGGGGAGGTCCCGCCCCTCGCCCGCGAGGTAGCGCTTGATCACCGGGGCGGCGAACTGCGCTTCCTTCATCGAGACATACAACCCGAACGAGAAGATCGGATCGATGAACCGATGGGTGTCACCGATGCACATCCACCCCTTCCCGGTGAACTCCGTGATGTGGTACGAGTAGTTTGGGATGGCCCGCGCCTCCTCGACCAGGGTCAGGTCCTTCAGCCGACGCGCCATCTCGGGATTGAGTTCGGCGAGTTCTCGCCGCAGGAACGCCTCACGGCTCTCGCCCTTCGCCGAGAAGTACGAAGACGGCGACACCACCCCCACGGACACCGCATCGTCATCAAGCGGAATGAACCACGCCCAGTGATACTGGCCGGAATAGAAGATGTAGGTGTTGTCCGGGTGCCGAGCACGGTCGGATCCGTCCCACCCCTCGCCGCGAATCGTATCACGCACCTGCGAGAAGATCGCGATCTGCTTGTCGTAGCGACCAGGGTTCTTGGGGCTCGTCACCCCCTGGTGCGCCAACCAGGTGTATTGGCCGCTCGCATCCACGACGACCTCCGACTCCACCTCGATCGTCCCGCCATCCGCGCCGTTCACCTGGAGGCCGGTCACCGTCCCATCCGCCGACCGACGCACCTGCGCCGCACGACCCGGCAGCCAGCGCGCGCCACGCCGGATGGCCTCAGCCATGAGGTCCCGGTCAAAGTCGGAACGCCGGACCTGCCAGGTCTGGGCCGGCTCGAGCTGGTTCGCCTCGTTGCGCTTCATGACGGGAACCCACCAGCCGTTCCCGTTGCGCGCCACCACGTTCACTCCCTGCTTTCGTGGATGGGCGTTCCGTACGAGGATGTCCTCGAGCCCCAGGCCGCGAAGCAGATTGCCCGCCTCCCCGGTCATGGACTCCCCGATGTGGTATCGCGGGAACGTCTCCTTCTCGATGACCAGTGGCGTGATCCCCTGCTCCAGCAGGTACATCGCCATGACGCAGCCTCCCGGCCCGCCACCCACGATCGCAACATCCGTCTTCATCTTCATGACCCGATTCCCTGGTTGATCAGTGTGACGTCGGACCGCGCGCGAGGCACCCCGCAACCGTCGCCCGACAGGTCGCTGGTCTACGTCCCCAGCTTGGATCGCACAAACGCGCCGATCAGGGCCAGGGAGTCCAGGTTCTCCGTCCCCGTCTCGTGCGCGGCGATCTCTACCTTGAAATGCTGCTCCAGAAACACGGCCAACTGGACGGTCGCGAGGGAATCCAGGATCCCGCCCGTGATCAGCGGCGTGTCGACCTCCAGCTGGTTGGGATCGGCCCCCGGCAGGAAGGAGTCCAGGATGAATGATTTGACGGTCTGTTCGATGGTGTCCATAAAGAGCAACGGGGGTGGCGCGTCGATCAGGGACGCGTGGGTGAGACTGCTGCATTTTGCGGGCCGCCGAGGTATTGCGCACGGGTCAGAAGTTCCTGGTACAGCCGCTCGGCGATGAGCCGGTGCCCTTCCGCGTTTGGGTGCCGATCCCAGTCGGCCACGACCAGCGAGAGCTCGTCCTTCCCCGCGAACAGGCCCCGAAGATCGATCACGTCCAGGCCTGCGTCCTTGGCCACCTCGATCACCATCGCCTCACGCGCTTCCGTGGGCTTCTGCATCGGGGTGGGGACGTAGACCCAGAAGACGCGGGCGCCAGCAGCCTCACCGACCGCCTTTAACCGCCGGAACGTCTCGGTCACGATCTGGCGCTCGAGGGGACGCAGCCGCTTGAGTTGCTCCGATCGGGGCAGGTCGCGAGTGATCCCCACCGAGTCCACGGCCCGACGCAGGTAGTCGTGGGTGATGGCGTCGTTGTTGATTCCCCACAACACATGATCAGTGGTCATGAGGTCCGCGCCGTGGCCCACGATCAGGATCGCGTTGGGCTTGAATCCGGTGACTCGACCGTTCTCGAGGATGATGAGGTTCGAGATCGGACTGTATTCCGACACGCCGAAGTTGAGGAACTCCCAGCGCGCGGGGCCGGCAATGGGTCGTTCCCGGTTGAGCCGTCCCTCGATCAAGGCCTCGAAGGTGTGACCGTCAGGCACGCCGTCGCCCATGACGTACGACGGGCCGAGGACGGCCACGCGCCACGTGTCCGTGGCAGGCACCTTGTCGTAGGACTGGTCCCGCATCCCCCACTCGTTCGTACGAAACGGGTGCCCGTGGAACATCAGGCCGAGGAACGGATTGAGCTCGACACGCAACATATCGTTGGTCTTCCGCAGGCCGCCCAGGTCCTGCAGGCGCGGCCAGTCGGCGCTCTTCTGCACGTACAGGTTCCACAACTCGCCATTGAACCGGTTTACGCCGACCAGTTCCTCGTAATAGCCGCGCTGCAGCTGGGCCGCATCTCGCGCGTTGAGTTCCGCTACGCGAAGGTCACGGGCGACTTCGCGCGCCAGCGTCGGCAGCTGCTCGCCCATGCGGGGGGAGCCAGCCCCCCAAAGCGCCAGCAGCGGTACGGCACTGACGACGGTCCGGAGCGCCGTGGGCGGCACCAGCCCCTCGTGCCCGGGGGGACGAATACGCTCGGTCCAGCCGGCCGACACGCCGATCACGACGCCCAGGACCAATACCATGAGGGTCGCGCGCATGTCCCACGAATCGACGGCGAACAGGTTCAGCCCTTCCGCCACCGAGGGCGCGGTCCAGAACCCCCACAGGCTCGCCATGAAGGCGAACCAGAAGATCGCGCTGAAGCCGATGCGTACCTGATGTTGCCAGGTGCGCGCCTCCGGGCTCCCTGGTCGGACGCGACCCTTCTTCCGTTCATGGAGGGCGGCCACGATGAGCATCACGCCGAGGATGGCCCAGAACAACACGTCCGTGGACGTGAAGAGCCACCGTCCCAGCAGCCAGAACCACTGCCAGGAATGCAGGAACCAGGTCGCCACGATCGTGAGGGAGGTGGCCACCACGATGGCAAACACCTCGCCGCGCTTCTTCATGAGCGGGAAGAACACCGGCATGTAGAAGACCTTCTGCATGAAGTCCTTCCAGTAGATGTTGATCCGGCGCCAAAGGTCGGGCAGCGACGCCGCTACATAGAAGAACCGGTGCGTTTCCGGCAGGCGGAAGCCAAACAGGTGCAGCATGCCGGTGATCACGTGATACTGGCCGGAGACCCGCAGGTAGAGGCCGAAGTTGGCCAGCAGGTACTGGACGAGTTCTGCCCCGCTATCCACCTCGGACGGGGCGAGGGTGAAGTACTGGTAGATCGCGCGGTACACCACGAGGTGGGTGACCCCGCGGACGATCCAGTGCAGGCCGGTCTGGTAGATCCCGAGCGCGGGCTTGTCGTAGTAGGTCCGCCGGAAGATCCCGTAGTCCACCATGGGGAAGAACGGGAAGGCCACACCCGGCACCATGAAGAAGTACGAGAAGGCCATGCGCCAGTTGGTGGGTCCCTTCTGGTGCCGGAGGTCGTACAGGTACAGGATGGCCCGCATGAAAAAGATCGACCCGAAGACCGGCCAGATCGCGCCGGTCCAGGGGACGTCCACCTTCCCCGCGCGGGCCCAGCCTAACACGGCCGCCAGGAGCAGCCAGCCGACCAGTCGTACGCGGAACGGCAGCGGGGCGTGCAGCCAGCCGATGACCACGCCGGACAGCCCGAGGAACCAGAGGGTCCCGGTCGCGCCGAAGACGAGCCCGTAGCCAACGATGGACAGCGTGATGAAGAACCAGGGACGCCAACCCGCCGGCAGCCAGTGGTGCACCAGGGCCCCACCAAAGGCGAGCGGGACAATGGTGTCGTGGAAGACCGGGTTCTCGATCCGGAGCCCCTTCATGACCAGGGCCACGAGCACGAGCTGCAGGGCGAGGACGCCCATCGCCCGTGCCTCCGCAAGACGATCCACCGACCCGAGAGCGGCGGCCGCGACCCCCAAAGGGCGCGGCGCGTGGGAGGTTACAGGCGCAGCCATGAGGCGATGATGTTGCGTTGAATGTCCGACGTGCCCGAGTAGATGCGGCTCCCGATGGCGTCACGCACCTCGCGCTCGATTTCGTACTCCACGGAATAGCCGTACCCCGCGAAGACCTGGAGCACGTCCATGGCCCCCTTCACCAGCGACTCGCTGACGAAGAGCTTGGTCATGGCGGCATCGAGCGACACCGCGCGCGTCCGGTCGAGCTTCGTGGCCGACCGGTACAGCAGCAGGCGCGAGGCTTCCAGGTTCACCTTGAGGTCTGCCAGCTTGTGTGACACCGCCTGGTACTTGCCGATCGCCTTGCCACCTTGCTGGCGCGTGCGTGCGTACTGCACGCCGAGGTCAAGCAATCGCTCCATCTGGCCCACGTGCGCCGCGAACAGGAGAATCCGTTCCCAGTCCATAGCGTGCGTGAAGATGGCGCTGCCCCCGCCTAACGTGCCCAGGATGGCGGTGTCGGGAACGAAAACGTCATCAAAGGCCAGCTCGCCAAACGGTGACGTGCGCATCCCCATCTTCTCGATCTTCTTCGAGGCCGTGAGGCCCGGAGTGTCGCGCTCCATCAGGAAGGCCGTCACGCCCCCGTGGAACCCCTTGGCGGGATCGGTGAGAGCGAAGACGATGATCACGTCCGCCACCGGGGCATTCGAGATGAAGGTCTTCGACCCGTTGATGCGCCAGCCGTCCCCATCGCGGACGGCCCGCGTCTTGAGGCCAAAGGAGTCGGACCCGCTCCCCGGCTCGGTCATCGCGTGGATGCCGATCAGGGTCCCGTTGCACAGCCGCGGGAGGTAGCGGGCCTGTTGCTCGGGGGTCCCGAAGCGCCACATGGGCACCACGCAGCTCAGGAGGTGGGCGCAGACGGAGAAGACCAGCCCGTTGTCCCGACAGCCGTACCCAAACGCCTCCAACGCGATCGTGCAGGAGAGGGGGTCCATCCCCGCCCCGCCGAGCGCCTCCGGCACGGGCAGGCCCTGGAGCCCCATCTCGCCGCACGCGAGCCAGAGATCCCGGGGGAACTCCTGGTGGTGGTCACGCGCGATCACGCCCGTGTTCAGGCGTTCCTTCGCGAACTTGATGATCTCGCGGCGCAGGGTCTCCTGCTCCGCGGAATAGGAAAAGTCCATGATCAGCCCATCGCGATGAGTCGCTGGTAGTCGACCTTGTCGGTCGACGTCTTCGGCAGAGCGTCCAGGAACCCGAACGCATCCGGACTCATGTACGACGGCAACACCTGCGCACAGAACTGCTTCATGCCAATCAGGTTCAGTGCGACGCCGCTGGACGCAACAAACGCCTTGATGCGCACGCCCCCATCGGCATCCTTGAGCGCCACGACCGCGGCCTCCTTGATGTCGGCGTGTTTGTACAGCCCGGACTCGACCTCCCCGAGTTCGATCCGGTATCCGCGCCGCTTCACCATCCGGTCGCGTCGCCCCACATAGGTAAAGACGCCGTGCGCATCCTCGGTCACGAGGTCGCCCGTACGATACCATCGCCCGCCGGCGCTATCGACAAAGAAGGCCTGCGCGGTGCGCTCGGCGAGGTTCCAGTACCCCTGCATCACCCCCGGGCCCGACATCACCAGCTCGCCCTCCGCACCACGTGCGACGTCCGCCCCGTCCTCGTCGACCACCCGCGCGCGAAACTGCTCGCACACCCGACCAATGGGATACGGCGCCGTGCGATCGGGCTCGATCGTCGCCGGGATCTCATGGTAGGTGCAGACGTTGGTCTCGGTGGGGCCGTAGAGGTTGAAGTACCGGGGACTGGGCAGGCGCTCCATCACCGCCCGCAGGTGCTTGACCGGAAAAACTTCGCCGGCAAAGAAGACGTAGCGCAACGCCCCGTAGTCATGCCGTTCCATCTTGCCGTACTGGGACAACATCGTGAGGATGGTCGGCGTCGAGTACCAGACCGTGAGCCGCCGGTCGGCGATCAGGGCCGCCAGGCCCGCGGGCTCCTTGCCCTGGTCGGCCGTGATCAGCACCACCGTCGCCGCGTGCTTCAGCGGGACGTAGAGGTCCAGGATGGACAGGTCGAAGTGGAACGGCGCGTGGGACGAGAAGCGGTCCTCCGCTGCCGGCGCAAACGCCGCGCTGCACCAATCGACATAGGACGTCGCATTCAGGTGGGATAGCATCACCCCTTTAGGCTTCCCCGTCGATCCCGAGGTGTACAGGATGTACGCCAGGTCGCCCGCGGAGACCGACACGTCCCCCACCGGCACCGGAGCCCCATCGACGGCATCGAGCGCGTCGAGCGCGGCATGCAGCCACGAGCCGTCGCCGGCCCCCTGCAGCTCAATCGTCGCTGGCGTCTCGCCCAGCTTCGCGATCTCCTCGCGCCAGGGCGCCGCCAACGTGGCCTCGAGAATCGCCACGCGGACCGCGCAGTCAGACAGGATGTAGGCCGTGCGCCAGGCCGGCGCGGAATAGTCGACCGGAACGTACGCCGCCCCCGCTTTCATGGCACCGAGCATGGCCGCGTATGCGTCGATCGACTTTCGCGCGTAGACCCCCACCCGGTCGCCCCGGACCACCCCCATGGCAACCAGGCGATCGCGCACGCGATCGCTGAGGAGGTCCAGCTCGGCGTAGGTCATCCCTCCCGCCGGCGGGGCCTCCACCGCGATGTGGTCCGGCCGCGTCGCCGCGGCGGCTTCCAACCACTCCACCAGACTCGTCACCGTTGCCCTCCCGGCATTCATCCATCCAAAAAAGACCGCCCTTCCATCTCGTCTTTCTCGCCTTCACGTCCACCACCGGCCCCCGTCAGGGCTTCCAGCACGGTCGGAGCGCAATCCGCGAGCCAAGGCGCACGCCCCACACCCACGGATCGGTTCATCAAGAGCACCCCCGGTACGAGCGCCGGATCGAAGATGTGGTCTCCGCCCCACCGGCTCGTGTTGTCCGCAAATACGTCCGTCCCAATCCCCCCAGTCGCTGATCGCCAACCCGCGCGGTACCCGCGATTGAACCGGACCACGAGGTCGGGGGCCTCCGACATCCGCTCGCCGGACCACACCTCCTCTGCTCGCGATACCCCGACCACCGCCGGCACCCGTTCTCTCTCGTCCACGAGACCGCTCAGCGCACCCGCCAGCCGAGACGCCAGCTCAGCTCGCTCCGCCTCATGGACGATTCCGTTGGCTTCGCGTCCCACGAGATTGAGGTAGACGCTTCCGAACCCGAGGGCGTAGGCCCGGGTGGTGTCCCAATCGATCGCCTGGAGCAGATCCGTGGCCGGGTCAGCCGGGTCGACCCCACGGCGCAGCGTAAGCCAGCCGTGTGCGAGCAGCCACCTATTGAGCTCCACGGACCGGCGGAACGACCCAAATCCGTGGTCGGACACCACCATCACGAGAGTCTCGTCGTCTGCGACCGCGAGGGTCCGACCCACGACGTCGTCGCACCGAGCGTACATCGCCCCTATGGTATCCGCGTGGCGCTCGCTCCTCTCGTAGTAGTTCCGTGAGGGATGGCTCGGCTCCCGGTAGCGCCAGAACATGTGCTGCACCCGATCCGGCGTGTCGAAGACACAGAACAGAAGCCCTTCGCGCAGCTGGTCGACCTCCCGAAAGAACATGCGTTCGCGTTCGGCCATCGACTCTCGCGCCTGCCACCAAAAGGCGTCCTCATCGAGGTAGCCATCGGTCAGCCCACCGTGGTCTTCCAGCATGCCCAGGGTGCCGAAGGTGCCAATGGCGCGTTCGAGCTCGCCAGCGTACCCCCACGGATGACTGATCGGGAGAACGGGAGATCGGGGGTCGAGATTGATCGGGCCAAGGTAGATCAGTGGGTCGTCGCCAAGTCGTGACGCGAAGACGCGGACGAGACCTGACACTGAGCCCCGCCATGGCAGCTTGAACGCCACCTGAAGCCATGGACTCCACTCCTGCTGTCGCATGTCCGCCACAACACTGCCGATCTCCAGTGACGCTGTGCCACTCAATCTGGACACCTGAAGGGTCAAATCGACCGCCCCCTCTCCTAGCGGAGTCCGTGTCGACAGCCGGCCATGGTAGCGATCGCCCTGCCGCGACAATGGCACTCGTGTGGCCTCTCCTGGGTCCGCCACCGACGACGAGAGAGCCAACCCTTTACCGATGTTCCCTCCGATGTCAGGGACGCCGACCCCAGCCAGCAGCCGACCACGGAATGGCCGTGGCGGAAACGTCGCCGGACAGCGCAGCACCGTCGCGGGAATCCCACGCTCGGCGAGACGTTCCCAGAACGTTCGGCCGCCGCGAAGGTTGACCGCTTCGACTGGGAGAAGCGGATTTCGCTGCACCAGCTTGAAGAGGGAGAGGTCTGGCCGGTAGTTGGCCGGATCGCGGCGGATGAAGTCGTAGATGCCATGGCCACCGGCGTTGAGCCCGGTCGCGAAGGTCGACCACGCCGTGGGGGTCTGCGCGGGGAGTGTCGTCCCGAGGTCGCAGAAGGTGCCGCGCGACGCCAGGGCGGACAGGTGGGGCAGGCCGCCGCGCACCATGAGCTCACGCAGCAGCGACGGATCGAGTCCATCGAGGCCGACGATGATCACCTTTCGGTACGGTCGGCTGCGTTTCGACATGTCGCCAACACTAACAAGGGTTGGTGCCCGGTGGTGACTCACGGCGTGAAAGATGAGGCGGCGACAATGGTATGCTGCTTGCCTTGCTCTTCATTGCTTTGGTTCTCCCCTCGAAAAGGCGCACGGGTCGTGAGGCCCGCTGTCGCAAGCTCTCGACCTCGCCGAGGTCCGCGGGCCACCGAAAGGGGTTGGCGTTCCCACTTCCTCTCTTGGAGAAACACCACCTCATGTCCGTTTCCACCCTTCTGCATCGCGCCGGCACGTTGGCCCTGGCCGCGGCCCTCGCCGCGTGCGCCGACGCGCCGACCACGGTGCTCGTGCTCGACATGGATGCGAACTTCGGTCGCGTTCCGGTCAACCCGTCACCGTCCCTCGGCCTGGCGGACATCGAGTTCTTCGAGGTGTGCAAGCAATACGTCGGAGCGGTCGGGCCGGCGGTGACGGTCGACGTGCAGGTGGATCGCCCCAGCCTGCCGACGGACACCACGTTCCAGGTCACGCTGGCCGACGGCCAATGCCGCGACATCTGGCTCCATGGCGGCGCCGCCGAAGTGGTGACGGTCACGGAGCAACCGGTCGCTGGATACACCACGTCGTTTGTCAAGGAAGTCAAGACCCGCACGACCTACACGGTCGATCCAGCCGCAAGCGGCAACACGTCCAGCGGCAATGTCAGCGGCAACCCGGGCGAGGGAACCCTCGTCCGCTTCATCAACACCGAACTCCCCCCGCCCCCGAGCGGTTGCACCTACACCCAGGGATACTGGAAGACGCACTCGCTCGCCGGACCTGCCCCGTATGACGCCGGCTGGCAGAACATCGGACCGCTCGAGCACAACACGCCGTTCTACGGCTCCGGCAAGACGTGGCTCGCGCTCTGGAACACCCCGCCCAAGAAGGGCAACGTCTACATTCAGCTCGCGCACCAGTACATGGCGGCCAAGCTCAACGTGCTGAATGGCGCTGGCGTCCCGGCGAACGTATCGGCCGCGCTCACCGCCGCCGAGGCATACTTCTCGACCGGAGCTGGTGACATCACCGGGTTGGCTTCGCTCCTCGACGACTACAACAATGGTCTGATTGGACCGGGGCACTGCTCCTGAGGATTCGGAAGGTTGGCGAAAGGGGCCCGCAACCGCGGGCCCCTTTTCGTTATTGCTCCCGTGTGGCCAGGAACGAAAAGGGCCCCACGCGTGGGGCCCCTCGAACCCGGCAAGACGCTCGCCGTCTACCGCTTGCCAAACATGCCGCTGATTCTGGAGAAGACGAACTGGACGGCGGCGACCACGCGACGCCAGAACATCAGGAGAAAGCCCACCACCGCGGCAAACGCGGACGCGAGGGGCATGAGGGCGTCGGGACCGATATACATGGCGGTTCGCTGGCTCCGTTCGGGGACCTGGGTTTCTGGTGACTAGCTTACGCTGGTCACCCCTTAAACGTCTATGTGGCGATTAGGCAACGCCTGCTCACCGCGGTCCTGTTCATGCAAGAACGGGACTCGCGGGTTTTTTCCCCGATGCTGCTTGCCCCCTTTCGCGAAAACGGCGTGATCCTTTCCTGGCAGACCGGAGGACCGAGCACCACCCGCCCCTTCGAGGGTCGGTGGGCCTCCCCTGCGTCCAGCGGGGCGTGCTTCGCGATTGCGGGTGGCCCGCGGCGGGCGGCGAACAAGTGACCCCCCCAAGGGAGTTGCCGCCGGGAACCCCCGAGCGACGGGGAGGGCGTCCGGCGTTCAAGTGGCCGGAAGAGCGCCGAAGGAGCACCCCAACGGCGTCTACGGGCGCCATCCAGGGCAGCCCCTGGGAAACGTGGGGCCAGCGCATCGGAGTCACGGTCGGCGTCGTCGCGGCGGGTGCCATTCTCCTCGCCCCGGGCGGCGAGGGGCTCGCCCCCGAGGCGCGGAAGGCGTTCGCCGTGTTCGTGTTGTGTACGGGCCTCTGGGTGACCAATGCCATGCCGTACGGCGTCACGGCACTCCTGGCGGTTGCCTCGTTAGGCCTGTCTGGCGCGCTCAAGCCGTCCGAGGCGTATGCCGCCTTCGGCAGTTCCGCGATCTTCTTCCTCATCGGGATCTTCCTGATCGGCGGCGCGCTCACGGAGACCGGGCTTTCGAAACGCCTGGCCCTGTTGCTTTTGCGGCGGTTCGAGGGGTCCCCGTTCCGGTTTGCCATGGGGCTGATGCTCACCGGCGCCTTCGCCACGATGTGGATGCCCAATCAGGCGACCACCGCCATGCTTTTCCCCATCGCGATGGAGGTCGCTACGGCACTGCGCCTTCGCCCGCGCGAGAGCCAATACGGCAAGCTCATCTTTTTCTCGATGGCGTGGGGCGCGATGGTCGGCGGAAACCTCACGTTCCTGGGAAGCTCCAGGGCTGCGCTCGCCCTCGGGATGCTGCAGCGTACCTCGGGTGAAGGGATTTCGTTCATGCAGTGGGTGCTGGCGGCGTTTCCCATCGTCGTGCTCGGGCTGCTGACGACGCCCATCATCCTGCGACTGATGCTCAAGCCGGAGGCCGTGGAGTTCGAGTCCGGGCGGCGAGTCCTGGAACGCGCCGTGGGAGAACTTGGCCCGATGCGCCGACCCCAGTACCTCTCGCTCGCGATCATCCTGCTGACGATCCTGGCTTGGGTGACCGTGGGTGGCCGCCGGGTTGACCTTGCCGTGATCGCATTGCTCGGCGCGGTGTCCCTCTTTGCCACGAAGGTGTTGACCTGGGAGCGGGCGGAGCGCCACGTCTACTGGAACATCGTGTTGATGTATGGCGGCGCGATCGCCCTGGGCGTGGCACTGGAGCGTACGGGAGCGACGCGGTGGCTGCTCGACGCGGCGTTCGGCTCCACGCTGCAGCACCTTTCCCCCTACGTCGCCATCCTTGGGGCTGGCATCCTGGCCCTCCTCCTCTCCGAAGTGATGTCCAACGCGGCGGCGCTCGCCGTCGTGCTGCCACTCGCGTTCACGGTGGGTGCGGATGCGGGGGCATCGCCGGTGGCGATGGTGCTGGCCACGAGTTTTGGTGCCGGCCTCGATTTCATCTTCCCGATGAGCACGGCGCCGAACACCATCATCTTCGCGTCCGGGTACCTGCGCACGTCGGATTTTCTGCGGCTGGGCTCGGCAATGACCGTAGCATCGGTGGCGATCCTCGCCCTGGTGATCCGCTTCTGGTGGCCGATGATCGGGCTGCTCGCGCCATAGGGCCGTGTGCTAACTTTGGCCGTCCCGAACTCCCCCGGCTACGCGTCGTGAACCTCAAGGGCGCCACTCTCTGGTTTACCGGCCTCCCCTCCTCTGGGAAGAGCACCCTCGCGCGTGAGGTCTATCAGCGACTGCACGACAGCGGGTGTGCCGTGGAGTTGCTCGATGGGTCCGGGGTGCGTGAGAGCCTGTCCCGGGATCTCGGATTCTCCCGAGAGGACCGCGAGGAGAACGTCCGGCGTATCGGGTTCGTCGCCAAGCTGTTGTCGCGCAATGGCGTCATCGCCATCTGTGCCGCGGTGTCGCCATATCGCGGCACCCGGGATGAAGTCCGCGGCAACACGACGAACTTCGTCGAGGTGTACGTGGAATGCCCGGTCGAGGTAGCCGAAGCCCGGGACGCCGATGGGATGTATGCCCGAGCGCGACGGGGTGAACTACCGGACTTTACGGGGGTGACGGGGCCCTACGAATCACCGCTGGCACCCGAGGTTCACGTCAACACGGCGACCGAAAGCCTGGATCAGGGGGCGTGGAAGGTGATTCGGACGCTCGAGATCCTGGGGATCATCAACCCCGAGGGACGTGTGGAGGCCGACACGGGCGAGGAGTCCCTCAGAAAGCGGCTCGCGGGCCTTGGGTACCTCTAGGTGGCCGGTCGGTGACGATCCGGGTGCTGGAGGCGTCCAAGCTTATGCGGGGTAAGCGTTTGCGCACTGCCCGGAATTTGCGGGCAGGGGTATCGTTCTTGCACTTGCAGGGGTTCCCCGAGCCATCCGTCTCCGCGAACATTTTCCAGTGACTGCCGCCGCCATTCCGACCCTCCGAACGCCGCCGCTGCGCTACCCGCAGGCGTTGGCGGTATGTGTTTCGGTGTACTTCCTGATCGCGCTCGGCCGAGCTCATGAAATCATCCCGCAGCTGCAGCCGCTGCGGCTCGGGATCCTCGGGGCGCTGGTGACGGCTGGGATGGCCTTCCGGTATTTCCGTCGCGCGGACTTCGCCGCCCTCCTCTCGACGACACCGGGTAAGGGCTTGGTGATTGCCACGGCGTTCGCCGCC
This sequence comes from Gemmatimonadota bacterium, assembly GCA_016712265.1. Lineage (NCBI taxonomy): Bacteria > Pseudomonadati > Gemmatimonadota > Gemmatimonadota bacterium. Next base: position 1,154,814 of record JADJRJ010000028.1, on the reverse strand, counting down.
TTGACGATTCCGACAGGGATCTGGCCAAGCGCGAGTTTCAACTACTTGAGCAAGATCCACTACAACGCGCTGTTGGTTTTCACCTGCGCCGCGCTGGCATTCATGGACCGCCGGACCATGCGCTGGATCGTGCTCGCGCTGGTGATTGACGTCATGTTGGCCGGGGCGGCGTCGATCCGAGCACCGGCGGGCCGCTTTGAGATTGGCGATACGTACGACGCCAACGAGACGGCGGCGTTTTTCGTCATGTGCATCCCGTGGGGGATCTACCTCTTCCTCACGGAAAAGGGCTGGCCGCGGTGGGTGGGCATCGCCTCGATCCCGCTGTGCGTGATTGGCGTTCTCAAGACCGGATCGCGCGGCGGGCTGCTCGGCGTGGGCGCGCTGCTCCCGTTCCTCATTTACCTGTCGCCACCCAAGCGTCGGGGGCCGTTCATCATGGCGGTGATCGGGGGTGGGCTGGCCACGACGCTGGCGATGGGCGAACAAACGACCTATCGCCTCATGAAGGCGTTTGACACCGAGGAATACAACTACACGACGGAAGACGGTCGCGTGGAGGTATGGAAGCGAGGCCTGGGGTACATCGCGGCCGCGCCGCTGCATGGCGTGGGCATGGACGGCTTCGGATACAAGGAACTGGCTTCCAAGAGCGACAAGGGCTTTGGCGTGCGGCAAACGGCGGCGCACAACATGTACATCCAGGTGGCGGCCGAGTTGGGATTGATCGGGTTCACGGGGTTCATGATGATGTTGCTCGGCGGGTTGCAGATCGCGGGGAAGGTGCGCGTCCGCATGGGGCGCCTCTTCGCCGAGCAACGCGATCCGGAGGCGTTTCGCGAGATGTTGCGGGCCGGGATGGCGCAGCTCTCGCTGTATTCGGTGATGTGCACCGGCTTCTTCCTGTCGCTCGGCTACTCGTCGATGCTCTATTTCACGGTGGGAGCGGCGTGTGGCCAGTGGCTGGGCAACCGGTCCTTTGGCAGCGGACCTGGCGGCCCCGCGCCGCAGGCAGCGCCCGCGCGTCGTCCGGTGCGCGGCATGCGCGGGTGGCGGACGGCCCGACCGGTCGCGGCCGCCGGAATGCCCGCGTCTCGCGCCGTGCAGTCCTGACACGTGGCGGCCACACCGGCGAGTGTTGTCCAGGTCGTCCTCGAGGTCGGCCGCGGCGGGCTTGAGACGATGTGCGCGGACCTGGCCATTGCCCTCGCCAGCCGGGGAATCCGGTCGTCCGTGGTCGGGCTCGACGCCGGTGGTGAACTCGAGGCGCGCCTGCGCGACCAGGGGGTGATGTTTACCTCGCTTGGGGGTCGGCGCATGCGTTCCCCCGGGTACTACCGTGCGGTCGCCGACGTGTTGCGGGGCGCTGACGCGTCCGCCGTGCACACCCACGGTTTCGCCCCCCTCCTGTACGGCGCCGTGTCGCGGACCATGGCCGGCTTTCCCCGCCTGGTGCACACGGAGCACTCGATCGAGTACCTCCTGGAGCGGCCCGGATTGCGCGCCGGATTACGTGGACTGGCGTGGTCGGTGCACACGTTCGCCGTCCTGGGTGAGCGCATGCGCGGGTACTACGCGTCGTTAGGCATCGCACGTCGCCGCCTGCAGGTCATCCCCAACGGCGTGGCCTTGCTCCCGGCCACCACGCCGACGCGTCGCGCCGACGCGCGGGACCGCCTGGGGGTGACCGAGCCCTTTGTCGTCGCGACCGTGGGGCGCCTTGCCCCCGAAAAAAACTTTCCGTTACTGGTCGACGCGTTTGCCAGCGCCTTTTCCGGCGATCCGGAGACGGCGCTCGTGTTCATCGGGGATGGGAGTGAACGCGACGCCCTCCATGCCCGTGCCGCGGACCGCGGGGTTGGCGACCGGGTGTATTTCCTGGGATGGCGTCGCGACGTCGCCGAGTTGTTGCCGGGACTTGACGTGTTCGCGCTCTCGTCCTTTTCGGAAGGGCTGCCGATGGCCATGCTCGAGGCGATGAGTGCCGGGGTCCCGGTGGTAAGCACCGCGGTGGGCGACATCCCCAACGTGGTGACGGACGGTGTTTCCGGCCGCTTGGTGCCCTCCGAGGACGGCGCCGCGATGGCCCGAGCGTTCAGCGCCCTGCGCGGCGCGCCGGACGCGGCGGCGCGCATGGGCACGGCGGGTCAGCGGACGGTGACCGCCACCTACAGCCGGGATGCCATGGTCGACGCGTATTGCCGCGCCTACGGCATCACCCCGGTGTCAGGGTAACGCGCGATGCTCTTCAACAGCGCGATTTTCCTGTTCGCGTTCCTGCCGGTCACGTACCTGGTGTTCTGGCGGCTGCGTGCGAAGTCCTCGCGATACGTCTGGCTGACGCTCACCGGCTACGTGTTCTACGGGTACTGGGACCCGCGGTTCTGCCTGCTGATGGCCTTCTCCACGCTGGTGAGCTACTTCGCCGGCCTCGGCTTCCTGCGCTATACCGAGCCCCGACAGCGGCGCTGGTGCCTGGTACTGCCGATCACCGTGGACCTGCTGCTGCTGGCGTTCTTCAAGTACTTCAACTTCGCGCTGGACTCGACGCGGGCGGTGGCGTCGTGGTTCGGAACCGAGGTGGCGCTGCCCCACCTCGACATCATCCTGCCCGTCGGGATCTCATTCTACACGTTCCACACGATCACCTACATCGTGGACGCGTATCGTGGGGTGATCACGCCCACGCGCAACTTCTTCGAGTTCTCGACCTACGTCTCGCTGTTCTCGCAGCTGGTGGCCGGTCCCATCGTGCGCTTTCGGCAGGTGGAGGAGGACCTGGACCACCTGGACAGCGCCTCGCGGACGCGCTGGATTGTCCCCGGGGTGCAGTTCTTTGTGATCGGCCTGGTGGAGAAGGTGGTGCTGGCCGATTCCATTGCGGCCTTCGTGGATCCGGCGTTGCACCAGTGGTCGTCGCTCTCCACGGCCGGCGCCTGGATGGCGATGCTCGGCTACACCTTCCAGCTGTACTTCGACTTCTGCGGCTACAGCTCAATGGCGGTGGGCCTGGGCTACCTGTTCGGTATTCGCATCCCGCAGAACTTCAACTCGCCCTACAAGGCACTGGACCCCTCCGAGTTCTGGCAACGCTGGCACATCTCGCTCTCGAGCGTCCTGCGTGACTACCTGTACATCCCGTTAGGCGGCAACCGCAACGGCACCGCGGCTACCTACCGGAACCTCATGATCACCATGCTGCTCGGCGGGCTCTGGCATGGGGCGTCGTGGGTCTTCGTGATCTGGGGCGCATATCACGGGGCGCTGCTCTGCGTGCACCGGGCATTTGGGCGGCCATGGGACGCCCTCCCGCGCGTCGTTCGCCAAGTCGGGATGTTCCTGGCCGCCGTGGTCGGCTGGGTCTGGTTCCGGGCCACGAGCTTCGAGATGGCGACCGGGCTCCTCGGCCGGATGTTCTCACCGGTGAGCGGGAGCCTCGTCCCGCACGCCGGGCTCGCGGCGGTGGCCCTGGGCGCCGCCGCCTGGTGGTCGATGGTCGGGCCCAATGCCTTCGACATTGAGGTGCGGGACACGGCGCGACGACGCGTGGCGATCACCCTCGCCTTCGCCGCGAGCCTCGCGATCATCCTGGGCACGCGGTCGTCGCCCTTCCTCTACTTCCAGTTCTGAGCGCGACGATGACCACCGACGCGCGCCCGATCCGGGTCCTGCTCGTGGGGCCGTCCCTCGCCATCGTCGGGGGCCAGAGCGTGCAGCTCAAGCGGCTGCTCGACAAGCTGGAGACGTTGCCGGGGATCGTGCCGGGATTCCTCGCCGTGAACCCGGCCTTGCCTGGCCCCCTGGGCGCCCTGCAGCGGATCAAGTTCGTCCGGACGATCGTCACCTCGGTGGCCTACCTGTTCTCGCTGCTGCGCACGGTGCCGAGATACGACGTCATCCACGCGTTCTCCGCTTCGTACTGGTCGTTCATCCTGGCCCCGCTGCCCGCTATGCTCATCGGTCGTTTGTTCGGCAAGCGCGTGGTCCTCAATTACCACAGCGGTGAGGCGGAGGACCACCTCGCGCGTTGGCGCCGGACCGCGCTACCGGCCATGCGGCTGGCACACCGGATCGTGGTGCCGTCGGGCTACCTGGTGGACGTCTTCGCCCGGTTCGGCCTGCCTGCGCTGGCGATCCACAACTTTGTCGACGTCGACCGATTTCCGTTCCGGGAGCGGCCGAGCCCTCGCCCGATCTTCCTGTCCAACCGGAACCTGCAGGGGTTGTACAACGTCGGGTGTATCATTCGGGCGTTCGCCGCGGTGCGCCAGGTGCTCGGTGAGGCGCGACTGATCGTGGCCGGGTTCGGCCCTGAGCGTGCGCGTCTGGAGGCACTCGCGGACGAGCTGGGTGTGGGTGGCGCGGTGGAGTTTCGCGGCAAAGTCACGCCGGACCAGATGGCGCAGCTGTACGATGAGGCCGACATCTACCTGAACAGCCCGGACATCGACAACATGCCCCTCTCCCTGATTGAGGCATCGGCCGCCGGGCTACCTGTGGTCACCACCGATGCCGGGGGCATTCCCTGGATGGTCACCCAGGACATCACCGGGATCCTCGTTCCGCGCGGCGACCACGAGGCACTGGCCGCGGCGGCCCTGCGGGTGATCCGCGAGCCAGGCGTCGGGGCCGGGCTGGCCGCCCGGGCGCGCGCCCACTGCCTGGCGACCTACACGTGGGAAGCTACCGGACGCGGATGGCGCGCCCTGTATGTCGCGCTCATGGACGCCCCACCGGTGGAGGCGCATGCAACCGCTTGAGGAGCGCCGGGGCCCCCGCTGGACGTGGCAGTGGCTGCTCCTCACTGGCGCAGCGGCGCTGGTCATGGAGGCCGTGACCCGCATCGAGGATCGGGTGGCGGCGGAGATTCCCATGCTTTCCCGCGTAGCGGGACCCGCCGACCTGATCTGGCTGGACTCGATCGGGGCCCGTGGTCGTCCCAACGCGCGGTACCGCCAATGGGCGCTGAACGAGCTCGGACTGCGGAGCCCGTCCGTCACGATCCCGCGACCGGCTGGCACGCCGAGGATTGTTGTCGTAGGGGCCTCGGAAACCTTTGGCCTGTACGAGTCCGCGGGACGCGAATATCCGCGACAATTGCAGGACTCGCTCGCCCTGGCAGGATGCCGCAACGTCGAGGTCGTGAATGCGGCGCTGCCCGGGATGGCGCTCCCGTCCATGAACCCGGTCATCGATCGGGTGGTGCGAGAGCTCCAGCCGACGCACTTCCTGCTCTACCCTTCTCCGGCGTTTTACCTCAATCGACAGTCACCGACCGCCTCACGTGGCCCAACGGATGGCGACTCCACGCTCCCGTGGCGGCGCGCGCTCGCCTGGCGGTCGAAGGAACGCCTCGTCTCGCAAGTGAAGGGACTGCTCCCCGACGCGGTGATGACCGGGGTCCGGCGCGCCCTGCTCATGCGCCGCCGGGAACGGTTCATCGTGCGTGCCCTCCCGAAGGAGCGCCTGCAGCTCCTGGAGGATGACCTGCGCACCACCATCGGTGTCGCGCGATCGCTGGGCGTACCAGTGACCCTGGCTGGCCACGTGAATGCGACGATGGCGCCTGGGTTCCGCGATGCAGCGTTGCTCACGGCCTGGGAATTCCAATTTCCGGGGGTCACGGGCGAAGTACTCGTGGAGTTCCATCGCGCCGCCCGCGTGGTCGCCGAACGCGTGGCGCGCGATTCCGCCGTGGCGTACGTCGATCTCGCGCCCGCGTTTAGCGGCGACTGGTCCGGGAACTTCGCGGACTTCGTCCACTTCACGGACGCCGGTGCCGCCCGGGTGGCGCGCCTGCTCGCGGGCGCCCTTTCGCCTGCCGTCTGTGGCCAGGGGCCGGGCGCATGACGACTCCACCGACGCCACCACGAGGCGCCATGGCCAGCCTGATCGAGCAAGTGCGCGATCGGATTGGCGGCGGAGGAGTCACGGGGAGTGCCTTTCGCTCCTTCATGGTGAATGTGGGCGGGGCCGGCATTTCGTTTCTAGGGCAGATCATCCTGGCCCGTGCCCTCGGGCAGGAGGGATTCGGGGTCTACCTCCTGGCCCTCGCCTGCATGAACGCGGCGTCTGTCCTGGCCAAGATGGAGTTGGACGGCACGTCAACGAGGTTCCTGGCCGGGTACATCGGCGCCGAGCAATGGGGCCACGCCCGCGGGTACTCCACCTGGAGTCGACGGGTGGTGCGCTGGACCTCGCTGGGGGTCGCTGCGCTCGGGGTGGCCATTGCCTGGGTCTGGCGTGCGGAGTTCGCCACCAAGCACGAGGCCTTGCCCGCGGCGCTCATGGTCGTCGCAGGCATGCTGGTCATGAACGCGCAGATGTTGTTGACGTCGAGTCACCTGCAGGCCCTCAAGCGGTACGTGCAGTCGCAGGTGCCGGGGCTCGTCCTTCGTCCCGCGCTGCTGGCGGCGACAGTCGGGGCGTGGCTCGTCCTGGGGGCGACGCCGAGCCCGGCGCAGGTCATTGCCATCAATCTTGGCGCGACGACGTTGGCGGTGCTGCTGTTGCAGTACTGGCTCCGGGGCGCCGTTCCGCCGGCGATGCGCCGCGCGCCGATGACCTTCGAGAAGCCGCGATGGATCTCCGCGGCAAAGGGATTGGTCACGATTGGCATCGCGCAGCTGGTCATCTCGCAACAGTCCGACCTGATCGTGGTGGGATGGCTCGTCGGCGCGAAGGAGACGGGCCTGTACGGCGCGGCCGCGCAATTCACGATGCTCCTGCAGTTTGGCCAGACGTCGATCAGTTTTGTGGCGGCGCCATTGATTGCCGAGCTGCACGAGCAGCGGAACTACGTGCGCCTGCAGCATCTGGTGCGCCAGGTGTTCGTCGCCAACGCGGCGATCGGGCTCCCCATCCTCGCGATCCTGGTGGCGTTCGGCCACCTGTTGCTGCGATGGACGTATGGCCCGGAGTTCGAGGCAGCGTACCCGGTGCTGGTCATCCTGAGCATTGCCATCACGACCGCGGCGCTCGTGGGTGCCACGGCGGGATTCCTGCTCACCATGACGGAATACCAGAGCGAAGCCGCGTGGATCATTGGGGGCAGTGCCCTGCTGAACCTGGTGCTCACCCTGATCCTGACGCCGATGTACGGGTTGATCGGAACGGCGATCGCGACGTTGTGCGCCACCGTGGCGCGCAGTGGCGTGTTGGTCTGGTTCATCCGGCGCCGCATGGGACTGTCGGTCTTTCCCTGGGCGTAGCGCCATGGTCGTGCTCGCGGTGCTGTCGCTTGGCGTGTTGCTGTACACCTGGGTCGGATACCCGATTGGCGTGTGGCTCCTGGCGCGCACGCGGCGGCAGCCCGCAGCGCGCGAGGCCGCGTCCCCACCCCTCAGTGTCATCCTGGCCACCCGGGAGAGTGACGCGGACATCGCCCGACGGGTGGCCAACCTCCGCGACACGGCGTACTCTGGCCCGCTGGAGGTGGTGGTCGCGTGTGACGCGTCACGCCCCGGGGCCCTTCCACAGGTGAATGGGGCCCGCGTGGTGGCCGGCGAGCCGCCGCGCGGCAAGGCCGGGGCCCTCAATGCGGGCGTGCGCGTCGCCACCGGGGACGTGCTGGTGTTCGCCGATACCGGCCAGCTGTTTGATCGCCAGACCATTCCGCGACTCGTGGACGCCCTGGGCGCCGACCCACGAATGGGCGCAGTGTCGGGCGCGCTGGAGATCGAGGGGGCCAGCCGGTGGAACGTCGCCTCGATGTACTGGCGGTATGAGCGATGGCTGCGCACCAACGAAGCTCGGCTGCATTCGGCGGTTGGTGTAACCGGGGCCATCTACGCCATGCCGCGCGCCCTCTGGCAGCCGCTGCCGGCCGGCCTGATACTCGACGACCTCTTCACGCCGATGCAGCTCGCCACCCGCGGGTATCGCATTGGCCTCGAGCCGTCGGCCGTGGCGCGTGACGATCGCGCGTTCGGCCAGGGGACGGAATACCGACGCAAGACCCGAACGCTCACCGGGGTGCTGCAGTTGTGCGCGTGGCTTCCGGCGGTGGTGCACCCGGGGCGCAATCCCATCTGGGTGCAGTTTGTCAGCCACAAGCTGCTGCGCCTCCTGACCCCGTACCTCGTGCTCGCCGTGGCGGTCGGGGGCATCAGCAGCGCGCACGGGCGCTGGCCCGACGACACGATGCGCGTGGTCACCGCCGGGGTGATCTACGCCTGTGTCGCGCTGCTGGTGAGCGGTCGACTGCGCGCGATCGCGTGGGGCCTGCTGTTGATGCAGGTGGCGGTGGTGCGCGCCACCTGGAATGCGGCGCGAGGGGATTGGGATGTCTGGCGTCACTAGGCCACGATGAACAGCGGACGCCGATTCTCGCTGGACCGACTCCGGGGCCGCTCGGGGGCGGAACTGCAATTCCGAGCCCGGCAATTTGTCGGGGTGGTCCTGGAGCGTGCGGGGTGGCTGGACCAGGAGGAGCTCACCCCCACGGCGCTACACGCGCACCTGCGCCCAGAGGCTCGCGCGACGTACCCCACGGCGGCGGCGTGGGTCAGCGCGCTGCGCGTGCGCGGTGGTCGCGGCTTTTTTGCCGGGCTGGACCACCCGGAGCGGACGGCCGCCCTCGCGAGGCAGAGCGATCCCGAGGGGGTGCGCCTCGTCATGGAACGGGCCAACGCTGTTTTGGCAGGCCGACTCCACCTGCTGGGATACGGGGCCATGGACGTCGGAACGCCCATCGACTGGCACCGCGACCCCGTGGCCGGCATTGCCGCTCCTCGCCTGCACTGGTCACGCGTTCCCTATCTCGACCCTGCCGTGGCCGGCGACCACAAGCGCGTGTGGGAGATCAATCGGCACCAATGGCTGGTCTCGTTAGGCCAGGCTTGGGGGATCACCCGTGACCCGACGTACGCTGCGGCGATCGACGCGGCCTTGGTCAGCTGGATGGACGCCAATCCACCAAAACGTGGGGTCAACTGGGCCAGCAGCCTGGAGGTCGGCTTTCGCGCGATCGCCTGGCTCTGGGCCCTGCGGCTCGCCGCGGACGCCCCCGCCCTCCGCAGCAGCACCGTGGAGCGCGCCCTCGGGCACCTGGTGCTTGCCGCCCGGCATCTCGAGCGGAACCTGTCGACGTACTTCAGTCCCAACACCCACCTCACCGGGGAAGCGCTGGCCCTGTATCACCTGGGTGTTGAGCTGGGCGACGTGAGTGCCGCCGCGAGCTGGCGCTCCGTGGGACGCGCGGTGCTGCTGCAGTGGCTGCCGCGCCACGTCCGTCCCGACGGCACGTACTTCGAGCAGTCGACCTGGTACCATCGCTACACGCTCGATTTCTACGCCCACTTTGCCGCGCTCGCGGAGCGCCAGGGGGAGCCCCTCCCCGCCGTGCGCGACGCGGTCCGGCGGATGGGACACGTGCTCGCGGCGACCACCCGTCCCGATGGAACCTTCCCGCTGATCGGGGACGACGACGGCGGCCGCCTCCTCTTTCTTGACGGTCGTCCGGGGACCGACGCCCGGCCGGCGCTCGCCCTGGCTGGTGCCCTCACACAGGACGAGACGTTGCTCGCCGCCGCGGGAGGGGCGATGGCTGATGTCGCGTGGATCCTCGGTGCGGTCCCGTCGACCGGTACCCGCGGGCACCCTCCGGATTCTTCGTTCGCTCCCGACGGGGGGCTCGCCGTCCTGCGGGACCCGTCCTCCCCTGCCGATTCGTTCATGGTGGTCGACGCCGGGCCCCACGGCGCGTTGAACTGCGGGCACGCCCACGCGGACGCCCTCTCGTTCGACCTGACGCTCGGCGGGCGCCCCCTGTTCGTGGACCCCGGGACTTGCAGCTACTCGACCGACCCGAGCATCCGGGACCGGTTTCGCGCAACGTCGAGCCACAATGCCGCGACTTTTGACGGGCGGTCATCGTCTGTGATGGCGGGGCCGTTTGCCTGGTCCACGAAGGCCACAACGCAGGTTGAGTGGTGGGCAACCGATCGGTGGGGGGCGTGGCTCCGGGGGCACCATGATGGGTTCGAGCCTGACGCCACGTATCGGCGCGACCTCATGGTGCTTGGGCGGGGCCGGAACCGGTACTTTGTGGTGGTGGACTCATGGCAGGCCGCGTCGGGCGGCAGCGCCGCAGTACACCTGCAGGGGGCAGCAGGCACTGACCTGGTCGCGACCGGACAGGTCGTGCAGGTAATGCGAGGCGACCAGGTCGATGCCGTCGTGTTCGTCCCCACAGGGGAGCTATCGGTGGAGGCCGGGGAGGTGTCACCGGCCTACGGTGCCCGCGTCGAGGCACCGCGGCTGCGGGCGGAGTTGTACGGTCGTGGCGAACTCACCATCGCCACCGTCATCGCCTGTCCGGGTTCGGTGCAGGGCGTGCGGTGGATCGACGGGGAGATCGGTCGATGCCTGGAAGTCACGTCACCCGGCGAGGTGCAGTTGATCGGTTGTGGGCCCTTTCACTCGTCACACATGTCCCTGGACGTCGACGCCACCGCGTGGTGGCTGCAGCGCGACCTGACCCACGATGTCGTGGCGTGCTGGATCGCGCCCGGGAGCCAGGGGATTCGGCAGGCCGGGGTTTCGCTCCCGTCGACCACGGGAGGACGCTGACATGTGCGGCATCAGCGGCCTGGTCCGGCCCCGGAGGAGCACGGCGCCAGTCACGCGGGACATCGCGGAGCGCATGCGGGACGTCATGGCGCACCGGGGACCGGACGGCGTCGGCCTGTACCTCGGCGCACGGGTCGCGTTAGGCCATCGCCGGCTGGCCATTGTCGACGTCGAGCACGGGGCCCAGCCGATGGCCTCGGACGACGGGCAGGTTCAGCTCGTGTTCAACGGCGAGATCTTCAACCACCCGATGCTGTTCGCGCAGCTGCAATCGGAGGGGGTGCACTACCACACGCGGTGTGACACCGAGACCATCCTGCGGTTGTACGAGCGGCATGGGGCGGCGATGCCGGAGCAGCTCCGCGGGATGTTCGCCATCGCCATCTGGGATGAGCGTTCGCAGGAGTTGTTTCTCGCCCGAGACCGCTTTGGCGTCAAGCCGATCTACTACGCGCACCTCGCCGACGGTTCGCTGCTCTTCGGCTCCGAGATCAAGGTGATCCTGGCCGCCGGCGACGTGCGCGCCGCGTTCAACGAACGTGCGCTCCCGGACATGCTCGCCAACCACGCCCCGAGCGGGGAGGAGACGCTGTTCGCGGGGATCCGGCGGCTGCCGCCCGGCCACACGTTGACCTGGCGGGACGGGCAGGTACGGATTGCGCGCTACTGGGACCTGCATTTCGGGGCCACCGACGAGCGCGACGACGCCACCCTGATCGCGGAATACAAGGAACGGTTCATCGAGGCTGTGCGCCTGCGGCTCATGGCCGATGTCCCGTTAGGCATGTTCCTCTCCGGGGGCATCGACTCGGCCAGCATCACCGCCGCGATGAGCACCTTGGTTCGGGACCCGATCAAGACCTTCTCCGTGGCGTTTGCCGAACGCGAGGCCAACGAGCTACAGTATGCTCGCCTGGTCGCCACGCGGTATGGCACCGACCACCACGAGGTCGTCGTCAGTCCCACGGACTTCTGGAACGCCGTACCGCGGCTCATCTGGCACGAGGACGAGCCGATGGCGCACCCATCGTCCGTCGCCCTGAACGCCGTGTCGCAGCTCGCGGCTCGGCAGGTCAAGGTGGTGCTGACCGGCGAGGGGAGCGACGAAACACTGGCCGGGTACAATCGCTATCGGGTGACCATCGCCAATGCGATGCTCGGGCGCCGCTACGAGCAGTGGACCCCGCGCGTTATGCGTGACGCCGTGCGCGGGTTGGTCGGGACCTTGCCCGCGTCCTCGCGGCTCCGGCAGAAGTTGTCTCGCACCGCCCTCGTCCTTCCCGCCGACTTGACCTCGCTCTACTTCGACAACTTCGCCGTCTTCGATCGCGCCACCCAGCAGCGGCTGTTGAGTGCGGACGCCCGTTCCCGACTCGGGGGAATCGATCCGTACGCCGCGGCCTCGACCGCGTTAGGCGCGTCGGACGGACGGACCCTGTTGGACCAGCTCCTCTACGCCGACACCAAGACGTACCTGCACGAGCTGCTCATGAAGCAAGACCAGATGAGCATGGCCGCGTCCATCGAAAGCCGCGTCCCCTTCCTCGACCACCCGCTGGTGGAATTCGCCGCGCGGTTGCCCGAACGCCTCAAGCTCCGCGGCTGGACGACCAAGTACATCCTCCGCGAATCGATGAAGGACATGCTCCCGCCGGAGATCCTGTCGCGGAAGAAGATGGGCTTCCCGGTGCCCATCGGCCCGTGGCTGCGCACCTCGCACCAGCGGCTGGTCGACGAGTACGTGACCTCGCCGCGCGCCCTGGCCCGCGGCTGGTTCGACCCCGCGGCCGTGCGCCAGATCGCCGCGTCGCACGCGAGTGGGGAGCGGAACCAGGGCCAGCGCCTGTGGGCCCTGCTCAACTTCGAGATCTGGCAGCGCATCTTCCTCGATGGCGAGCCCATCGACGCCATCCGCATGGCGTAGATGCGCATCCTCTGGCTCAAGACCGAGTTGCTCCATCCCGTCGACAAGGGCGGGAAGATCCGCACGTACGCCATGTTGCGAGAACTGCGGAAGCAGCACCACGTCACCTACCTCACGCTCGATGACGGAACCGCAGCTGCGGACGCGCGGGACAAGGCGATGGAGTACTGCCAGGAGGTCATCACGGTCCCGTTCACGCAACCGCGTCGCGGCACCTTGGCCTTCTACGCGGACCTCCTTCGCAACGTGTTCTCCCCGCTGCCGTACGCGGTATCCAAGTACCGGTCGCCCACCTTTCGTCACGCCATCGCCGGGACGGTCGCACGTGGGCGCTTTGATGTGGTCGTCTGCGATTTCCTCACGCCTAGCGTGAATGTGCCTGCGGGGCTCGGCGTAGCCACGGTCCTGTTCGAGCACAACGTGGAGGCCGCCATCTGGGAACGGCACGCCGCTGTCGCGACCCACCCCATCAAGAAGGCCTACATGCGGGAACAGTGGCGCCGGATGCTGCGCTGGGAGACCCGCGAGTGCCAGCGCTTTGACCACGTGGTCGCCGTCTCGGACGCGGACCGCGACACCTTTCGCGATCGCATGGGGGTCTCAGAGGTGTCCAGCGTCCCGACCGGGGTGGACATCGACTACTTCTCGCCGACGGGGGTGGCACGCAACCCACACGAAATCGTCTTCACGGGCTCCATGGATTGGCTGCCCAACGAGGATGGCCTTGAGTGGTTCTGCGACGAGATCCTTCCCCTGGTCAGGGCCAAGGTCCCCGTGGCGACCGTGTCGGTCGTTGGTCGCAACCCCTCGCCGCGCGTGAAATCGCTCGCCGCGCGTCACACCGGCGTCACGGTGACCGGGACGGTTCCCGACGTGCGACCGTACCTCGAACGCGCAGGGGCGCTCGTCGTCCCGCTCCGCATTGGCGGCGGCACGAGGCTCAAGATCTACGAGGGGATGTCGATGGGCCGACCGACGGTGTCCACCACCATTGGCGCCGAGGGGCTGCCGGTGCACCACGGCGCCGAGATCCTGATCGCTGACAGCGCCACCGACTTTGCCGCAGCGGTCGCTGGCGTATTGGCCGATCCTTCCAGTGCCGACGCCCTGGGGCAGCGGGCCGCGGCCCGGGTTCGCCGAGACTTCAGCTGGGATGGAGTCGCCCGACAGTTCGCCCAGACCTGTGCCTCGGTGGTGGAGCGTTTATCCTCCAGACGAAACTGAGACGTTTTGACCGGTTCGCGCGTCTGCAGTGCGGGTGGCTGGGTGCGCGAGCTGGCTCGCGCGTAAGCGGGTTTCCCTGAGCAGCACACACATCATCATGGCATCCAACATCAGTGTTTTCGGGCTCGGCTACGTCGGCTGTGTTTCCGCGGCGTGCTTTGCAAAGGAAGGTCATCAGGTCGTCGGCGTCGACGTGAGCCAGTCGAAGGTGGACATGGTCAACGACGGCAAGGCGACGATCGTCGAACACGGTATCGCCGAGCTGGTCGGCGAGATGCGCACCCTCGGGCGGCTCCGGGCCACCACCAGTGTGGAAGACGCCGTGCTCACCACGGACATCTCGCTGGTCTGCGTGGGCACGCCGAGTGCGCCCAACGGCAGCCTGGACCTGAGTTACGTCGAGCGCGTCTGTTCGCAGATCGGCGCGGCGATGAAGAAGAAGTCGACGCGGCACACGATCGTGATCCGGAGCACCGTGCTGCCGGGTTCCACCGAGGAGCTGGCGCTGCCGGCGCTCGAGGGGGCCTCTGGACTCAAGGCGCATCGTGACTTTGGGCTGGCGATGAACCCGGAGTTTCTGCGCGAGGGGACCTCGATCAAGGATTTCTACGATCCCCCGTTCACGGTGGTCGGCGCGGGTGACGATGTGACCGCCCAGACCGTGGCCGCGATCTATGCCGGCCTCGACGCGCCGGTTCGGACGGTCGCGATCCGGGTCGCCGAGATGATCAAGTACGCCTGCAACTGCTTCCACGGGCTCAAGGTCGGCTTTGCCAACGAGATCGGGAACGTGTGCAAGGCGAGCGGGGTCGATTCGCACGAGGTCATGCGGATCTTTTGCGAGGACACGAAGCTCAACATCTCGCCGTATTACCTCAAGCCGGGCTTCGCGTTCGGTGGATCGTGTCTCCCCAAGGACCTGCGTGCGGTGAGCTACCGCGCCCGCCAGCTCGACGTCCCGACCCCGATCCTGGAGGCCACCCTGCGGTCCAACGACCTGCAGGTCACGCGAGCGTTCGACATGGTGCAGGCGGCCGGGAGCCGCCGGATCGGCGTCCTTGGTCTCGCGTTCAAAGCCGGAACGGACGACCTGCGGGAGTCCCCGATGGTGACCCTGATCGAGAAACTGATCGGCAAGGGCGCCCAGCTCTCGATCTACGACCGGGAAGTGACGAGCGCACGCCTGATTGGGGCCAACAAGGAGTACGTGGAGCGCGAGATCCCCCATATCTGGGAGTTGATGTCCGGTTCCATCGATGACGTGCTGGCGAAGAGCGACACGATCATCATCGGCAACGGCTCGCCGGAATTCCGCTCCATCAGCGACAAGGTGCGCGAGGGCCAGGTCGTGGTGGACCTGGTGCGCGCCTTTGGTGCGCGTCGCAGCGACGGCAAGACGTACGAAGGGATCTGCTGGTAGCGGACGGCACGCGGGGTCCCGCCAAGCAAGAGGCGGGCCCCCTGGATCGGAGGCCCGCCTCGCCACTACCCGCCGCGCCTACCCGTCGCCGCTAGGGCACCGGCGGGGCCGCCACTCCGGACCCGGTCGACAACGCTCCGGCCAGCGACGACGCCCACTTGGTCGTGGCGGGATAACCGTTCCGCTGGTTGCCGATGAACGTGTTGCGCAGGAAGGTCCATGACCCCCCGACCCCTGCGTTGAGCGCGACGGTCCCTTCGCCCACGGCCGTCGCCCCGACCCCATACTGTGCCGTCGGGATCACGTTGTCCTCAAAGCGGAAGTTCGTGACCGCCTTGATGCCGTTCGAGATGTCAAAGATGATGGCGTCCTTCGGGAAGTTCCCACCGGTCCAGGTGTTTCGGATGAAGGAGACATCTCGCGCATTCACGTTGAGCAGGATGGGTCGTGAGTCGCCATCGTACGGTTGGACGTTGATGTTCTCGATCCAGTTGCCGGTCACCAGCACCCGGCGCAAGGCGCTGTCGACCGGGAAGACTTCGGGCGACCCGCTGAAGGCAAAGCCGGCGCCCACATTGCGGAAGGTGTTGTTCCGGAAGGTGACGTCGGTCGTACGACACCAGCGGCAATTGCCCTGTTGGTTCACCGACTTGAGCCACACGGCATATCCCATCTGGCCGTCCTTCCACACGCCATCAAAGGAATTCCCCTCGATCAGCGAGCGGCAAGAGCTCTTCGACTCGTACAGCAGCTTGATCAGGTAGCTCCCCGACTGGCTCGGCGTACCGACCTGCTTCCAGGTCGCGGGCTTCGAGATCCGGTTGTTGCGTACCGTGATGTCGCAGGGAACCAACCCATTGATCCCCGGATCCGCCCCACCCCACATGACGTTCTCCGAGGCCGCTTCGAGGAGGTTGTTCTCGATGAGGAATGGCCCTGGCCCGTTGTAGCTGAGGGTGCACTGGCTGTCCGAGTTGCGCTCGTGAATCTCGGTGCAACGCGAGTCGCGGACGATGTGACCGGCACCGTTCAGCATGAACCCACGGCGCAGGTTCTGGTTGGGCCAGCCGTGCACGTTCACGTGCGTGAAGTGGATCTCGCGCGGAAGCGCTGCCACGGTGGTTTCGGCGATCCGCTCACCCGCCTCGACCAGGGACAACGGACCGGCAACGACGGCCGGATCGGTGGTCATCTCAATCCCCTGCACCACCCAACGTGCGGCGCGCGAGTGGAACCACAACGCGGGGAATCGCACATCAACGATCTGGATCTTGGGCAGACGTTCCGCCCCCGTAACGCGCGTGCCTAGCGTCAGTGTCGTGTCGGCCCGCAAGATGCTCCACGACGTGTCGTTGGCTGCCCGGGCGGGGATATCGAACGAGCCCTTGAGGACCAACCCCATGGCGAGGCAGATCGTACGCGCGCCGCCGGCGTTGAGCGCCTGTTGCAGCGCGGTGACCGTCGTCGGCCGGTCGGTACAGCTTCGATTCAACGCAGCGACGGGCAATGCCGGGACCGCGCGCGGGAGCTGCGGGGTGGCAATGGGCGACACCGCCGTCACCGCGAGCGCCGCTGAACCCGAGACCCCTTGGACGGACGCCGAGACGGTGGTCGAGCCAGCACTGGTTCCCGTGACGACACCGCTCTGCGTGATGCTCGCCACCCCGTTGTTAACGATGCTCCAGGTCACCGACTGGCCCGTCATGATGGCGCCGTTGACGTCGCGCACGAGTGCGGTTGCAGACGCCGCCTGCGACACGCTGATGCTTGCCGGCGTCAGCGTGACCGATACGGACCCGACGGCCGGCGCGGCCGCGACAGTAACCCCCGCCCCACCGGACACGCCGCCGCTCAAGGCGGACAGCGTCGCATTCCCGGAGCCCACCGCCGTGACCAGGCCCGTCGTGGAGATCGTGGCCACGGCAGTGTTGGAGCTCGAGTACGAAATCGTGCGACCCGTCAGGAGGTTGCCGTTGGCGTCGCGCAGGATCGCGCTCCCTTGCGTTGTTTGTCCTACCTGCAACGCACTCGCGTTGAGCGAGAACATCACGGACGCCACCGGCGCGGGCGCTGCGTTCGTCACGGTAAACCCGAGTCCGCTGGTGACGCCTTGCGCCCAGGCCGTAATGCTCGCGCTCCCGACGTTGAGCGCGGTCACCTTGCCCTGGGTGCCAACCTTGAGCACCGAGGTGTCCGAGGAGGTCCACGTCCAGATCAGGCCGCCCACGGTGGCGTTCGACGCATCGTAGGCGGTCGCTACCGCGCGCGCCGTGTCCCCCACCTGCAGGGTCGTGACGGGCGCGTCCACGCTGACCCGCGTCACCACGGGGGTACCAGTGGTCACGGCGATCTGCGTTCGACCCACGACACTACCGCTCGTTGCGGAGATGTAGGAGTTGCCCGACGCCACGCCCGTGATCACGCCACTCGCGTTGACCGTGGCGACCGAGGGCTTGCTCGATGAATACCCGATGGAGCGACCAAAGAGGATCGTCCCGAGTGAATCCTTGACCACCACCTGCGCCGTGGCCGTTGCGCCGGAGGGAATCGCACCCGGATTGGTGGTTACGGCGACGGTCGCCACGGGCAGCGCGGACGGCGCGGCCACACTCAAGCCCGCCCCACCCACCACGCCCTGGGCGGTGGCGGTGATAGACACCGTCCCCCCGCTGACGGCTGACACCAGACCGCTCGATGACACCGTGGCTACGCTCGGCGCGCTGGACGCCCAGGTCACCGGCACACCAGACACCGTATTCCCCGAGGAGTCGCGAAGCTGCACCACGGCCTGGGTCGCCTGTCCCACATTCAGCTGCGACGCGTTCAACGTCACTCCCACCGTCGCGACCGTGGCCGCCGGAACCGGGTTCACGTTGAGTAGCGCGCCACCGGACTTGCCCTCGGAGGTCGCGGTGATGACGACCGACCCAACGGCGACCGCCATCACCACACCCGATGGCGACACCGTGGCCACCTGAGGTGCCGAGGACGTCCAGGTGATCACCCGCCCGGGCAGGACGTTGCCTTGACTATCCTGGGCCGTGGCAGTGAGGGTGAAGGTGTTGCCAACCACAAGTTGCCCGGTGGACGGCGAGACGGTAACGCGGTTCACCGCCACCGCGTTCACTGTCGCAGTTGTCGTCAGGGTGAGCGGACCGCTCGTGGCCCGAATGATCGACGTGCCCGGCGACACCCCGGTCACGACGCCGGCCGAAGACACCACGGCCACCGATGTGCTGGCGGAACTCCAAGTCACCGGATAGCCGGGCATGGCCACGCCATTCTGGTCGCGAACTTCGCCGATCAACTGACTCGACCCACCGACGATGATGGTCGGGTTGGCAGGGACGATCGCCAGCGACGTCGCCGCGCGTCTCGCGATCGTGATCGGAATCGACCCCACCTTGCCACCAATAATCGCGCTGATGGTGACCGTCCCCGCGGCGAGGGCGGTCACCGCCCCGCCCGCCGTCACGGTAGCCACCGATGGATTGCTCGATTGCCACGCCACCGGAAGTCCGGTGATCACCCGACCCGAGCTATCGAGCGCCGCCGCAGTCCCGGTGAGCAACTGACCTTCCAGAAGGGAAGAGTCCGGGAGCTGCGCCCGAACGCTAACCACCGAGGGCGCCGCGACATTGATCGTCGCACTCGCGCTCTTGCCACCAGCCGTCGCCGTGATCACCGCAAAGCCACGGGTCTTGCCCGTGACGAGGCCCACCTCGGTGACCGAGGCAACCGTAGCATTACTCGTGCTCCACTTGAATTTCGCGCCGCCGAGGATCTTGCCCGTCCAGCTCCGCGCGACGGCGTCGAGATCCAGCCGCCCGCCTACAGCAATCGTTGCAGACGCCGGACTCACCGCGACATTCGCGACCGGCGTGGCAAACACCCCAACAGAAGCGCTCGCCTCCGCCGTACCGAATCGCGCCGTCACCGTGACGTCGCCCTCGCCCATTCCCGTCACCACGCCTTCCGGCGAAATGGCGGCAATGCTCGAGTCGGAGACCGACCACGCGATCGGTGTGCTGCCGCTCCCAGCGACGTTCTCGGATTCCGTCGTGAGCTGGAAGTCGTCGCCGACCGCGAGGCTCACAACCTCGGGGAAGACGGCCAGTGAGATCGGGAGCCCGTACACCCGCACGAGGGCGGTGTCGGCGCTGCCCGTGATCGACGCAACCACCTGCGCACTCCCCTCGCCAATCGCGGTGACCAGGCCGTCCGTGCCCACGGTGAGTACCGCAGGATTAGTGGACGCCCATGTCACGGACGCGGACCGAGGTGCGTTGAACTGATTCGTCACGGCGGCGGCGAACAGCCGCGTCGTGCCGAGCAACATCGAGTCGCTCTCTACGTCCAGGCGAACCGAGAGTTGGTCCCGCGGCGGCGTTGGCGGAGGTTCCGTCTGCTGCGCGTTGTCCCCGCATGCGACCAGTAGCGCTGCGGCGAAGGTGGTGAGTCGGCGTCTCGTCGAATCCATGATCATGGCGGTCCCTTCGTGCGGCTAGGGTTCGTTCGGCAACTCGGCCAGCATGGCACCCGGTGGGTGCGGTAGCCCCGTCAGCTTTGCGGACTCACTCCGGTTTCCCGGAGGCTGCCTTTGTCGCGACCCGGACATGGGACGCGGATTGGTGCAGGTTGCATCACGTGCTTAGGAATTTGCGGTGGTGCTCACGAAGAAGACGAGCAACCGAGGAGGGGGTAACTGCTTGCAGGACAGGGGGTTGCAACACGCGACCGACTTGACCCGGGTCACACTTCGCTTGTGCGCCCACCGAAGCCATGGTGTTGGTTCACGCATCGCCGGCCGAAACTAACAGCGAATGGCGTCCCGCTCTGTACGCAGCATCACACCGCAAGTACCGTCGTGGTCACGACGCCGACGTGTGCGGCACAAAGTGCCGCACACGCCGTGCACTCGTCAGGCAGTCGTCAGGAACCGCGCGCAGCCCCGACGACGCGATACACCACGAATGACGCGTTCTCGTATTCGCGCTGGAACGCCGACGGCATCGCCCTCACCGTCGCCTCCAGGGCGGCGGCGCCCACATGCCCGGTACCTGCGTCGCCCACCACGACATGCGTGATGCGCCCACGGCGCAACTCGGAGGTGATCCGCGCATCGTCAGCCCGGAACACCCCCATCGCCGGGACACCGGTGGCCAGCGTGAGAACGCGTGCACGCACGAACATCACGCGCAGTTCCCCTTTCTGCGGATGGCGCCGGACCCACGAAAACAGGTCGCGCACATCCGGATCGGTGAGAAGTCCCTCCGGCGACGGCGTCCGCACACCGCGCGTGAAGCCGCCAACGATGACAACCAATCCCACCCCCAAGGCAAGACGAGTGGCCTGCGGTGCCACGCGCGGCAGCCGCGACACGAGCGTGCGCAGGCCAGCCACCACCCAGTACAGCAGCACCGGCCAGAATGGCCACAGGTACCGGGCGTCCGCCACGGGTGCGAGAAGGATCATCACGGCATAGGTCGCCACCAGGCAGCCAAGCAGTGATTGGCCGTAGCGCTTGAAGAAGGCGAGCACCCCGAACGGAACCATCCCCATCGCCAGCACGTGATATCCGTCGTTGGCCAGGTCCCAGGGGAACGGATACATGGTCGCCTCGAAGAACGGCAGCCGATACTTGTCACCGAACGCCGTGATCCGGCCCCACATGACCTCGGGTGACCGGAACATCTGACTCATGAAGGGCACCTTGTCAGGACCCACCACGAGGATCCCCACCACTCCGGCCACGACAAACGCCGAGGTGAGCCCGAGCAGCACACGCCGGTCATGCGGCCGTCGCCAGGCCAGCAACACAAGTGCCGGTAATACCGCAACGCCGGCGATGCGTGTGGCGATGGCGTACACGGTCAGCGCCCCGATCAGCGCGGTACGACTCCAGGACAGCGCGCGCGGTGAATCCGCCAGCAGCACGATCCCCCAGAGCATCGCGCAGAACGGAAGGTCCGAAAGGGGCGAGTTGGTCGCGTACGTGGTCTCGAGCGCCAAGCCCGCCCCGCCAATGGCCACGGCGAGCAACGTCGGGTCCTCGTCGCGTGACATCCGCTTCATGACGAAGCCGAGAAAAAGCACCCCAGCGAGCGTCACCAGGATCTTGGGTACCAACAGTCCCACGCCGAACTGGGCCACCACCGGCGTGAGGATGAGTGGCCAGCCCGGTGGCTGTACCCGGGGACTGATCAGCGCCGCGTACGGGCTATAGATGTAGCCCGTCGCGTCGTACGGGCGGCCTTCGACCAGTGCCTGGGCATGCAAGAGGTACTGCGCATAGTCGCCGGCGTGCCGCGAAGGCAGGTCGTTCCAATGGACCGCCACCAGCGCGAGAAATGGAGCAAGGACAAGAGCCCATTCCCATGCGTGCGGGCGTCTTCCCTTCCCCACCGTTACCCTGTCCATGAATACCCGACTCCTTGAGGCGGTCACATTGGCCCGTCACCGGTGGCCAAGCTAGCAAGCTCCGCGCCCGGAAGGCGCTCTTGCCCTGGCCTTACATTAGCCTCGGCATGAAGAACGCCCCCCCATCACGCACGCCTCGCTGGAGCGCCGCTGTCGCCGCGTTACTGCTCGCGGCCACATTGTGGCCCGCCCCAGGAGCGCCTCAGCCGCTGGAGCGGTACTGCATCATCTGCGGCTCGCTGGGTGGGCTCGACTTCGTCGCGAACGTCGTGGTCTTTGTTCCGCTCGGCATCGCCCTCATCCGGGATGGGTATCCACCCGGCCGCGCCTGGCTGATCGGGTTCGCGCTCTCCCTCATGATCGAGTTGCTGCAATGGAAACTCATTCCCGGACGCGACGCATCCGCCGGTGACCTGCTGTCCAACACACTCGGCACGTGGATCGGCGGGTGGCTTGCCGCACACCAGCGCACATTGCGAGACCCCGCCCCTCAAACGGCCACTCGGTTGGTGGCAGGCTGGTGCGTGGGCGCGACCGCGCTGGCCGGCGTGGCGTCGTGGAGCCTGCGGCCTGCCGTCCCCGACCTCGTCTACTTCAGCCAATGGACCCCGGTTCGTGGTGGTTACAGCCCGCTCCTCGGGACCTTTGGGGGGCTGCGCCTGTTTGGCGTGCCGCTCCCCAACGGTGTCGCCGTTGACCCAACAGATCGCCCGCCGCCATACGCGCGAGGAGAAGTGGATCTCGAAGGAGTCCTCGACCGCCCAAACACTCGCGCAGCGGACCCAGTCCTACTGGCCCGACTCGCGAATCCGCTGGGCGAACAGGCCCAGATCGTCCAGCGCGGCAACGCGCTGGTGTTTCGGAGTCGTCGCAACGCATCGAGACTCGCCCTGCGCTCGCCAACCTTTGTCCTCGACGGCGCCTTTGCGGACACAAGCGCGACCACCTTTCGCGTGAATGCCCGCAGCAGCGCCGTCGCCCTCAGCGCACAGCGCGCCACCGTGCATCGCGTGACCCTCGGCCGGTTCTGGCACACCCTGGCACCGTTTGAGGTGCAGTATGGACAGTTCGAGACGCTCATGGCCACCGGGTTCCTGGCCTCACTGCTCCTCCCAGTCGCGTTCTACTCCCGACGTGCAAGGTTGCGCGCCCCGTGGTGGGTGGCCGCGGGGCTCTCCGGGGTGATCCTTGGTGCCGTGCCGCTGATCGCTGGCATTGCACCTGGGGGACTGGGTGAGGTGACCGGCGCGGCCGCGGGCAGCCTCTCGGGATTCTGGCTCGCCGCTCGTTCCGGGCGCCCATGACCGGCGTCGGGCGCACCATCGAGACCCATGACCCGTTCACGGGGGAGCTCGTGGCGTCGGTACCGGCATCCTCCCGCGACGACGTCGCCCTGGCCGTGTGCCGCGCGCGCGCGGCGCAGGTCGCGTGGGCCGCCCTGCCGGTCGAGGAGCGTTTGCGGCGACTCGATCGCTGGCGGGCCGTGCTGTACCGCGAACGACGGGCCGTTGCGCAGATGGTGCGTCGCGAGACCGGAAAGCCCGAGGCGGAAGTGCTCGCAGCCGAGCTGGCGACCGGACTCGATCTCATCCGGTTCTACGTTCGGCACACTACCGGACTCCTGCAGCCGCGCTCGCATCGCTCGTCCACGCTCGCCCTCGTGCGCAAGCAGCTTACCACGACCTTCGAGCCGTGGGGGACGGTGGCGATGGTCTCCCCGTGGAACTACCCGTTCATGCTCCCCGTGGGGCAGCTCGCTCCGCTCCTCGCTGCCGGCAACGCGGTGGTCCACAAGCCGTCCGAGCTCACGGTGGGGACCGCGTCCCTGGTGCATGCGGCATTGCGCGAGGCGGGAATTCCGGACGCGGTGTGCGCGATCGTTCACGGGGGCGCGGACGTCGGCGACGCGCTGGTCACGGGCGGGGTGGACAAGGTCTTCTTCACCGGATCCGTGCGCGCGGGACGCGTCGTCGCTGGGCGATGCGCCGAACACCTCGTGCCCTGCTCCCTGGAGTTGGGGGGCAGCGACCCCGCGCTGGTCCTGGCAGACGCGAACCTCCGTCTCGCCGCCCGCGGGATCGCGTGGGGACGGTTCGCCAACGCCGGCCAGACCTGTGTCGCGGCGAAGCGGGTATTCGTGCACGCAAGCGTGGCTGCACCGTTCCTTGCCGCGCTGCGGGAGGAAGTGGGGCGTCTCCGTATGCGGACGCCAGGCGACGCGCACTGGGAGGTAGGCCCGGTCATCCATCGCGCGGCGGCGGCGCATATCGAGGAGCTGATCAGGGTCGAAGGGGAGCTCGGCGCGACGGTCGAACGACCCCACGGGGCCACCGACGCGCCGCTGGTTTCGCCCGCAATCCTCACGAACGTGCCCATGGGGTCGCGCAGCCTCTCCGAGGAGGTCTTCGGGCCCGTGCTCCCCGTCGTCGTCACGGCCAGCGATGACGAGGCCGTGGCACTCGCGAATGCCTCGCCCTTCGGCCTGAGCGCCAGCGTGTGGAGTCGGTCGCGAAGGCACGCCCGAACGGTGGCCACCAGGCTGCGTGCGGGCACGGTGGCGATCAACGACGTAGCACTGGTCGCCGGGGTGGCGGAGGTGAGCCATGGCGGCGTCGGCCTCAGTGGCAGCGGACGATCCCACGGGACGGCGGGGCTCTTCGAGGCCGTGCGCACCCGCACGATGGTCGATGACGTGGTGCCATGGGCCGGGCAGCCGTGGTGGTTTCCGTATCCCGCCGACCGGTCGCACGCATTCGAGCAGTACTTGGGCCTCGCCCACGCCCCCAGCCTGTTCGGTCGACTGCGCGGCCTCTGGCCAGCAATTCGCCTGTTCCTCGGCCGGTAAGAGCACGCACGTGCCTTGTGCCTCGTCGGCGGCGACGTCAGACTGAACGTCATGAACCAGGTGCTTGCGGGCTTCGACGTGGTGCTGGCGCTCCTCCGGCCGGCGTTCTTCTGGGCGGCGATCGTGGTCGGAATCCTGGCCCTGCTCGATTGGCTCGTCCGCACGCGGCGCCTGAGTCCCTTTTCGCCGGTCGCGCGCTTCGTGCGCGACACCGTGGACCCTCGCTTCAAGCCAATCGAACGGATGGTGGTTCGCGCAGGGGGCAATCCCACGTCGGCGCCGTGGTGGGCGTTGGTGTTCGTGGTGCTCGGCGGGTTGGTCGTGCTGTCCCTGCTCGATTTTCTGCGCGGGCAGGTGGCGTTCGCGGCGCTGGCCGCACGTGGCGGGGCTGGCGGCTTTGCCGTGGTCGCCCTGCGGTGGTCGTTCCAGATCCTGCGACTGGCGCTGATCGTTCGCGTGGCTTCCACCTGGTTTCAGGTGTCGCCGTACTCCCGGTGGATCCGGTGGGCCTACTCGCTCAGTGAGCCACTGCTCGCGCCGCTGCGGCGGATCGTGCCCACGTTAGGCATGGTGGATATCTCCCCGATTGTGGCCTTTCTGGTGCTCAACCTGCTCGAGTCCCTGGTCTTCGGCGCCCTCGGGTGACGCTGGCGCTCACAGGGGGTTCCAGCGGGACCATCCGGTTCGCCGTGCACGTCCAGCCGCGCGCTTCCCGGAGCGAGGTGTTGGGGCGCCATGGGGATGCGCTGAAGGTTCGGTTGCAGGCCCCGCCGGTCGATGGCGCGGCCAACGATGCCTTGGTCGAGCTCCTCGCCAGCGCCCTCGGCGTTCCGCGCCGCGAGATCCGCCTCGTCGCGGGGCAGACGGCGCGCCGCAAGGTGGTCGAGGTGCCCGAGGCGGCCCAAAGCCGGGTGATGGCGCTCGCCTCAGGGTGACGCTTGCCCGCGACGACTCGTCTGACAATCATTACCGGTGACAATTGGCATCACGTGGCGATTTAAGGGCAACTTGCGGCCACGCTAAACAAACGCTAAACCGCCACGCCCGGCGCCCAGCCCCGGGCCTTTCTTTTTTCATGACCTCGTGACGCGACTCGACCAGCTTCCCCTGCGATCGGATTACCTCGATGCACTCGCCCGCGGCGTCCTCGTATACGATGGCGCCATGGGGACCAGCATCCAGCGGTACCCCCTCACGGCGCAAGACTATGGTGGAACCAGCCTGGAAGGGTGCAACGACCACCTGGTGCTCACGCGACCCGACGTGATTCGCGAGATCCACGAGTCGTTCCTCGCGGTGGGGTCCGATGTGGTCGAGACATGCACCTTTCAGTCGACACCCCGCCGCCTGGAAGAGTGGGGGCTGCTGGGAAAGGCGCACGAGATCAATGTGGCAGCAGCCCGAATCGCGCGCGTCGCCTGCGACCGGTTTGCCACCCCGGAGCGGCCGCGATTCGTCGCGGGATCGATCGGTCCGACAGGGATGCTTCCGTCCAGCAGCGACCCCGCGCTGAGCCAGGTGACGTTCGCGGAACTTGCCAGTAACTACAAGGCGCAGGCGGCCGCCCTCATCGAAGGCGGCGTGGACGTGCTGTTGGTGGAGACGGCCCAGGACATCCTCGAGGTCAAGGCGGCGATTGCAGGGTTCCGCGAGCTGTTCCTGGAGCTCGGGTTCCGGATCCCCGTCCAGGCCCAGGTCACCCTGGACACGAGCGGCCGCATGCTGCTCGGCACCGACGTCGCGAGTGCCATGACCACGCTCGAGGCGTTGCCCGTCGATGTGATCGGGCTCAACTGCTCCACTGGCCCCGAGCACATGCGGGAACCGGTGCGTCACCTCGCCAGCCATTCCACGCGCTGGCTGTCCGTCGTACCTAATGCCGGCCTGCCGCTCAACACGGGGACCGGAGACGCGGTATATCCCCTGGAGCCGGAGCCCATGGCGGTGATGCTGGCCGATTTCGTCCGGGAGTATGGCGTCCGGATCGTCGGCGGTTGCTGCGGGACGTCCCCCGAACACCTGCGCGCCATCAACGCGGCGGTCGACGCCCTTGGCGTTAGGGCCTACCACAGTACAGCATCATCCGTTCCGCCGCGGCACACCGTCGCGCGCGCGTCCTCGGCGATGCGCGCCATCACCCTGCACCAGGATCCGCCCCCGCTCCTCGTGGGCGAACGGGTGAACTCCCAGGGCTCGCGGAAGGTGAAGCGCCTGCTCCTCGCCGACGACTACGAGGGGATCCTCGACGTGGCGCGCGATCAGGCGGACTCCGGGGCCCATGTCCTCGACATCTGCGTCGCCCTCACCGAACGCGGGGACGAAGCCGAGCAGATGGCGCAGGTGGTCAAGCTGCTCTCGATGAGCGTCGAGCAGCCCCTGATGATCGATTCGACCGAGGCCGGCGTGATCCAGGCCGCGCTTGAGCACACCCCGGGCCGCGCGATCATCAACTCCATCAACATGGAGAACGGCCGGGCGCGCATCGACAGTGTCGTCCCCCTGGCCATCGCCCACGGCGCCGCCCTCGTCGCCCTCACCATCGACCCGGTAGGCATGGCGCGCACGCGCGAGCGCAAGCTCGAAGTCGCTCGCGCGATCCACGCCCTTGTCGTCGACGAGTACGGCATGTCGCCGTCGGACCTCATCTTTGATGCCCTCACGTTCACTCTGGCCACCGGCGACCCCGAGTGGATCGACAGCGCGAAGGAAACCATCGAGGGGATCCGGCTGATCAAGCGCGAGTTGCCCGGGGTGCTCACGATCCTCGGCGTCTCGAACGTGAGTTTTGGCCTCGCCCCCGAGGCCCGCGCCGTCCTCAATTCCGTCTTCCTGCATCACTGCGTGCAGGCCGGGCTCGATGCCGCGATTGTCAACCCGGCGCACGTCACCCCCTACGCCGAGATCACGACCGACCAGCGCGAACTCGCCGACGACCTCGTCTTCAACCGGCGACCAGACGCCCTGCAGCGCTTCATTGGTGCCTTCGACGGGTCCGACGCCTCGACCGCCACCGGCGCGGAGAAGGCGGATCCCACAGAGGGCATGAGTCCGGACGAGCGCGTCCACTGGATGGTCCTCCATCGCAAGAAGGAGGGGATCGAGGCGGCGCTCGACGCGGCTGGTGTGCGCGAGGCCCCGGTGCGTGTGCTGAACGAAGTCCTGCTGCCCGCCATGAAAGTGGTTGGCGACAAGTTCGGCTCCGGTGAGTTGATCCTGCCCTTCGTACTCCAGAGCGCCGAGGTCATGAAACGCGCGGTCAAGCACCTCGAGGGCTTCCTGGAGAAGGCCGAGGGGTACACCAAGGGCAAGGTGGTCCTGGCCACGGTCTACGGCGACGTGCATGACATCGGGAAGTCGCTGGTCAACACCATCCTGTCCAACAACGGCTATACCGTGTTTGACCTGGGGAAGCAGGTCCCGGTCAACACGATCATCGAGAAAGCCATCGAGGTCGACGCCGACGCGGTCGGACTAAGCGCCCTGCTCGTCAGCACGTCCAAGCAAATGCCCCTCTGTGTGCAGGAACTCGACCGGCGCGGCCTGAACATCCCGGTGCTGATCGGCGGGGCGGCCATCAACCGCCGCTTTGGACGGCGGGCGTTGTTTGTGGACGGCGAGCGGCCCTATGCCCCCGGCGTCTTCTACTGCAAGGACGCGTTTGAGGGACTGGAGACGATGGACCGGCTCCAGGACGCCACGCGCCGCGGGGCGTTCGTGGCGCAGGTCCTCGACGAGGCCCGGACGGACGTCTTTCTCCACGCCACGGTTGGCAAGGACAAGCTTGGCGGCAGCACAGACTCCGGCCGCAGCGACGTCGTGACCGCGGACGTGGCGAAGGTGCCCTTCTTCGGCACGCGCGTGATGCGCGACATTCCGCTGGACGAGGTGTTCGACCTGCTGGACCTCGACGAGCTGTTCAGGCTCCAGTGGGGCGCCCGCGGCTCTGGTGAAGGCTACGACGCCACGGTCCGCGACGAATTTGTGCCGACCCTGGCTCGCCTGCAGGCCGATGCCCGGATAAACGGATGGCTGACGCCGCAAGCCGTGTATGGGTACTTCCCGGTGCGCAGCGAGGGCAACGCCTTGGTGGTCTACGACCCCGCCGCATACGAATCAGATGGCGCGGCGTTGCGCGAGATCGGTCGCTTCACCTTCCCGCGCCAGGACGGGCGGGACCGACTCTGCCTGTCCGACTACTTCCGCGATATCACGAGCGACGAGCCGGACGTGCTCGCGCTGCAGGTGGTAACGGTGGGTCAAGCGGCCACGGCGCGTTTTGATGCCCTGCAGGCAGACAACCAGTACAGCGAGGCCTTTTATGTCCACGGCCTCGCCGTGGAAGCCGCGGAGGCCACGGCCGAGTGGTTACACCGCCGCATCCGCGCCGAGTCCGGGCTGGTCGCCGGGCGTGGCAAGCGATACTCGTGGGGATATGGCGCCTGCCCCGACCTGGACGACCATGGGCTGGTCTTTC
This sequence comes from Gemmatimonadota bacterium, assembly GCA_016712265.1. Lineage (NCBI taxonomy): Bacteria > Pseudomonadati > Gemmatimonadota > Gemmatimonadota bacterium. The sequence continues at coordinate 1,125,935 of JADJRJ010000028.1, read as the reverse complement.
GCCTGCTGCCCGCCGAGGATGCGTTAGGCATGACGCTGACCTCGGCGTTCCAGCTCGTGCCCGAGCAGTCGACGGCGGCGATGATCGTCTTCCACCCGGACGCGAAATACTTCGCGGTGCGAGGCTGAGATGGCACGCGATGCCCTGATCCACCGCCTGGTCGACCCCGACACGGTCGTGATGTTCGACGGCGCGATGGGCACGATGTTGTACGCACGCGGGGTGTTCATCAACCAGTGCTACGATGAGCTGAACGTGCGGGCCCCGGACCTCGTCCGCGAGATCCACACCGCCTACGTGCAAGCGGGCGCAGACGCGATCGAAACGAACTCGTTCGGCGCCAATCGCATCAAGCTGACGCCGTTTGGCCTGCAGGAAGAGGTGGTCGCGATCAACACCGCCGCCGCGCGCCTCGCGCGTGAGGCCGCCGGGGAGAACCATCTCGTCGCCGGCGCCGTAGGCCCGCTTGGCGTGCGACTCGAACCCTACGGCCCGACCTCACTCGACGAGGCGCACGACGCCTTTGCCGAACAGATGCAGGGGCTCGCGGCCGGCGGCGCGGATTGCTTCCTTCTGGAGACCTTTTGGGACCTCGATGAGATCGCCCAGGCCGTGCGCGCGGCGCGCGACGTCGATCCGTCGATGCCGGTGATCGCGCACATGACGATCGGACTCGACGGGGTGACGACGTACGGCGCCTCGCCGGAGGCGATTGCCGCACACCTGGACGCCCTGGGGGTGGACGTGATCGGACTGAACTGCTCGGTCGGTCCGCAGACCATCCTCGAGGCCATCGAGAAGATGGCGGCGGTGACATCCCGCAAGCTGGGCGCCATGCCTAACGCTGGCATGCCCCGCGAGGTCGGCGGTCGCCATATGTACATGGCCAGCCCGGAGTACATGGCGACGTACGCGCGACACCTGGTGCAGGCCGGGGCGAAAGTCATCGGCGGGTGTTGCGGCACGACCCCCGACCACATCAAGGCCATGGTCGAGGGGATCCGTCCCCTGGTACCGCGCCTCGCGGCCACGCACCACGCCACGCCGCGCACGACACCGACGGGCACCACCGCTGTGACCGCGAAGCCGCGCGGTGTGGACCCGGTCCCGTTCGCCGAACGGTCACGACTCGCCGGGAAGATCGCCCGCGGGGAGTTTGTCACGTCCGTGGAGATCGTCCCCCCGCGCGGCGTGGACGCGAGCCGGATGATCGCCGACTGTACGGCCCTCAAGGCCGCCGGGGTGGACGCCGTCAACGTGCCCGACGGCCCCCGCGCGCAGAGTCGAATGGGCGCCATGATGTGCTCGGTGCTCATCGAACAACAGGTCGGCCTCGAGACGGTGTGCCACTACGCGTGCCGCGACCGCAACCTGCTCGGCATGCTCTCCGACCTGCTCGGTGGTGCCGCCATTGGGCTCCGGAACATCCTCCTGATCACCGGCGATCCGCCCAAGATGGGACCCTATCCGGACGCCACCGCGGTCTTCGACATCGATGCGATCGGGCTGACGAACCTCGTCCGCAACCTCAATCACGGGCTCGACCCCGGCGGCAACGCCATCGGCGCGCCCACGCGGTACGCCATTGGCGTCGGGGTGAATCCGGCCGCCGTGGATCCGGCGCTTGAGCGCCGACGCTTCGCGTGGAAGGTGGAGGCGGGAGCCGAGTACGCCATCACGCAGCCAGTCTTTGATGTCGCCCAACTCGAGCACTTCCTGGCGCGGATGGACGAGCCGTGCCTCCCGATCATCGCCGGCATCTGGCCGCTAGTATCCGTGCGCAACGCGGAGTTCCTCGCCAATGAGGTGCCCGGGGTCGTGGTTCCCGATAGCGTGATCACGCGCATGCGACGGGCGAACGAGCGCTCACGTGAACACGCCGTGCAGGAAGGCATTGCCATCGCGCGTGAGATGTTCGAGGCCGTGCGAGGTGCCGTGCAGGGCGTGCAGGTGTCTGCACCGTTTGGCAAGGTGGAGTTGGCCCTGAGCGTGTGTGGTGGCTGATGCGCGTGCTGCTCGTGGAGGACGACCCGACGCTCGCCCGTCACACGACGCACTTCTTGCGGCAGGCCGGCTTTGCCGTTGATGTCGCGGCCACCGGGGCGCTCGCCCTGGAGCTGGAGGCCATCAATGGCTACGACGCCGTGGTGTTGGACCTGGGGCTGCCGGACATGGATGGGGCCGCCGTCTGTCGGCAACTCCGGACCCGGGGGACCACCGCGCGCGTGGTCATGGCCACGGCGCGTGATGGCGTGGACGACCGCATCGCCGGGCTCGACCTCGGTGCAGATGACTACCTGGTCAAGCCCTACGCGTTAGGCGAGCTGGCGGCGCGGCTCCGCGCCGTGCTGCGACGGCCGGATCCCCTCCTCCCCGTCACCTTGTCCGTGGCTGACCTCACCCTGGATACGGCCACGCGGACCGGGTCCCGCGGCCAACGAAACATCCCGCTCACCGCCAAGGAGTTCCTCGTCCTCGAGTACCTCATGCGCCATGCGGGCGAGGTGGTCACGCGGGAGCGCATCAGTGCCCATGCGTGGGATGACAACTACGATCCGGCCAGCAACGTCATCGACGTCTACATCGGGCGCGTCCGGCGCAAGGTCGACCAGCCGGGCGAGCCACCCCTGATGCACACCATGCGTGGCGCCGGTTATCGGTTGGGGAGCCGATGACACAATCCGGAGTCCGTCGTCGCCTGACGATCTGGTACGCCGTCGCGACCCTTAGCCTCCTTCTCGCCGCCCTGCTGGCCATGCGGCACTTCGCACAGCGCGCGCTGCGCAACGAACACGAGACGGCCGTCGCCGGCGCTGCAGCCCTTGTGCGTTCGTTCTTTCGAGCCGAACTCGCGGAGTACCGGCAGGTGGACGTGACCGTCTCCCACCTGGCCGGCGAACTGGTCTTCGCCCGCATGGGAATCGAGTTCCTGCGCCCGGACGGTTCGCTGTTCGCCACCGCGCGACAACCCCTGGCCGCCGCAACGCCCCTGCCACCGCTGGTCCGCCGTGCCGAGGCACTCGAGCCCCGCCTCGCTCCCGGGTGGCAGCTACGCCTCACGATCTCCACCGCCGACCTCGTGGCCGCACAGCGCAACATCGACCGCGTAACGCTGTTCGCCATCCCGATCGCCGCGCTCGTCGCCGCCCTGGTCGCTTGGTGGATGACCGGGCGGGCGTTGTCGCCGATCAGCACCATGGCGGCCGCGGCTGACAGACTGCAAAACGCATCCGGTGCCAGGCTGCCCGTTTCCAACCCCGACGACGAATTCGGGCGGCTGGGACTTGCCTTCAACAGACTCCTTGACCGGCTGGACCGCGCCGTGCAGGAGCAGCGGCGTTTCCTCGCGGACGCCGCCCACGAACTCCGCACCCCCGTCGCTCGCATCCTCGGCGCCGCTGAGGAACGTGCCGCCCAACCACCCTCCCCGGCCGACCGCGACGCGCTCACCGAGATCGCGTCTGAACTACGGCGCACCGCACACACCATCGACGAGCTGTTACATCTCGCCCGCGCCGACAGCGGCGCAATGGTCGCACAACGGACGAGCCTCTATCTCGACGACGTCGTCTCGGACGCCGCCTCGCGGTTCGCGCGGACTGCGGAGCAAAAGGGCCAGGCGGTCGCCGTTACCGCGTTGGTCGAGACGCCGGTCCAGGGTGATCCGCAGCTGATCTACCGGCTCGCCACCGTGCTCCTGGAAAACGCCTCGCGGTATACCCCGGAGGGCGGCACCATCCGGATCGCGACTCGTCCGTCCACCGATGGCGGCGCGGAATTGGTGGTCGAAGATTCCGGCATCGGCATCGTACCGGAAGAGCGTGAGTCGGTGTTTGGTCGGTTCGTCCGTGGGCGCTCGGCCCGCCAACTCGCGCCCGAGGGTGCCGGCCTCGGGCTCGCCATCGCCCGGTCGATCACGACAGCGCACGGCGGAACACTGACGGTCGACGACTCCGAGCTCGGCGGGGCGCGATTCACGGCCACTTTTCCGGCCTGATTTAAGCCCAGTTCATGTCCGCAGCGTAGCGTTCTCGGGGTGACGCTCCGCCTCCTCTTCGCTGCCTTCCTCGCGCCCGCATTTGCTGTCGCGCAGGACCTGCTGACCCCGGAACGCGCCGTGGCCCTGGCCCGGACGCGCGGCCCTCTCGCTGGTGTGGCCGTGGGACTGCGCGACGTGACGGCGGGACGCGCCCGTGCCGAGGCGGCTTGGACCAACCCGATCGCCGAGTGGCGCCGCGAGAATTTCACCGGAGCCATCGAGCCCGATATCTTCGCCACCCTGCAGGTCCCGATCGACCTCACGGGGCGTCGTCGGGCCCTGGGGCAGGCAGCCCGCGTGGCCCGGGTGCGAGGACAGGCCGATTCTGCCGCCGCCGCGCGAGCGCTCGACCACGAGGTGTTGCGCGCGTACTGGCGCGCGGCGCTCGCCCACGAACTCGCGGGCATCGCGTCGGCGGAACGCGACGCGCGCATGCGCACCGCGGAGTTCGATGCGCAACGATTTCGCGAGGGAGCCGTGGCCGAGGTGGTCGCCATGCGCGGGGCGCTCGAGGCAGACCGCGCACGCATTGCGTCGGCGACAGCTGCCGCCGATGCCCGCCGTGCCGCAGCCGACCTCGGACGCTTGTTAGGCGTGACGATGGAGGAGCTTCCGCCCCTCGCCGCACTCGCCCCTCCGCCACTCGACGCGATCATCGACACAACGTGGGCGGCGGTATCTGTGCGCCGGCCGGAACTACGGGCCGCGCAACTGGCGCTCCAGGAGTCCGAACGACGCTCCACGGCGGAGTCGCGCGGACTTCTGGGTGATCTCAACGTGGTCGGGGGCTACAAAGGGACCGGCGGCTTCAACACAGGATTGATCGGCGTCCTGGTTCCCCTGCCGCTGTTCAACCGAAACGAGGGACCGCGCGAACGCGCCCGTGGCGAGGCGCTCCTCGCCCGCGCTGCCCAGCGCGACACCGAGGCACGCGCCCGAGGCGAGCTCGCTGCGGCCCTCGGAGCGTGGGAGGGGATTCGCGATGTCGGGCGCGATGGCGCAACCACCCTGGACACCCGAGCCAGTGAAGTCGCCCAAATCGCCGAAGCCTTGTATCGCGAAGGGGCGACCTCGCTCATCGAACTGCTGGAGGCCCAGCGCGCCCGTGCGGAAACTCGCGCGACCGCGGCCCGATGGGCACACGACGCGCACCTCGCCCGACTCGACCTGCTCCGTACCAGTGGACTTCCCTTCCTGCCCTGAGATGCGACGCCTTCTCCCCGTGATCCTGTGCCTGACGTTGGGGTGCGGCGACGACACGCCCGCCGCAGATCCCACGACCACGGCGGCCGCGCCAACGGCAAGCGATACGGCGGCCCTCAGTGCCGAGACGGTTCGCATCGCCGGCTTCACGACCGCTCCGGTGGAGCGCAGTCCATGGCACGAGGTCGTCGCCGCACCGGCCCGCATCACACTGGATCCCTCCGCGACCGAGCCCATCGGGTCGATCGTGGAGGGACGCGTCGCGAAGGTGTACGTCCTCCCGGGCGACCGGGTGCGGCGCGGGGCCGTGCTGGTGGCCATCCACTCGCATGAGCTGATGGATGCGCGGGCGTCGCTGGCGAAAGCCAAGGCGGGACTTGCCGGAGCGCAATCCATGCAACGCCTCCGCGCAAGCGCGGCCGGTCGTGCCGAGCGACTGTTTGGCCTCAAGGCACTTTCCACTGCAGACCTGGAGCGCGCGCGGGCCGAGTTGGTGGATGGCGATGCGATGCTCGCCACGGCGGTCGCGGAACTGGAACGCTCCGAAGCACTCGTGGAGCACCTGGTAGGACACGACGCCCTCCCCGCCGACTACGATGAACACTGGGTGTTGATCCGCGCCCCGATGGACGGCCAGGTGACGGGCCGTAGCGTCGAGCCGGGGAACGTGGTGCTCGTCGGCGCGCCGCTGGTGACCGTGAGCCGGACGTCGAGCCTGGTCCTCGTGCTCCAACTTCCGGATGCATCTCCCGTGTCCGCCGGCGCCACCGTACGCTTCACGACGGCCGCGACCGGGGATCGCCAGTTTACCGCACGGGTGACGCGCGTCTTTCCGGCGGTGGACAGTGTCACGCGGACGGTCGAAGTGCATGCCGCGATCGCCGCCACCGGTGGGGTCCTCAAGGCCGAGATGTTTGCCTCGGCCGAAGTCGAAGGTGCCGGCACGGCCATGACGACCGTGATCCCGGCCGCCGCCGTGCAGGCGTTCGAGGGTGACACGGTCGTGATTGCGGCCACGCCACGTGGCGAGGGGCTCCATGTGGAAGCGGTGCGCGTCCGCGTCGGACGCCTGACGCGCGATCGCGCCGAGATCCTCGCTGGGGTCGACACCGGCACGCGCGTTGTGGTGAAGGGCGCCGCCGTCGCCCGCGCCGAGATCCTCAAGCGCCAGGGCAGCGGGGGCGGCGACGCCCACTGATGCGACGCCTCCTCGAGTTCTCGGTTCGCAACCGCCTGTTTGTCATCGGCGGCGTCCTCTCGCTCGTTGGCGCGGGGCTCTTTGCCGTCATGCGTGTGCCCTTCGATGCCTTCCCCGACCTCACCGGGACCCGCGTCGAGGTGATTACCGTCGCACCCGGGATGGCGCCGGAAGACGTTGAGCGTCTGGTGACCTTCCCGATCGAGTCGTCGCTGATGGGCATCCCCGGGGCGAGCGAGGTCCGGTCGGTCTCGAAGTTCGGCCTATCGCTCATCACGGTGCCCTTCCCCGATGACTTCGACATCTACTTCGCCCGGACCCTGGTCCAACAGCGACTTGGAGACGCCCGCGACCTCCTCCCCGACGGGGTCGAACCGTCGTTAGGCCCGGTCTCCACCCCGATGGGTGAGCTCTACCAGTATGTCCTCACCTCGGACTCGCTCTCGTTGACCGAACTCACCACCCTGCACAACACCGTCGTCCGGCCGCGACTGCGGACCGTGCCCGGGGTGTCCGAGGTGAACTCGTGGGGCGGCTTTACCGAGCAGGTGCACATCGTCGTGGACCCGATCCGGCTCGCCGCGCGTCGCCTGACGCTGGTTGACGTGGACCGGGCCCTCGCCGAGAACAACCTGACGTTCGGCGGATCGTACCTCGAGAGCGGCGGGGAACGCTTCACGGTGCGTGGCTTGGGCCGCATCGATCGTCGTGAGGAGCTCGGGCGGATCGTGATCGGAGCGCATGGCGGCACGGCGACCCGCGTGCGAGATGTGGCGACCATCGAGCCGGGCGCGCTCCAGCGCTCCGGCGCCGTCACCAAGGACGGGAACGGCGAGGTGGTCGCGGGGATGATCCTCAAGTTGCGCGGTGCCGATTCGCGCCAGGTGATTCGCGACGTGGCCATCCGCATGGGTGAAGTGCGAGCCGCGCTCCCCGGGCATGTCGAGATCGTGCCGTTCTACGACCAGACCGACCTCATTCGTCGCACGACGCGCACCATTCTCAAGAACCTGGTGGAGGGCGGGCTGCTGGTCATTGCGGTCCTCTTCCTGTTCCTGCGCAACGTCCGCGCATCGCTGATCGTGGCATCGGTCATTCCGCTGTCGATGCTCGTCGCCTTCCTGGCGATGTACGCCTTTGGGTACTCGGCCAACCTCATGAGCCTCGGCGCACTCGACTTCGGGCTCATCGTCGACGCCTCGGTGGTCATGGTCGAGAACTTCGTGCGACGCCTCGAACACGGCCGGCCCGCCCCGCACGAGCGACGCGCGTTGCTCCTGTCCGCGGCCCAGGAAGTCGGGCGGCCGATCTTGTTTGGCATCGCCATCATCGTGGCGGTGTACATCCCCATCTTCACGCTGGATGGGATGGAAGGCCGGATGTTCAAGCCGATGGCCTTCACGGTGGTCGCCGCAGTGCTGGGATCGCTCCTCCTCGCCCTCACGTACGTGCCGGCGATCAGCGCGTGGTTGCTCGATCACGCGGAGGAATCTCGCGCCCCGGTGTTCGAGCGCGTGCGCGCCGCGTACGAGCGGGCACTCGACTGGTCGCTGGCGCATGGTCGACGTGTGGTCTCCGTCGCCGTGGTGCTCGTCCTCGCGGCCGTCAGCTCGCTCGCCGTGATCGGGACGGAGTTCATGCCGCGCCTGGATGAGGGCTCCATCTTGATCACCACGCGGCGCCTTCCCTCCATCGCGCTCGCCGAGGCCGTGGAGATCTCCACACAAACGGAGCGCATCATCCGTCGCTTTCCCGAGGTCACGACGGTCGTGACCAAGGAGGGGCGGCCCGACCTGGCGACCGAGGCCATGGGACTCTTCGAGGGCGACCTGTACGTCATCCTCAAGGACCGCGACGAGTGGACCACGGCCGACGATCCAGAGGGCCTCGTGGCGGCCTTTGATTCGGCGCTGGCCGTCGTCCCAGGTGTTGAGGTGTCATTCACCCAGCCCCTCGCCATGCGGATCGACGAGGCCGAAAGCGGCATTCGTTCCGACCTCGGGGTGAAGGTGGTCAGCCCGGACCTCGAGCGGAACGCCGCGCTGGCCGAACGCATCCTGCGCATCATTGAGCAGGTCCCGGGCAACGCGGACGGGGCCGTCGAGATCGCCGACGGCACGGGACAGATCGCGGTGCGCGTGAATCGCGATGCCCTGGCAGCCCACGGCGTCTCGGTCGCCGAAGTCCAGCGCGCGGTGGAGCTGGCCATGGGCGCGCGGGTCGCCACCGAGCTGGTGGAGGGACCGCGTCGCGTTGGCGTCGCCGTGCGCTACCCCGACGTTTACCGGAACGACCTGCACGCGCTGGAAGCCTTGACGGTCCGGACGAGCGCTGGCGCGCTGGTGCCACTCCACGCCCTCGCCCAGCTGGTCTCCACGACCGGGCCCGAACTGATTGGTCACGAGGACGGCCAGCGGCGGTCCCTGGTCCTGAGCAACGTGCGCGGCCGCGACCTGGGAAGCTTCGTTTCCGAGGTCAAGCGCCGCGTCGCGCGCGAGATCCAGCTCCCGGCTGGCACCTTTCTCGAGTGGGGCGGGCAATACGAAAACCAACAGCGGGCGATGAGTCGCCTGGCGGTCGTCGTCCCGCTCTCCCTGCTCCTGATCTTCCTGCTGCTCTTTGCCTCGTTTGGGTCCGTCCCGCAGTCCGCCCTCGTGCTCACCAACGTGCCGTTCGCCCTCGTCGGCGGCATCGCGGTTCTCTGGATGCGCGGCCTCAACCTCAACCTCTCGGCGAGCATCGGATTCATCGCCTTGTTCGGGATCGCGGTCCTCAACGGCGTGGTCATGGTCTCACACATGAACGCGCTGCGTGACGCGGGAGCCTCCCTCGCGGACGCCGTACGGCGCGGAGCACTCGATCGGTTGCGCCCCGTGCTCATGACGGCCCTGGTAGCGTCGCTCGGCTTCGTCCCGATGGCGTTGTCCACGAGCCCGGGCAGCGAGGTACAGCGCCCGCTCGCGTCGGTCGTGATCGGGGGGTTGGTGACCTCAACGCTACTGACACTCCTGGTCCTCCCCACCTTGTACCTCGCGCTGATGGACTGGCTCCAAAGGCGCCGACTCGATGTGTCCGGGGAGGACGCGGAGGCGCTTTGGGTGTCGCCGACCCTCGAACGCTGGCCTGATGGCCGGCGTCCCGGGTGACCGGCACAGGTCCGGCGGCGTCCACACTGGAGATCGCGACAGCTCGCTGCCAACTTTGCGACTGCCTCCCACCTCCAGCGCCCCCCACATGTCGGCTCCCCTGACTCACCTTTCCGACGAAGAAGTGCTGTTCCGTGACGCCGTCACGGCGTTTGCCGACGCCGAGGTGCGACCGCGTGTGGAGGCCATGGAGCGCGCCTCGAAAATCGAGCCCACCCTGATCGAACAGTGCTTCGGACTGGGGTTGATGGGGATCGAGGTCGATGAGGCACATGGCGGCGCCGGCGGTTCGCTGACCATGGTGGCACTGGCCGTCGAGGAGATCAGCAAGGTGGACGCGTCGTCCGCGATCCTGGTCGACGTGCAGAACACCCTTGTGGAGTATCCGCTGCGCACCTACGCCACGGAGGCGCAGAAGCAGCAGTACCTCACCCGGCTCACGCGAGACACCGTCGGGGCCTACGCCCTGAGCGAGGCGGGCTCTGGCTCCGATGCCTTTGCACTCGCGACACGGGCATCCCGGGATGGGGACGATTGGGTCCTCAATGGTCGCAAGATGTGGATCACGAATGGCGCCGAAGCCCAGGTCTACATCGTCTTTGCCAACGCCAATCCGGACGCGGGATACAAGGGGATCACGGCCTTCATCGTCGAGCGCGATTTTCCGGGATTCACCGTGGGCAGAAAGGAAGACAAGCTGGGCATCCGAGCCTCGAGCACGGTGGAGCTCATCCTCGACCAGTGCCGCGTCCCCGCGGCGAACGTGCTGGGCCAGGTGGGGCAGGGATACAAGATTGCCATCGACACGCTCAACGTGGGACGCATTGGCATTGGCGCCCAGATGATCGGTGTCGCCGGTGGCGCGCTGCAGGCGGCGGTCGCGTACCTCAAGGAACGGCGCCAGTTCGGCAAGGCGCTGGCCGAGTTCCAGGGAATCCAGTTTCAGGTGGCGCAGGCGGCCACGGAGCTCGAGGCCGCCCGCCTGATGGTCTACAACGCCGCGCGCATCAAGGATGCCGGGGGCGATATCGCGCGCGAGGGGGCGATGGCGAAGCTCTTCTCGTCCCAGGTGTGTGAGCGGGTCACGTCCCTGTGCGTTGAGCTATTCGGCGGCTACGGCTACACCAAGGACTTTCCCGTCGAAAAGTTTTACCGCGACGCGAAGATCGGCACGATCTACGAGGGGACGTCCAACATGCAGTTGCAGACGATCGCGAAGGCGGTGCTGCGTTAGGCACCCATCGGGGCGCCGGAGCCGCTACGGCTCCCCGGCGCCGGTGCGGGACACCGCTACAAACAAGGCGGCCCACCCCGCGAGGAAACACACGCCGCCAAGCGGGGTCACCGCGCCCAGGGCCGGCACGCCGAGCAGCACGAGCCCGTAGAGCGAGCCGCTGAACAGCACAATCCCCGCCGTAAAACACCGCACGGCCCACGACACCGCCGCCGTCGGTGCGCGCGCCCCCTGCCAGCCGGCGACGAGGAGGCCAAAGGCGTGGTACATCTGGTATCGCACGGCCGTCTCGAAGGTGGCGAGCCCTCCCGCATCCACCCGTCCGCGCAACGCATGGGCGCCGAAGGCCCCGGCGGCCACCCCGAGGGCCGCGAAGAAGATCCCGAGTCGAAGGGCATGTCGCGTCATGCCGAATGGTAGCACGCGTGCGACCGCAGCCGGACGACGCGCCAGCCACCCGGGGCTCCGATGCAGCGCGGGGGACATGCGCCGGGGCCGCTTGCGCCGCGCCACGCGCACACGCCATCCTCCCGCACCCCTCCTCTCCCATCTGCCGTCATGACCCGCGTGCGCGTCGCCATCATCCAGCGGGAGATTCTCCCAGACTGGGAAGGATGCCTGGATCGTACCCGGACGCTGGCTCGTGAGGCCGCCGAGGGTGGCGCGCAATGTGTGGTGTTCCCCGAGACCTGGCTCCCCGGCTACCCCGCCTGGTTCGACGTCTGCCGGGACATCGGACTCTGGGATCATGCACCCACCAAGGCGCTCCATGCCCGGTACGCGGCGGCATCCATCGACGTACACGGTGACTCCGGTGCGGCGCTCGCCGAGTTGGCGCGCTCGTTGGGGGTGACGCTCGTGATCGGCGTGTCGGAACAGGTTGCGAGCGGGCCGGGTCGCGGCACGTTGTTCAATGCGCTCCTGACGTACGGGCCGGACGGCGCCCTGCTCAACCACCACCGCAAGCTGATGCCAACCCACACCGAGCGGCTGGTCTGGGGGCTCGGCGACGCGGATGGCGTGCGCGCGGTCCCGACACCGGTGGGCCGCGTCGGAGGGTTGATCTGCTGGGAGCACTGGATGCCCCTCGCTCGCCAGGCGCTGCATGAGAGCGGGGAGGACCTCCACGTCGCCGCCTGGCCCGGCGCACACGAGCGCAACCAGGTGGCGTCCCGCCAATACGCGTTCGAGGGGCGCTGTTTCGTGCTCGTGGCGGCGTCGGTGATGCGGGGGAGCTCCCTGCCCACCGGCTTCGAGGTGGACACGACGCGCGTCCCTTCATCCGATGCGTGGATCGTTCGCGGCGGCAGCGCCATCATCGGCCCGGACGGGCAGTACCTCGTGGAGCCCGTGTACGACCGCCCCGCCATCCTGCACGCCGAACTTGACCTCGCTCGCATCCGGGAGGAGTCAATGGCCCTGGACGTCACCGGCCACTACGCCCGTCCCGATTGCTTCACCCTGCAGGTCCACCGGCGCGGCCGCCTCGCGCCCGTCGACTGAACCCCATCCTGCCCATGACCCCGCCGACTGACCTTCGGGTCTTCCTCGCCGACCAGCTCCGCCGTGTCCAGCGCGGAAACGCTTGGCACGGCCCCTCCCTGCACGAGGCTCTGGACGGCGTGACGGCCGCCATGGCCACGGCGAAGGTCCTCCCAAGCGCCCACTCGATCCACGCCCTCACCCACCACGTCGCCGCGTGGGCCAACGAAGTCCTGCAACGTCTCCACGGCCGCGCCGCCCAGGCGCCGGACGAGGGCGACTTCCCGGATCCAGCCGTCCCGGTCGACGACCTCGCCTGGACGCGATTGCTCGCACGCCTCGACGCGGTGCACGCCGAGGTCATCGAGGCGGTGCTCGCCCTGGATCCCTCGCTCCTGGAGCGCAAGGCGGGTGACGAGGAGTCGCCCCCGTTAGGCACCGGCCACACCTACCAGGGAATGATCAACGGCCTCGTGCAGCACGATGCCTACCACGCCGGCCAGATCCTCATGCTCAAGCGCGCCCTCCTCGCCCATCCATGACCGCCCATCGTGCCATCCTCCCCGCCGGCGCTACACCGCCCGTCGGCCCCTACGTCCCCGCCATCGGCTTCGATCGGCTGGTCTTTGTCTCCGGCCAGGGCGCACGTCGACCCGACACGAACCAGCTCGCCGGCGACGACATCGAGACGCAGACCGCCCAGGTGCTCGAGAACGTGCGCGTCATCGTCGAAGCCGCCGGCTCCTCGATGCAGCACGTGCTCCGGTGCAACGTGTACCTGACGGACATGGCGGAGTTTGCACGCATGAACGCGGTGTACGAACGAGCCTTCGGGGGCCACAAGCCGGCGCGTACGACCGTCCAGGTCGCGGCGCTGCCGCTCCCCGGCCTGAAGGTGGAGATCGACTGCATCGCCTACACGCCGTGAGCCGCCCGGTCGCGGCTCAGCGGCCCGTTCGACCCGTCAACAACCCGGCCCGCACGCGCCGGGCGCGCGCACTCGCGGCCGCGTCGTAGACCAGCCGCGACGACGTGCGCACGGCCATCTGGATCCGCATCGGCAGCACCAGTTCACTGCCGTCGCGCCGGACCTTGACCGTCACCTCCCGTCCCTCACCGCGCGCGTGGCGGGCGCGGAATCGTTCGCCAAAGCCTTCGGTCACCGGCACGTCCCCGATGACCAGCAGGTAATCTCCCGGCCGGACGCCGGCCAACTCGGCTGAGCTCCCCGAGTCCACGGCCGTCACCCGCACGCCGCTGGAGTCCTGCTCGGTGTAGAGCCCGAGTCGTGGCTCACGGGTGCTATCCACCTGGAGCCGGATCCCCGCCAGCGCGAAGGTTGAGCTGTAGGGCAGTGGCTCCCGCCCATGGACATAGCGGGCGGCAAAGTCGGCGAAATCCCTGCCCCCCGACACGCGGGCGACCGCCGCCCAGAATTCGCTTGCCGTGAATCCACGTCCCCGCTTCCAGCTCGCGTTGTAGATGTCCCGCATGACCTGGTCGAGCGAGCCCGCGTTGTCGCTGGCGTCGCGGATGTGGATGTCGAGGAGCAAGCCGACCAGCGACCCCTTGGGATAGTAGAGGTACGCCGTGCCATCCACGGGGTGAATCCAGGTCGACAGTGACGCGTCGGTAAGCGCGACCGGAGGAGCCGCGTCCACCTCCAGCATCTTGCCCAGGACCACGTCGAGGAAGTCCAGCGAGTCGAGGACGCCCCCGCGCAACTGGGCGATATCGGCGTAGTAGTCCGTGATCCCCTCACTCACCCAGAGGAGCGTTGTCGGCTGCGCGACGTCGTAGCGGTAGGGCCACATCTCCGCCGGCCGCGCGCGCTTCACGTTCCAGAGGTGGAAGATCTCGTGCGCCGTGATCGACGGCAGCGCCGGGTTCCCGATGATGAACGGCGTGTAGATCCCCAGGTGCGAGTTCGCGTGCTCGAGCGCACTCCCGCCATCGGTCCCTTCGTCAAAGACCAGCAGGTTGGTGTAGTCGTCGTACGGCTGGTCCCCGAAGACGGCAACCATTGGGGGGATACTCCGCGCGACCTGATCCCACAACGCCCGGCGGTCGTCACCGGCCAGCTTGCCTTCGGGGTACGTCGCCAGGCGCACCCAACGCTCCGCGATCTTCATCGAGTCCAGGTCGAACGCACCAACGAAGAATGGCATGTCGACCAGCTCATGGTACGAGGCCGCGGAGTACCGTCGCGTGACGCTCGACCCGCGCATCCCCGTTGCGACCTTCCATCCGGGCTCGGAATGGATCGCCACCGACGCCGGCCCCTCCAGCGACGCGCCTTCACGATACAGGAACAGGTTGGTCCCGTTGAAGAACGCGAAGTCGTCCCGCGACCAGGCCATCGCGTTGTCGAGTGAATCCGCCCGGTAGTCGAATGCCACGGTGACCTCCCGTGCCCCGGCCGGCAACACGCGCCAGGTGTCGTGATCCACCTTGTCCCAGCTGAGGGCACGCCCCCCCGCCGACGCCGCAAAGGCCGTGGCATTCCGCGCGAACCAACTCAGCTCATAGGCGCCGGGGGTCCAGGCCGGAAGGCTGACCACGAGGGGGGTCGAACCGTTGCTGGCAAACCGGGCTTCCACATGCAGGGTGCGGCGCGCCGCGAGCGCCCGGGTGAACGTCACGTCGTATTGGACGCCACCGCCCGCCTGGGCCCACGCCGTCCCGGCGAGCCCAACCAGCAATCCAGTGAGGTATCGCGTCATGGAAACACTCATCGAGCGGGTCATGGTCCTGTGACACCCCAACGTAAGGGGTCCCCACCGACCCCCGGGTGTGCAACTTTCCCGGCCGGTGACGTCTCCCTGTTGTCACCCGACTCTCCGTGGAGCTCCTGCCATGTCCCGCTCGACCCGAACGCCGCTCGTCCACTTCCTCGGCGCCACACTCCTGGCGAGCGCATTCGCCTGCGGCGAGCGCACCGGAAATGCCGTGCCGCCCGCGGCCGCTGCGCTCGAAGCCAAGGCAGACTATGTGGACGCCGGGCCCGCCGTCGCCTCACGCATGGCCGCGCCGTCGGATATGGTCGCCGCTCCGGCTCCTGGGGGAGCGCAGGGCTCCCAGCTCCCGTCGGTGCGCGGGCAGGACTCCGTGGCGCCCAACATGATCATCCGCAACGGGAACGTGATGATCGAGGTCGACTCCCTGGAACTCGCGATCGACGCCGTGCGCACGCTCGCGGCAACCCTCGGCGGATATGTCGGCAATGTGTCGACGAGCACCGGCGAGTATGCGGTCCGAAGTGCGACCATTGAGGTGAAAGTCCCCTCCGCGCGATTCGACGATGCGCTGGGCGGCGTGGCACCCCTTGGCAAGGTCGAGCAAAGCAACACGACCGCCGAGGACGTCGGCGAGGAGTTCGTGGACGTCACGGCACGCGTCGCCAACGCCAAACGATTGGAAGAGCGCATCGTGAACCTGCTCGCGACCCGGGCTGGCAAGCTGGAGGACGTTCTGGCGGTCGAGCGCGAGCTGGCCCGCGTCCGCGAGGAGATCGAGCGCTACGAAGGCCGACTTCGCTTCCTCCGGACGCGCGTCGCGATCAGCACGCTGAGCGTCACGGTGCACGAGAAGGCACCCCTCGTGAGCCCGAACCCGGGGACGAACGTGATCGCTGAGGCCTTCCGCGACATGTGGCGCAACTTTGTTGGCCTGGTGGCGTGGGTGATCAGCTCGCTGGGCGTAGTCATCCCGGTGGCGATCGCGCTGGCACTCGCTTGGCGCTTCCTCGGCCGAAAAAAGCACACCGCCTAGTCGGGGCCGCTACCGGGTTTCGGGCGTCGAGTCAAGCGGCCCAGCCGGGCCATCACCACTGGTACTGGCTGGGCGCGGACCCCAGCTTGAGGGCACACTCGGTCGAGGCGTTTCGTGGCGACGTTCTTCCTTGCGTGTTTTGCCATTGGTGGGGTCGTCCTGACCGCGCAACTGGCGATGAGCCTTCTGGGCATGGGCGGTGACCATGACCTGGCTTCGCACGACGTGTCGACTGACCCCCACACGCTCACGCACGATGGACTGGACCTGCTGAGCGTGCGGGCCCTCGCGGCGGGCACCGGGTTCCTTGGCATCATCGGCTTTGCGTCGCTCCGCGCTGGCACTGGCCCGGTCCTCGCGCTGGGGCTCGGCATCGCCAGCGGCCTCGGCGCGTCGACCGGCATCGCGTGGCTCATGCGTTCGCTCCGACGGCTGGAAGTGGATAAGACCCTCGACCTGGGATCCGCCATTGGCATCGAGGGCCGTGTGCACCTTACGATTCCTGCGCAGCGCAAAGGAGCGGGAAAGGTGTTGGTGGCATTGCACGATCGCCTGCTTGAGCTCCCTGCCGTGACCCCTGGACCGGCGATAACCAGTGGCACGACGATCCTCGTCACGGACATCGACCAGGACACCCTCGTGGTCGCGACGTCCCTCCCCCTCCTCCCTGAGGCAAACGATGTTTCCTGACGTACTGGGCCTGTTGCAGGTGGCTGATGTCGGTGGTTGGCTCGTGACCCTCGGCATTCCAGCCCTGGCGACGGCCGCGATCGGCGGGGTCGTGGCACTCTTCGTCACGCGCTACCGACGCTGCCCGGCCAACCGCGTGCTCGTGATTTCCGGCCGCGTCGGGGGCGACGGCGCCGCGAAGTGCATCTCGGGCGGTGGAGCCTTCGTCTGGCCCGTCATCCAGGAGTACGCCTACCTCAGCCTGGAGCCGATCCAGATCGACATCCCGCTCAAGGATGCGCTGTCGCTCGAGAACATCCGCGTCGCCGTACCGAGCGTGTTCACGGTGGCGATCGGCACGGAGGCCGAGGTGCGTGGAAATGCCGCCGTGCGCCTGCTGGGGCTCAACCACGATCTCATCAAGCGCCAGGCGCAGGACATCATATTCGGCCAGCTGCGCCAGGTGATCGCCTCCATGCGCATCGAGGAGATCAATCGCGATCGCGAGGGCTTCCTCCATCGCATTCAGACCTCGCTCGAGCCCGAGCTCAAGAAGATCGGGCTCGTGTTGATCAACGTGAACATCACCGACCTCAAGGACGACTCGGGCTACATCGAGGCGATCGGGAAGAAGGCAGCCGCCATGGCCGTGCAGCAGGCGCGTGGTGACGTAGCGGACCAGGAGAAGCTCGGTGAGGTGCGCGTGGCCGAGGCAGAGCGCGAACGCTCCGTGCAGGTGGCGACGGCGAGCAAGTTCCGCGAGATCGGCATGCGCGAAGCCGACCGCGAGAAGCTCGTGCGCCTGGCGGAACTCGACAAGGAACAGCGGGTCGGCGAGCAAACGGCGGCATTGCAGCGCGAAGCGCTGGTGAAACAGGCCGAGCGTGAGCAGGCTGTGCGCATGGCGGAGTTGGACAAGGAGCAGCGCATCGGGGAGCAACGCGCCGCGTTCGAGCGCGACGCGCAGATTAAGGACGCGGAGCGGGAACGGCGCATCGCGGTGGCCGAGGCGGAGCAGCGCGCTATCGAAGGCGAGGCGACGTCTCAGGCACTCATCGCGACGACGCGCGCACAGCTGCAGGTTCGCGAAGCCGAGGCGTACCAGGTGTCGGAGACGAGGAAGCGCGAAGCGGAGGCGGCAGTCCAGGAGGCTCAGAACCGGGCCCTCGCGCGCGCGGCCATCGCCGACGCGGAGCGCGTGGAGGCGGAGCAGCGGGCCGCCCTGGAGGCCGTGGCAAAGGCGTTCAAGGCGAAGACCATCGTCGAGGCGGAAGCGGCCGCGGAGAGCCGCCGCATCGAGGCCGAAGCCGAGGCACGCGCGATCTTCGTCAAGCTGGAGGCGGAAGCGCGCGGCCAGTACGAGATCCTGGCACGCAAGGCCGACGCGATGAAGGAGCTGGTCGCGGCGGCCGGAGGGGCCAAGGAAGCCTTTCAACTGCTGATGATCGAGAAGCTGGACACCCTGGCGGAGACATCGGCCAAGGCGATCTCGAACATCAAGTTCGACAAGGTGGTCGTGTGGGACAGCGGGAACGGCCAGGGTACGGGCGGGGCCTCCGGCTTCCTGCAGGGGATGGCGCGTAGCCTGCCGCCGATGATGAACGTGTTGCAGGAGATCGCCGGCGTTGAGCTGCCGGGGGCCTCGGGCCGCCTGGGTGGAGACGCGCCGCGCGACGCCGCGTCAGCGGATCGCGCCGCGGAACCTCCCGCTGCCGCCTAGCCGATTCACGGCGCTGCCGTGTCGCGTTGGGAGCGATCGAGCCGCTCCCAGGTGCGCTGTCGGCGCTCCACGGTGGACGCCGGCAGCGAGCCGATCGGGAGGATGCGCTGCACGCTTTCCGTCGGCACGATCACGGTGCGGAACTCCTGCGTGCGAAACAGGAACACGTATCGGCCGGTGGTCCCGATGAGGACGAGGGGGCGCGCGTCGGTCCCCTGCTCCAGGGTGCCGTCCGACAGCTCCAGGGTGACATTCGTTCCCAGTCCCCGCATCGCTCGGTACGCGTTGATCCGTTGGTACGAGCTCGCCGACACAAACACCCAGAAGAGCCCGAGTGCGACGCTCATCACCGGTACGTACGGCCTCATCCGTGCCTTGGCCGCGTCACTGCTCTCCCACCACGCAAGCCCCTGGCCGGTGGCTCGACGGCGCTCCGTGGCGCGGCGCGACATCCGCTCGACAAACACGAGGTATCGCCACGCCAGAAACGCGGGCAGTACGGTGACCAGCATGACCATGGGATCGTGGAACGGCGCCAGGAGAAAGTCGCTGGCCTCCGCGTAGTCGAGGATGTTGATCCCGAAGTGTCGGTATCCCAGCAAGCTGTGGAACATCCCAATGGCGACCAGGAGGAGGTAGCCGGCGGTCAGGATGGTGCCAAGGTGGTCGGCCCACGGAAAGCGCCGGGCATCGGCGGGTGCTTCGGGCATCGTAGCGGCGCGGACGGTGGTTGGAGACGGACAGTGCCTAACGATTCAACTCGAACTGCCGAGTGAACTTCACCATCAACGCGCGATCCTGGGACGACCAGACCGGGCGCATCAGTTCCGTGTCGTTCAGCACCACAAACAGGCCCGTCCCCGCGTCCCCCAGCCACCCCAACCGCACGTTGCTGCTGAACTGGCCCGTGCGGCTGTTCCGCTGCAGCAGCGACTGCAGGTAGATCCGCGGGGTGAACGCATACGACAGACGCATCCCGGTCACCGAGGTGTAGAAGGCACCCTCCGGTAGCGTGACATCGTAGTAGTTGTAGCGCAGCTGGGCCGTGAACGTCTCGCCACGTCGCAGGTTAAGGGTTCCCTGCGCGCCCGCCCGACGCCCGGAATAGAAGCCGCCGAGGTCGATGCGTCCCTGCACCGACACCGGCGCACTGAGGTTGGAGTTGTACGCAAACCCCCACTCCGCGTTCGTGTAGGACCCGGCGGGGATCGTCACCCCCGGCGCGATCGTAAACGGCGCCCGCAGCCCCTCGCGCGTGAGGTTGAACGCCGGCAGCTGGAAGAAGGACCCATTGGCGAACTCGAAGTGCGAGTCGAAGTGCAAGAACCGCGTCTGGGTGAACCAGTCGAGGTCGAAGTTCTCGCGATAGGTGATGTGCGGGCGGAACTCGCGGAACCAGCGCACCCCCGGGGTCCGAATGTGGTACAGCACTCGCGCACTCACGAACCGATTGGCGCCACGTTCCATGAATCCCATCGCGGGGTTGAAACCCTCGCCCACCTCGCGATACGTCAGCCCGCCCTCCCACGTCCGCGTGAGGTACGCCCCACTCGCCGCGTACGCATAACCGGTCCCGAGCGCGCCATCGGTGGTGGTCTGCGCCGCGTAGCCATCGAAGGTCCACGCCGTCCCGACGCCGAGCCGACCGTCGACCGCGAGGGTGGTATTGCCATCGGGAGTCCCTTCGGTGTCGCGACGGTGCGAGGCAAACAGTCCGACGCGTGACCGATTCGGCAACTCCTTCAGCACACGACCGACCGAGTTGTTCACCGGCGCAATCGCCCCGACCCCATCCGTCTGGATGTTCAACAGTCCCAGCTGCATCCCCCCCGCCCGGCCCGTCAGCCGCCCGCCCCCGACAATCGGCACCGGGGTCCCGTTATCGGAGATCCCGACGCGCCGGCTGAAGAAGAGGTCGACGGTCTGCGGCGTGCCCACGGCGAAGATGCCCGCATTCTCCAGGAAGAAGGGGCGCTTCTCTGGAAAGAAGAGGTTGAAGCGGGTGAGGTTGACCTGCTGCTCGTCCACCTCCACCTGTGCAAAGTCGGTGTTGTACGTCAGGTCAAGTGCGAGACTGGACGTCACCCCGAGCTTGAGGTCGCCGCCAAACTCTCCCGTGCTTCTCGTGGCCGCCCCGGGGGCGAACTGCCGCGAGGTCGCGCTCAACACATACGGCGTGACCTGCAGCGGCCGTTGCACGGGCGGCGACACACCCTGCAACGTCCCGGCCATCGAGACGCGCAGGTGCGTGAACTGGCGCGGCAGCGGCGACCAGACGCTTTCCTCGTTCCGGCGCCGGATGAACCGCACGATGTTCAGTCCCCACTCCTGCGGCCCGGCCTTCGCGTACCGCAACGTCGCGAACGGAATCCGGAACTCGGCATACCAGCCCGCGCTGTCACGCGACGTGCGCACCTCCCACTTGCCATCCCAGTTGAGGTTGAGCCCACCCCCCGCCCCGGCCTGCTGGCGGGTCGTGTTCCCGCTGAACCCGCCCTCCCCCTCCCGCGTCACCTGCGCATCGTATTCGATCCCACCCGCCGACGTCCCGAACAGGAATGCATTCTGTCGATCGCGAAACGTGTCGAGCACCAGGATGACTCCGTCCATCTCGGACACGTCGACGTCACGTCGCACTTCCCCTTCGACAATCGCCGACGCTTCCCGGTCGTAGAGCCAGGCGGCCGCGTAGAGGAAGTCGTCGTCGTACAGGAAGCGCACCTCGGTCCGCTCCGAGGCGGGTTGCCCCTCGAATGGCTCGCGCTGGACAAAGCCGCCGAGGAGCGGAGCCGCGTGCCACGCTGACTCCGTCGGCCGACCATCTATCGTGGGCACGGCGGCCGCGCGGACGACCTGGGCCACTCGGGGCGCCACCGCGCCACCCTGTGCCACCAGGGCACCAGGCATCAACGTTAGGCAGGCGCACAGGGCGAGGCGGGCGACGGGCATTATCGGTGGGCTCGAGGTTCCGCCACGAACCACACCTCCCGGCCGAGGAGTTGCGTCAGCATGTTTCGGGAGCATCTCTCCCCAAATTATGTCCCGGACCACCTGTTGGCTTCCCCTCCTCGGTCTCGCCACTGCGCTCCACGCGCAGCCGCCAGCCGCCGACCTCATCGTCCACAACGGTCGCATCTACACCGTCGACCAGAACCGACCGTTCGTTGACGCGATGGCGGTCAAGGACGGCAAGGTCCTGTTCACCGGTCCGGTACGCCAGGCCATGACCTATCGAGGAAGTGGCACCCGGGTCGTCGACCTCGACGGCCGAACCGTGATCCCGGGGATGATCGACGCCCACGCCCATCTCGGTGGTCTTGGCTCGGCCCTCCGCACGGTCGACCTGGTCGGCACCACATCCTACGAGGAGATTGTCGCACGCGTCGCCGCGCGTGCGAAGGAGACGCCCGCTGGACAATGGATCGTCGGTCGCGGCTGGGACCAGAACGACTGGGCCGATACCCGCTTCCCGACGCATGAGGCGCTGTCACGCGCGGTGCCGAATCACCCCGTCTACCTTGTGCGTGTGGACGGACACGCCGCCCTGGTGAACGCCGCGGCCATGAAGGCCGCGAACGTCACGGCCGCGACCCAGGACACGCGTGGGGGCAAGCTGGAGCGAAACGCAGATGGCTCACCCACCGGCGTCCTCATCGACGACGCCATGGGGTCCGTGGGCGCGAAGATCCCGCCCGCCTCCGATGCGGAACTGCGCGCGGCCACGCGGGCCGCCATTGCCGAGGTCAACAAGTGGGGGCTGACCAGCGTCCACGATGCCGGGGTTGGGCGACGGGAAATCGCCGTCTACGAAGAACTAGCGAAAACCGGAGACTATCCGCTGCGTCACTACGTGATGATCCAGCCCGACGACTCCTCGCTGGCGACCTTTTTCCGGCGCGGACCCCAGCGCGGGCTGCACGACGGGAAGTTGTGGATCACCGCCATCAAGGCGTACGCTGACGGTGCCCTTGGGTCACGTGGTGCCGCCCTTCTTGAGCCATACGCGGACGACCCCAAGACCACGGGCCTCGTGCGCGTCGCCCCCGAGCGACTCGCCGATGTTGCGACCCGCGCCCTGCGCAACGGCTTCCAGCTCAACACACATGCCATCGGCGACCGCGCCAATCGCATGGTCCTTGATGCCTACGAAAAGGCGCTGGCCGCCGTCCCGAGTGGCGACCATCGATTTCGCATCGAACACGCGCAGATCATCCACTCCGAGGACATCCCACGGTTTGCCCAGCTCGGGGTCGTCCCCGCCATGCAGTCGAGCCACCAGACGAGCGACATGTACTGGGCGGGCAACCGGCTCGGCCAGGGCCGACTGCTTGGCTCGTATGCCTGGCGTTCGCTGCTGAACACGGGAGTCGTGATCGCGAACGGGTCCGATTTCCCCGTGGAGATGGTGAATCCCCTGATCTCCTTCCATGCGGCCTTCTCCCGCCAGGACGCGAAGAATTGGCCGGTCGGTGGATGGATTCCGCAGGAAGCCATGACCCGCGAGGAGGCGCTCAAGTCGATGACGATCTGGGCCGCCTGGGCCGGGAACATGGAGAAGGAGGTCGGTTCCCTCGAAGCCGGCAAGCTGGCCGACTTCGTCATCCTTGACCAGGATATCATGCAGGTACCGGCCGAGCTGGTGCTCAAGACGCGGGTGTTGTCCACCTGGGTGGGTGGCAAGGTTGCCTACGAACGCAAAGCATCCATGTAAGGCGCGGTCACCATGTCTCCCACCCTCACGATCCGGTTCGCGATGCTGCTCGGCGTCCTGCTGTTTGGGGGCGTCGTCTATGCCTCACGCCTCTCGCCAGACGCCCCAACGCTTACCGCCGATATGCTGCGCCAGCTCCGGTGGATCGGTCAGGGGCTCTGGGTGATGGCCATTGGTGGCTCCGCCTTCGCACTGCAGCAATACCACAAGTCCGAGGCATCCTCGCACCGCCAGACCTGGTCGATCATCGGGTGGGCGCTCGGCGAAACCGTGGCCCTCTTTGGTGCGGTGGTCTGGTTCCTGGGGGGCTCCCCGGTCTGGTACATCCCGGGGTTGCTGTTCCTCCTCATCACCTTCATGGCCTTTCCGGCGCGCCGGGGTTCCTGATGTCGGTGCGGTGGGGCTGGCTGGATTACCTCGAGTCCACGCACCTCGTCCATGTAACGACGCCCGCCCCCGCCCCTGCCGTCGCCGGCCCCCAGCGCCCGCGTGCCTCGGGGCGCGTTCGGGTGAGACGCCGCGCCATCCGACCCGCCTCCCCTTCGTGATGCTTTCCGCCCAATCCGTCAGCTTCCTGAAGAAATTGCTCGACACGCCGGGGCCATCCGGCTTCGAGGGCGCCGCGGCGCGTGTGTGGCGCGAGGGAGTCGCTGACGTGGCGGTGGTGCATGCTGACGTCATGGGGAACAGCGTGGCCACGGTGGAGGGTGGCGGCGGACCCACCATCATGCTCGCCGGGCACATCGACGAGATCGGCCTGATCGTCACCTGGGTGGATGACGGCGGGCTGGTGTATGTCGCGCCCATCGGGGGATGGGACCCACAGGTCCTCGTCGGCCAGCGGATCCGATTCCTGGCGGCCCGCGGTCCCGTGCTGGGGGTCGTGGGAAAGAAGCCCATTCACGTGATGAAGCCGGACGAGCGTGAGAAGGCGTCCAAGGTGACCGACCTGTGGGTCGATATCGGGGCGTCGAGCAAGGCTCAGGCCCTTGAGCTCGTGCAGGTCGGCGACCCGGGGGTGATCGACGGGCAGGCCATCGAGCTTCCCAACGGCCGCCTCGTCTCGCGCGCCATCGACAACCGCATCGGAGCTTTTGTCGTCGCGGAAGCGCTCCGCCGGTACGCCGCGGAACCAGGGGAGGCCCGCGTCGTGGCCGTCGCCACGGCGCAGGAGGAGATCGCCTACCACGGAGGGGGCGCGCTCGTCGCGGCCAACCGCCTCTCGCCGGTCATGGCCATTGCGGTCGATGTCACCTTTGCCACGGACCATCCGGGCGTCGAGAAGAAGGAGCACGGCGACCACACGCTGGGCGGAGGTCCCGTCCTTGCCCGGGGCTCCGTGATCTCTCCCGTCGTGTTTTCGCTGCTCCGCGAGGGCGCCGCCGCGCTGGAGATCCCGGTTTCGGTGCATGCCGTCGGACGCGACACCGCGACCGATGCCGACTTCATCCATATCGCGCGAGAAGGGGTCGCCACCGGCCTGGTGTCCATTCCGAACCGGTACATGCACTCGCCGAACGAGATGGTGAGTCTGGACGACGTCGATCGCGCCGCTACCTTAATCGCGGCCACCTGCCGCCGCGTGACCCGCGCGACGGATTTTTCCGCCCGGTAGTTCCCCTCCCGCGACCCCTCCCATGAAGCATCATCCATGGCGCGCTGCGGCGCGCCTCGTTGTGTTGTCCCTCGTCGGCACCGCCTGCCAGGGTGGTGGCTCGTCCTCCGCGCCCGCACGCGCGATCGTCGCGCGCATCGACTCCATTGCGGCCGCCCGCATGGCGACGGGACAAGCCGCCGGCTTCTCCATTGGCGTCATGAAGGGTGCGGACACGGTCCTGATGAAGGGCTACGGCTCGGCCGACCTGGAGCTCGAAGTGCCCACGCCAGCGGGTGCCGTGTACGAGATTGGGTCCGTCACGAAGCAGTTCACGGCCGCTGCGATCATGCAACTCCGGGACGCCGGCAAGCTCGCCCTGGACGACGACCTCTCCAAGCACCTCCCGGACTATCCCATGCAGGGGCAGAAGGTCTCGATTCGCCGCCTCCTGGACCACACCTCGGGCATCAAGGGATACACCGAGATGCCGATGTTCGGGCCGCTCATGCTGCGCGACCTCCCCAAGGATACCCTGGTCGCGGCCTTCAGCCGCGAGAAGTTCGAGTTCGCCCCCGGCGCGCTCGAGGTCTACAACAACTCTGCCTATTTCCTCGCCGGGCTGATCATCGAGAAACTGTCCGGCATGTCCTACGCCGACTACGTCCAGAAGAACCTCTTCGAGAAGGCCGGCATGGCGAGCTCCGCGTATTGCTCGGAGAAGGACATCATGAAGCGCAAGGTGAAGGGCTACGAGTACGGGGCGGACAGCGCACTGCACCACAAGGGATTCCTCGTGCACACCTGGCCGTACGCCGCAGGCTCGCTCTGCTCGACGGTGCGTGACCTCGCGGCCTGGAATCGCGCCCTGCACAATGGCCAGGTGTTGCCCCCGGCCTCCTACACGGAGATGATCACCCCGGGCGTGCTCAACGACGGCACGCGGCTCCGCTACGGCACCGGCCTCGCCCTCCGCACCGTCGGTGGCCACCGTCTCATCGAGCACGGCGGTGGCATCAACGGGTTTGTATCAGCATCGCACTACTATCCGGACGACTCCCTCACCGTGGTCGTGCTGATCAACACCGTCGGGCCGATGGCTGCCGACCCGCTCGCGGTCGACGTGGCGATGAGCATCCTCGGCCGTGCGCCGGCGAAGACCGAGACCTTCAGCGGCGACATGAACGCCCTCGCCGGGGAGTACACCGGCGTCTCTCGTGGCCAAACGATGCGCGCCCGGGTTGCCGTCGAGAACGGAACGCTGAGGCTGCGCGCGGGACCAGACCGGAACATGGTGACGCCCACCCCGGAGCCCGCGCCGGTGACCCTGGTCTACCTCGGTGGCGGGACATGGGCCGACGACGAAACGCACTACGTGTTCACCATGTCGGGAGCGGCGACCACCGAACTCCGGATCGACAGCTCCTACGGGTACTCGATCCTCAAGCGGGCGAAGTAGCCGGTTCAGCGGAGGCGGCGAGCGCTCGCTCCGCCGCCTCTCGCACGGCCCGGTCCTTGTCTCCCGCCAGTGCGCGCAGCTGGGCCAGCGCCTCTGGCGTCGCGGCCTCGGCCAGCCCCGCGATCGCGGCAACCCGACGGGCTGACGTCCGGCGCCGGAGAATCGATCCGGCGCTCGACTCCTTGATGAGCCGCGTGACAACCTCCGGGGTCGCGTGATGGCCCAACGCGGCGAGGACGGCATGAATGACATCCGCGTCCTCCTCGTCGTCCAGCGCGGCCAGCAACCCCGCGGCGGCCCGAGGATTGTGTCGCATCGCGCCCAGTCCACTGGCCGCGCGGCGGCGCACTTCTGCTTCCTCATCGACCAGGGCATGCAGCATCGTGTGCATGGCACGAGGCGTCCCCAGGCGAATCAGGGCCAGGGTGGCCGCTCGACGCACCCGAACGTCCGAGTGTCGTGCGGTGTTGATCAGCTCCTGGTCGGCCTCGGTAGCGTTGAGTTCTCCTAACAACTCAGCCGCATTGCGGACCACGAACCACCGGTGGTCACGCAGGAGGTGCATCAGCGGTTCGACCGCGCTCGGACACTTGAGGATCGCATCACGATAGGCCCGACGTGCCGCGGCGCCCTCGGCCGCGACGAGCATCTCCACCAGGAGGTCGGCCGCCGGCTCCCCCTGCCGCTGCAGGAACCGGTGGATGTCGTCCCGGAGTTCGCGACGGGTCACGAGCAGGTCAATGATGCCTCGCATGTTGCTCGGCTTGGCGAGCCGACGGAACTGGATCCCGAAGGCACGACGCACATCCGGGTCGGTGACCAAGGCTTCGCGATCCAGCAGCTTGGTGGCCACGTCGACAATGAGGTCCCAGCGTCCGACCCCGGCCGCACTCTCGAGCATCCGGCCGATCTCATCGAGGACCGGGGGAGCATCGTCGGGCGTCAGCTCGCCTCGCAACCGCATCACCAGGTCGCTCGGGGCAAGGTCGGTGGACTGCGGCATGATCGCGTCCTGGATGATCCGGACCGCGGCCTCCGGGGTCGGGCGCCGGAGTGCAGAGGGCGTCTCCAGTGCTGAGCGGGGCCCTCGCTCCTTGATGGCGTCAGCCACTGACATCTGGCCCACCGGCGGGGTGAGACTCGGCCGCAGACCGATGGGCCGCATTCCGCCGGGCGGGGTTGGCGTTCGGACGAAGCCGGTCCGCCCCAGGTGCACGGTCAAGGTGGTCGGTGCCAGTGACAGGATCTCCGCGTCGAACGACCGCCCGTCGTCCTGCGCGCCAGCCGCGGCGAGCGCGCGAGCCAACCCGAGCACATCGACCGCGCGAGCCCCCTGGTGCACTTCAACCACGCGCACCGCGTGGGCCCCCATGCGCGCCGCCAGCTCGGTCAGCCAGAGGAAGTCGTCCGGGCGCGCCTCGGCCCTGGACAACTCGGCAGCCGCGTTGGCGACATCCACCTGGCTCACACGGCAACCGTCCTCCAGCACGATCGCCAGCGCGCGTCGCAACGCTCCCTTCTGGGCGTCGAGGTGCGTTGGCCGGTACACGAGGAGCCAGACCAGGTGTGCCAGCTCACCGTTGAACGCCGGGTTGGATGGATTCTGCGCGGTCATGAGTCGGGGAGGTGTTCCACACGTACTGACGCACGGCGGCATCCCCGGGAAACGACCTCGCGCACGCCGCGGCGCGCGGCGTTAGGATGGGGGCGCCACGCCGAACCGCCGCCATGCCGCTCCACTGCTGGACCTCCGCCCGCTACGAAATCCCGCTCCCGGACGGGCATCGGTTTCCCATCGCGAAGTACGCCCTGTTGCGCGACCGGGTGTGCGCGGAAGGCCTGGTGGAGCCGTCGCACCTTCACGAACCGGAGCGGAGTAGCGTCGCCGACCTCTCCCGGGTCCACGCCCCATCCTACATCGACCGGATCCTGCACGGGGGTCTCGAAGCCTCAGAGGTGCGGCGGCTCGGGTTCCCATGGTCGGCCGCCCTGGCAGAGCGATCATTGCGGGCGGTGGGCGGGACGCTGGCCGCTGCGCAGCAGTCGTTGCGGTCCGGCATCGCGATGAACCTGGCCGGGGGGACCCACCACGCGTTCGCGGACCACGGCGAAGGGTACTGCGTGTTCAACGACGTGGCCGTGGCGACCCGGGCCTTGCAGGCGGAGGCCCTCGTACGGCGGGTGGCGATCGTTGACCTGGATGTCCACCAGGGAAACGGGACCCACGCGATCTTCACCGGTGACCCCGACGTCTTCACCTTCAGCATGCACGGCGCCCGCAACTACCCGTTCCGCAAGGTCGCGGGGATGGTCGATGTTGAGCTGGCGGACGGCACCGGCGATGACGAGTACCTCGAGGTCCTGGGCCGGCACCTGCCCGCGGTGTTGGCGCGCGCGCAGCCCGACCTGGTGTTCTACCTGGCGGGCGCTGACCCGCACGAAGGGGACCGCCTGGGGCGCTTGGCCCTCACCCACGAGGGACTGGCGCGGCGCGATCACATGGTGCTCACCGCCTGCCGCGACGTGGGGATTCCGGTCGCTATCACCATCGCCGGCGGGTATGGCCGGGACGTCGCCACCACCGTCGAGGCGCATGTGCGCACGGTGCGCCTGGCGCGCGATGTCCTTCTTGCTTCGGCGCGTTAGTTACTGCCCCCCGCGCCCGCGATACAGGGGCTACGACGCGGCCGCACGGCCTGCCGTCAGCGCCTAGGTCCCCGTGATCGTGAACCCGGTCACCTCGACGTCGAGGGCCTGGTTCACGCGGATCCCCACCAACCCATCCGTCGACGCCAGCCTCCCGGGGCCGGTCAGCGCCTTCGTGGCGTAACCCCAGACCTCGGTCCCGTTCACCACGCACGACGTCCGCTCGAGCGTGACCTTCAGCGCCACCTGATTGGTTGCTCGCCCCTCCGCATTCGCCTTGCGAATGGCGACGCTGGCGGTACGCCCGGCCAGCTCATTGACCTCGGGCCCGTTGATGTGTCGGACCGCGAAGGTGCCGTTCCCGGCGACCCCGCAGTAGAGGTAGTTCTGCACACCCTTCTGGAGCTGACGGCCCCCGAGGAAGAGGCCGTGGAACTCGGTGGCCGACCCGCGCGCCTGGGCGAAGTCCGCTTTCACGATGTAGGTGCCCGATGCCAGGTTGGCCGCGCGCCAGTAGATCGCGGGCACCACGGTGGTCACCCGCAGCCCGTCACCAGACTGGAGGAGTGTGTTCTCGGTGATGTTCGCCCCGCGTCGTTCTGCCGCGGGGTCGAGTCGACCGACCCACGACTGGGCCGGCGTGGTGTCCTTCACCCGCTTGCCCGGTTGCACAGGCTGCGCGCCCAATATTCCCGAGCCGGCCAGCCCAAGGGCGCAAAACAAACTCCGGCGCATCTTCGCCTCATCCGTTGGCACCTGGTTCAGCCTAATGCCACCTCGTGGCACAAGCCAGCCGAGTGCGATGGCCTCTCGGGACCAGCACTTCCGGTGGCGACGCTGCGCCTACTTTTCGGCATGCCTTCCCCCATCCCTGCCCCGCGCGAGAGCGGCCTCACCACCTCGACTCCCGTCCCGCTCTACTGGGCAAGGTACGGCCCCGCGGGAGTCTCGCCCCTCCTGGTCCTCCACGGCGGCCCGGGCGCCCACCACGACTACCTGTTGCCACAGATGCTCGCCCTTGGGGACGCGCGCGAGCTGGTGTTCTACGACCAGCGTGGGGGTGGACGCTCCCGCACTGACGACCCTGCCCCCATCGGCTGGAGTGAACAGGTCCACGACGTAGCCAGGGTGGCTCGGGAGCTCGCCTGCGACCCGCTCACGATCGTCGGCTATTCGTGGGGGGCGCTCCTCGCGCTCCTCTACGCGCTGGAAGCCCCTCAACGCGGGGGCCCGATGCCGCGGCGCCTGGTTCTCATCGACCCAGCGCCGGTCACTCGCACGCATCGCACCCGGTTCGAGGAGGAGTTTGCGAGTCGCCAACAGGGGGCGGAGATCCGGGCCCTCCGGGACGCGCTCGCCGCGTCGGGGCTCCGAGAGCGTGATCCCGACGCCTACCGCCAACGCGCGTTCGAGCTCTCGGTCGCCGGCTACTTCGCCGACCCGCGACGAGCCACCGACCTCACCCCCTTCCGGGTCACCGGGCGTGTCCAGCAATCGATCTGGGAGAGCCTCGGCGATTTTGACCTCCTCCCGCGACTGCGATCGCTTCGCGTGCCGACACTCATCACGCACGGGTGGCACGATCCCATCCCGGTGGATTCCTCGATCGAGGCCGCCCGTGCCATGAGCGCCCGCCTGGTCGTCCTCGAGGCATCCGGGCATGTGCCCTATGTGGAGCAGCCAGAGGCTCTCTTCTCCACCATCGAACAATTCTTGCGGGACTCCGCGGGAGGATAGGCCCATGACAGTCGCGGGTCAGGCCGAAGAGGTGAACATCGGGGCGGTCGAAGCGGACGGACGCACCTGGAACGTCACGGTGGCCATCGAGAACGACGGCATCGAGTTCGTCGGCCACCTCTGGTTTGCCGATGAGGCGTGGGAGGACGAGGGAGTGCGGGACCATGGCGCCATCCCGGGCCGGTCGTCGCAAGAGGTGGCTGCGCATGCGCGGGCCCTCTCGATCCACGACCTGACGCTACGATTCCGGCGTGCCCAGGCAGACCAGCGTCGGCATCACGGCCTGCGGAAACTCACCGAACAGGTCCTCGAGAACATCCGCCACCTCAACAAGGTGGCCACCTCGATGCGTGCCGGGCTGCTCGCAGTGGACGAGGCAGCGGCCGAGATCGACGAAACGGAGCAGAAGCTCCACACCATGATCGACGAGCTGCGTCACTTTGCCGGGGTCCCCGCCTGAGAATGTTCGTGGCAGGCGGGCAGTCGGGGTAGGTTTCGCTGGAGCCTACGCCTGAGAGATCCGAGATGCCGAAGGGAGGGGGAGCACCGCGACAGCCCTTGTCGCAGCGACGACCGAAGGTGGCGACCGGGCGAAAGCCGCTCGCCACGACCCCGGCCCGCGGGGCGCGGGGGGCCCCCCCCCCGAACTCGAAGATAGGGCCGAAAAAGCCGGGGACTACAACCTCGCCATCCCCAACCCAGACAAAACCACGCATCGCCCAGCGTTCCGGCGACGCGCTGATCGACCACGCGCGCTGGTTATGGGATGCCCTGACCGCCTTGTACCCCGACGCCCACTGCGAGCTCGACTACCGATCCCCGTGGGAATTGCTCGCCGCCACCATCCTCTCCGCGCAGTGCACCGACAAGCGCGTGAACATGGTCACCCCGGAGCTCTTCCGGCGCTGGCCCACCCCCGCTGATCTCGCCTCCGCGCCACCGGCCGACGTCGAGGACGTCATCCGCACGACCGGCTTCTTTCGGGCCAAGGCCCGTTCACTCGGCGGGGCAGCGGTCGCCATCTCGGAGCGGCACGCCGGCGAGCTCCCCCGGACCATCGCCGAGCTGGTGAAACTCCCCGGCGTGGGCCGCAAGACCGCCAACGTCGTCCTGGGCAACGCCTTCGGGATCAACGAGGGCGTCGTCGTGGACACACACGTCGGCCGCCTCGCCCTCCGGCTGGGCCTAACGAGCGAAACCGACCCGGTGAAGGTCGAACAGGACCTGATGCGCGCCTTCCCCGCCGAGCATTGGGCCTTGCTCTCCCACCTCCTCATCTGGCATGGCCGACGGGTCTGCGATGCCCGCAGGCCCAAATGCGGCGAGTGCACCCTCCGGACGCACTGTCCATCCGCCCTCGTGTAGCCCTCCCCACAGGCGCTGACTACCTTTCGACCTCGACCCCGACCACCCCGTTCCCCGCCCGATGAAGAAGGCCACCATCGTCACCTCCCGCGGCACCGTCGTCGCCGAACTCTACGATCAGGATGCCCCCGGCACCGTCGAGAACTTTGAAAAACTCGCCAATAGTGGCTACTACGACGGCACCCGGTTCCACCGCGTAATTCCGGAATTTGTCGTGCAGGGTGGCGATCCCTACTCCAAGGGTGGTGAGGCGGCCAAGGGCCCGGTGGGCACCGGCGGCCCGGGCTACACCATCAAATGCGAGACAAAGGGCAATCCGCGAAAACATCGGGTCGGAGCGCTGTCCATGGCTCACGCCGGCAAGGACACGGGTGGCTCGCAATTTTTCATGGTACTCTCGGAGTCGAACACCCGGCATCTGGACGGGGTCCACACCGTCTTCGGCAACATCACCGAAGGGCTCGACGTCCTCCCGCTGATTCGCCAGAATGACGAGTTGGTCTCCGCGAAGGTCGAGTAATCCCTCCTGACTCCCTGCCTCTCCTTTCCATGCACAACGACAAGCCGGCCGCCTTCAAGGGACTGATCATCACCGCGGTCCTCCTGTTCGTCATGTCTTACGGAATCGTGCAGTGGACGAATGCGAAGTTCGCTTCGCACAGCCCTGCACCAGCTGGCGCCGCCAAGCACTAGGCTGCGCCGTCAGGGGGCGCCCGTTCGTCCGACTGGCGCTCCCTCGGGGACCCCACGAAAACTCCAGTGATGCCCGCCGGCCGCGCTCCCAGCGCAGGCCCCGGGTTCGCGCGGCTCCCGCATCCCCCGTAGAGCCGCCGCCGAGCCCGACCGCGGGCGCTCAGCTTCCCGGAACGCCAGAAACACGTCGTCAATCGCGGCAGCTGCCCTGGTCCGCACCCCGCCAGACAGTGCGATTGCACTTGCCGGGCTGCGGGCGCCTCTGGTTCAGACCGCGTTGCAGCGGCACCTTCCCACGGTCGATCACCCAATCACCTGCCATGACCCTGCCCACGCGGGAAGCCGCTCACGCGCTGATGTGCGAGTACACCGCTTCTGATTCGCTGAGAAAGCACATGTGCTCCGTGGAAGCCGCCATGCGGGCCTACGCCCGCCACTTCGGTGAGGACGAGGAGGCATGGGGGCTCGCCGGACTCCTGCACGACTTCGACTACGAGCGCTGGCCGAATGCCGAACACTCACCAGATGCGGAGCACCCGGCCGAAGGGGTGAGGATACTCCGCGGGCTCGGGTATCCGGAACCAATCCTCGAGGCCATCCTGGGACACGCCACCTACTCGGGTGTCCCCCGGGTCACCCGCATGGCGAAAACGCTCTTTGCGGTGGACGAACTGTCCGGGCTCATCACGGCGACCGCCCTGGTTCGCCCAAGCCGCAGTGTCCACGAGGTCGACCCGCGTTCTGTCCAGAAGAAGATGAAGGACAAGGCCTTTGCCCGGGGGGTCAACCGCGAGGATGTCATTAACGGAGCGGCCGACCTCGGCGTCGAACTCGAGCCCCATATCCGCTTCGTCATCGACTCCATGCGGTCCGTCGCGCCAGTGCTCGGCCTGGATGGCACGCCGAGGCCGCCCGCATGACCCCGGGGTCAACATTGCGCGCGACAACCGCGTTCAAGGGAGTGACGATCTGCTGACCACCTGTGACGACTGCCACTGCCACTGCGGGAATGCTGCCGACCCCGACCCCGAGGCTCCGCCTCGTGGGTGAGGTCGCCGATCGTTCCGTGGAGCAGGGACACGTCGTGGCGGCCCAGCAAGGGGACCCGGACGCGTTCGCCTCACTGGTTCGCATCCATCAGCGGCGCGCCTACGCTGTGGCGCGGGCCATCGTGCTCACGCACGAGGACGCTGAGGATGCTGTGCAGGAGGGGTTCCTGCACGCCTATCGGGCCCTCCAGCGGTTCATCCCCGATCAGGCCTTTGGAGCCTGGCTCCACCGCATCGTCGCCAATGCCGCCCTCGACATCACGCGCCGCAAGAAGGTGCGGGACGCCGACGCACTCGCCGACACCATGGCCTCGCCGTTTCGTGACCCGGCCGAGTCGGACGAATTGCGGCGACGGCTGGACGCAGCGTTGGCATCGTTAGGTGATCGCCAACGATCGGTGATCGTCCTCCACGACGTAGAAGGGTTCAAGCACGCCGAGATCGGCCAGATGCTCGGCATCCCTGAAGGCACCGCCCGTTCCGACCTGCATCACGCACGCGCCCGGCTGCGCCAGGCGCTTAGCGGCATCCGGAGTCACTTATGAGCTTCTCCCAGGACCCCCGCCTCCCCGAGGCCGACGACATGTACGTGCGACGGACCCTCGTGTCGCACTACAGTGCGCCCTCCAATCCGTCATACTGGGAGGAACTGGAAGCCCGCGTCATGGCCCGCGTGCGCGGCGAAAGTGGCCGCGACTGGTCCGCGTGGCTGTCCGGCTGGGCACGGTATGGTTTGGCGGCGGCCGCGGCCGCGATCATCGTCATCGGGGTAGCCTCGTGGCAGACCCGCGCCGCGCAGGAACGCCTCGCCGTGCGCGAACTGCTCGACACCCCGGCGGAGATTCCGCTGCTCTCGGAAGTGGTGGCTCCGGTCGACCGTGATCGCAACCAGACGCTCCGCTACCTCCTCACGCATTAGGGAGCCACCGTGAAAGCACAGAAAAACGTGGCGCTTGCCTTTCTCCTTGGAACCTTTATCACGGGCGGGGCGTTAGGCTTTAGCGCCAATCGATACATGGAGCGAGGCAAGGTGTGCGTGGTCCGCGGCGAGAATCCCCTCGTCGAGGTCATGTCCAGCCGCCTCCAGCTGTCTGGGGTCCAGCGCGCGCAGATGGACTCGATCCTCGACGGGCGTTCGCAGCAGTATCGCAAGGCGATGGCACCGCTCAGGCCACAGCTCGACAGCATCAAGCTTCAGGCGCGCGATCACATGCGGGATGTCCTGGATGAGCGCCAGCGCGCAGAATTCGAGGCCATGCTCCGCGACCTGAGTGACTCCACCAAGAAGGAAGACGGGCGGGCATGAAGCGACTCCTGATCCTGGGCCTGCTGCCCGGTACGTTGGCCGCGCAGGACGGCGCCCGCGCCATCTCGCTCGAGGAAGCCATCCGGCTCGCGCAGCTGAATTCGCCATCGACCGTCTCGGCGCGCGGTCAGATCCGCGCGAGTGATGCCGCCGTGCGCACGGCGTACGGCACGTTTCTCCCCACGTTCAGCATGTCCGCGGGCGCCTCGAGTTCCAACGGTGAGAACCTCGGGCCCAATGGGCGCCTCGTCGCGATCTCCACCCCGTGGAGCTTCTCTCGCGGCCTGAACTCCAACCTCGAACTCTTCGATGCCGGGCGCCGGTTGTTCAACCTGCGCAATGCGCAGGCGGAGCAGGACGCCGCCGAGGCCAACGAGCGCCTCTCCAACTATCGGGTTGCGCTGGACGTCAGCCAGCAATACTTCAACATCCTCGCCGCACGGGAATCGCGCGCCGCTGCCCAGGCGCAATTCGCCCAGGCCGATCAGCAGCTCAAGGTCGCCAGCGCACGGGTGGCCGCAGGCGCTGCGACCAAGTCAGATTCGCTCCGGTCGGTGATTGCAGTCGGCAACGCGCAACTCTCGATCCTCAATGCGGAAAACAACATCCGCGTGGCTGCGGCCAACCTCAGCCGCATCACCGGCACCAACGACAATGTCACGGCGGTGAACGAGGAAGGCGCCGCGGTCCCGCAGGTGCGGCTGGACTCGGTCGAGATCCGCCGCATGCTGGAAGAATCCCCGAGCATCGTCGCCGCGCGCCGCCAGCTGGCGGCGACCGCCCAGGCGCGCCGCTCGGCAAAGACCAGCTACTGGCCGACCTTCAGCTTGGGCTACGGCCTCAGCGGCCAGCGCACCGACGAAGCCTTTGCACCAACCGGCGGCCCGTTCAGCAGCCTCCGCACCCTGCGCCTCAACTTCAACTACCAGATCTTCAACGGGCTCACGCGTGAGGAAAACCAGGCCCGCGCATCGATCGCCGAGACCAACGCACAGGCTCAACTGCGCGATGCCCGCCTCGCAGCGGAACAGCAGCTGACCCAGTTGCTGGGCTCGCTGCGGCTCGCCGAAGCGCGCATCGGGATCCAGCTGGCCTCGGTGGAAGCCGGAGACGAAGACCTTCGCGTCCAGAACCAGCGATACGCCTTGGGCTCCTCGACCTTGCTCGACGTCCTGACCTCCCAGAGCACCCTCAACCAAGCGCGTTTTTCCTTGATCCAGGCGCGCTACGACGCCCGGTTGGCCAAGGCCCAGATCGAGGCCCTGCTCGGCCGCACCATCCCCTGACCGGGTCCCCTCCATGACCGCTCCATCCGTGACTACATCGCGCCTGCTCCTGCTCGGCGTCCTCGTCGCCGCCTGCAAGAAGGAAGAAGTGCAGGAGATCACCATCCCGACGGCCGCCGTGACCCGGCGGACCATCGTGCTCGACGCCACCGCCTCCGGAGCCATCGAGCCGATCAACGTCGTCGAGGTCAAGTCCAAGTCGTCCGGGCAAATCACCCAGATGACCGTCGAGACCGGGAGCAAGATTGCCGCCGGCGACCTGCTCGTGCAGCTGGAAACCCGGGACGTCCAGAACCAGTTCGACCAGGCGCGCGCGGACCTCAACGCCGCCGAGGCGCGCCTGCAAGTCTCCGAAGCGCAAAAGAAGCGCAACGACGACCTGTTCGGCCAGCGCATCATCACCGCGCAGGAACATGAGACCGCGCAGCTGGATTACGCGAACGCGCAAGCCGCCGTGATCCGGGCGCGCACCTCGCTCGACCTCGCCCAGCAGCGACTGGACGACGCCACGGTCCGTGCCCCCAACAGTGGGACCATCATCGAGAAGACGGTCTCGTTAGGCCAGGTGATCACGTCGGCGACCAGCGGCGTCGGTGGCGGCACCACGCTCCTCAAGATGGCCGACCTCACCAAGGTGCGCATGCGCGCGCTGTTCAACGAAACGGACATCGGCCAGGTCACCGCCGGTCAGCAGACCACCGTGACCGTCGATGCCTTCCCTGACCGACCGTTCCAGGGCACCGTCGAGAAAATCGAGCCGCAGGCCGTTATCCAGCAAAGCGTGACGATGTTCCCCGTGCTCATCAACCTCAACAACAGCGAAGGCCTGCTGAAGCCCGGCATGAATGGCGAGGCCTCGGTGCTCGTGGAGCGCCGGGAGAACGTGCTCGCCATCCCGAATGACGCGATCCGCACGACGCGCGAGGCACCCATGCTCGCGGGATCGATGGGACTCATCCCGGACAGCGTCAGCGCCTCGATCCAGGCGCAGATGCAGCAGTTCGGTGGCATGGGCGGTGGCGGACGTCGCGGTCAGCAGGAACAGGGCCTCCCCAACATGGGCGGCCCCCCGCGCGGCATGCGGATGATGCCCGGTGACGTGGAACTCCCGCAGCAAGGAGGTCGGCCCGGTGGTCAAGGTGGTGCTGGACGCCAGGCGCCGCAGGCGAGCGAAGCCGATTGCGCGAAGTACCGCGACGCCCTGGCCAAGAAGCCGGCCGTGGCCAAGCAGCTTGCCGACCTGCGCCAGAAGATGATGGACGGCCAGGTCGACTTCGCGGCGATGCGCGAGGAATCCACCAAGCTGTACGGCGAGTTGGGCGTCGACGCGATGATCGCCCGCGGCTGTCAGGGGGGCGGCCGACCCGGCGGCGCGCCGGGTGCCCAGGCCCAGCCGTCTAACGGTGGACAGGGACCAGCTGGTGCGTCACCCGCCGCAGGTCAGTCCGCCACTGGCCGAACCGGGGGGGCACGCCCCACACAGGGCGGCGAGTTCCCCACGCGCGTGCGGACTCGCACCGGCGTGGTCTTTGTGGTCGCCAACGGCACCTACACGCCAAAGGTTGTCCGGCTCGGTGCGGCCAACTTCGACTACACGGAGGTTGTCTCCGGCCTCAATGAGGGCGACCAGGTGGCCCTACTGGCGACGGCGGCGATCCAAGCGGCGCGTGACTCCTCCAACGCCAGGTTCCGGCAAATGACAGGCGGCGGGATGCCCGGCATGCAGCGCCAGCAAGGGTCGGCGACCACCGGTGGGGCAACCGGAGGCGCTGGTGGCGCCCCCGGCGGCGGCCCCCCGCGCCAATAGGTCCCCGCCATGGTACTCGGCGAAATCTTCGTCGTCGCCCTCGGTGCATTGCGGGCCAACAAGCTGCGCTCGATGCTCACGATGCTCGGCATCGTCATTGGCGTCGCAGCGGTCATTGCGATGATCGCCCTGGGCACCGGTGCGCAACTGGCGGTAAAGGACCGGATCGCCGCGCTCGGGACGACCCTGCTGACGGTATCCCCCGGCCAACAGCGCATGGGGGGTGGGTTCTTCTCGTTCAACGACCGGGCCCGCATGGTCATGAAGGATGCGGTCGCCCTGGAGGAAAAGGGCAACAACCTCGCTGCCATCCA
Organism: Gemmatimonadota bacterium; assembly: GCA_016712265.1. Taxonomy (NCBI): domain Bacteria; kingdom Pseudomonadati; phylum Gemmatimonadota; species Gemmatimonadota bacterium. Next base: position 1,087,506 of record JADJRJ010000028.1, on the reverse strand, counting down.
ACCCGAAATGGCGCGGGACCTTCAGGTGACGTACCTGAACAAGAACACCGGAACTTCGGTAGTCGGCACGACCAGCAACTACCCCGAGGTTCGCAAGTTCAAGCTCGCCGCTGGTCGGTTCTTCACCTCGGCAGAAGATGCGGCCAAGGCCCGCGTCGCCGTGATCGGTCCCGAAGTCGTCAAGAACCTTGGACTCAACGGACCGTACGCGATCCTCGACGAACCCATTCGCATCCGCGGGATCCAGTTCACGGTCGTCGGAGTGCTCGAGGCAAAGGGACAGTCCGGCGGCTTTCAGAACCCGGACGACCAGCTCTTCATTCCCTTGCAGACGGCGCGGTATCGTGCCCTCGGCACGGAGCGCCTCAGATCCATCTCCGTCCTCGCGCCATCCGAGGACAAGATCGACGAGACGATAGCGGAGATTCAGCGCGTCCTGCGTCGCGAGCACCGGATCCGCCCAGGTCGTCCCGACGACTTCAGCATCCGCAACCAGTCGGACTTCCTGAGCACCTTCGCGGAAACGACCGAGGTGTTCACGTACCTGCTGTCTGGTATCGCGGCCGTGTCGCTCCTCGTGGGTGGCATCGGCATCATGAACATCATGCTGGTCTCTGTCACCGAGCGAACCCGCGAGATTGGAGTGCGGAAGGCCCTCGGCGCGACGCGCTGGAACATCCTCATCCAGTTCCTCATCGAGGCGGTCGTACTGTGTCTCCTCGGCGGACTGCTGGGTATCCTGCTTGGGACTGGCATCGCAACCTGGCTCAGTAACGCGTTCCAGTGGAACACCTCGATTTCGCCCACCTCAGTCGGCTTGGCATTCGGCTTTTCGGCCGTCGTTGGAGTGCTCTTCGGGGTCTGGCCAGCTCGGCGGGCCGCGCGACTGGATCCTATCCTGGCCCTTCGGTACGAGTAGATCACGTCACTCCAAGGGTACCAGGGGCGCTCGGCGATTGCCGGGCGCCCTCTCCGTTTTAAAGCCCCCCTTGCCGGGCCCGGCTTACGCAATATCTTTTCGATATATCTTTACCGAGGGTACCGGCATGTGGCACTCCGAGCACTGGTGCGGCCCGAATCGCAATCGTCGCGGTGGGCGTGATTGGCCTTTCGGTGAGTTTTTCTTCGGCGGTGGGCGGCGCGCGCGTGGCGGATGGGGCGGGCGGATGTTCGCCCAGGGAGACCTCAAGGTTGTGATCCTTCAGCTCCTCGCCGAGAAGCCGCGCCACGGGTACGAAATCATGAAGGCGATCGAGGAAAAGTCCGGCGGCGCGTATTCACCCTCCGCTGGTGCCGTGTATCCCACGTTGACCCTCCTCGAGGATATGGGGCATGCTACGTCCTCCGAAGAAGGTGGAAAGAAGGTGTACACTATCACGACAGAAGGAAGAGAGTATCTCGACCGTAATCAGGAGACGGTCGACGACATCTTTGAGCGAATCAGTGACATTGGGGCCACGGTTTTCAGCGAGGGGATGCGCGAGGTTGGGCGGGCCTTTGGGCATGTTGCCAAGGCGACCTTTGGCGCTTCGCGCGAGCATCTCCGGCATCCCGAAACCTCGCGCCAGATCCTGGAAGTTCTTGAGCGCGCATCCCGCGAGATCGAGGAAATCCTGAAGCGACCTGCGGCGGCGACGGAGGGCCCGGAACGCGGCGCGTGACGCTCGTCGCTGGACGGGGCGGAACAGCACCATAAATTCGAGACGGGCTGCGGCGCCATTGCCGCGGCCCGTTTTTCGTGGGGTTCCCCCCACGGAACAACCTCAGCCCGAATGCGCCGATCGATCCCCCCGGGACGGTGAGGCGTTCACATATGAACCACCCCAACGCCCCCGCAGACAACTCCGGGGGCGACAATCCACTCTCCGCGGCCCTGACGACCGCGGCGATGACGGCCGAAGTGCCGGTCGCGCCCCTACGCCCTCAAGCCGAGGCGGACCCGCACGGGAAGCGACTCGCCCTCTTGGCCTTCACCGCCCTCGGCGTGGTGTATGGCGACATCGGGACCAGCCCCCTGTACGCCGTCCAGGACGCGTTCAAGCCGGTGTACGGCCTGGTCGCCGATTCGGGGCGGGTGTACGGCCTGTTGTCGCTGATTGTCTGGTCCCTCGTGCTGATTGTTTCCGTGAAGTACGTGGGCTTCATCCTCCGCGCAGACAACAAGGGCGAAGGCGGCGTGTACGCGTTGCTGGCCCTGATCCTGCGCAGCGAGCGGAAGTCGGGACGCGGTGGACGAACCGCCCTGATCATGCTCGGCCTCTTTGGCGGAGCCTTCCTCTATGGCGACGGCATCATCACACCGGCCATCTCGGTGGTAGGGGCGATGGAGGGGCTCAAGGTCCTCAATCCCGCCTTTGAGCACCTCGTGGTTCCGGTGACGTTCGTCATCATCGCCACCCTGTTCTACTTCCAGTACCACGGCACGGCGCGCATCGGCGGTCTCTTCGGCTGGATCATGCTGGCCTGGTTCTCCAGCATTGCGGTCCTCGGGATACGCGGCATCCTGATGCACCCGGAGATCTTTGCCGCGATCAATCCCATGTACGCGGTGCGCTTTTTCACGGATGACCCGGTCAAGTCCTTCGTGGTCCTCGGGGCGGTCGTGCTCGTGGTCACCGGCGGCGAAGCGCTGTACGCCGACATGGGACACTTCGGCCGCAAGCCAATCCGTCTCGCCTGGGTCGCGCTGGTCCTCCCGGCGCTGCTGCTCAATTACTTCGGACAAGGCGCGTTGATCCTGGCGAACCCGAGCGCCGCCGAGAACCCGTTTTACCTGCTGGTGCCATCGTGGTGGCTGGTGCCACAAATCGTCATCGCGACGTTGGCGGCCATCGTGGCCTCCCAGGCGCTGATCTCAGGTGCGTTCTCGCTGACCCAACAGGCCGTGCAGCTGGGATATTCGCCGCGCGTCACCATCGTCCACACCTCAAAGGAGGAGGCAGGACAGATCTACATCCCGGAGATCAACATCGCGCTCGCGATCGGGACCCTGGCGCTCGTGGTGATGGCCGGAAGTGTCGAGGAGCTCGGCCAGATGTACGGCGTCGCGGTGACAGGCACGATGGTGATCACCAACCTGCTGTTCGTCTCCGTCGCGCGCGAGCGCTTCGGGTGGAGCCGCGGCAAGTGCCTCGCGTTCCTGTCGGGGTTCATGATCGTTGACCTGACGTTCTTTTCCGCCAACCTGCTCAAGGTTCCCACCGGTGGGTGGGTGCCCCTCGCGATTGCCACCGCAGTATTCGCCCTCATGACCACCTGGAAGCGCGGCCGGGAGCTATTGCGGCAGTTCATGACCCGCAACTCGCTGCCCATTGAGGACTTCGTGCAGAGCCTCAAGACCAGCAAGGTCGTGCGGGTCCCCGGCACGGCGATCTTCATGACCTCGGAGTCCGAGGGAACACCTGTCGTCCTGCTCCACCACCTCAAGCACAACAAGGTGTTGCACCAGCAGGTCATCCTGCTCTCGATCATCGCACGTGAGGTGCCCGAGGTGCCGAGCTCCGACCGAATTCGCCTCGAGTCCCTCTCCGAGGGGGTCCATCGGGTGCGTGCGCTCTACGGCTTCATGGAGCAGCCCAACGTCGAGGACATTCGCGCCCGCCTCTCGGAAGCGGGCATCAAGACCAAGAAGATGGACACCACCTACTACCTCGGGCGTGAGCAGCTGATCGCGACCAGCAACGAGGGAATGGTCCGGTGGCGCAAGCGCCTCTTTGCCATCATGTCGCGCAACGCCCGATCGGCGACGCAGTACTTCAGCATTCCGCCCAACCGGGTCGTTGAGCTGGGCGCGCAGATCGAGTTCTAGCAGCGCTCCCCTCACTCCACCCAGGGCCACCCCCGCAGCGCGTAGTACCGACGCCGCGGGGTGGCCCGGAGCGGGTGGATCCCGTTCCGGCGACACCAGATCATATGGACGGTTAGCCCGGCTGCAGCGAGCACACCTGGCAGCAGGAGGGCCCAGTGGCCGACGCGTTGCGCCAGGAGCAGGGTGAGCGCGCACACCAGGCCCCACTTGAGCATCTTGCGCCACGCCGGAGTCTCCACCTCGAAGACGGCAAAGGTCGCTGGACCCACAATACACAGCGTCAGCAGGACGGCCAGTTCCAGTTCCATGCTCACCACGACACGCGGTAGGTGAGGGAGAGGTTGCGACCGGCATTTGGGGCATAGTCTTTCGCCCGGCTCGTGGCATCCCGCGTCAAGCGGTTGCCGGCGTTGTCCACGCGCAGCATGACGCCATGCATCGCCGGGCCGGCAAACCAGGTCAGGCCGAGAAACCCGTCGACCTGGGTGTACCCCGGTGCCCGGTACTCTCCGTCCGGGACCTCTCCCTGCCGCGCCTGACGCCGCACCGCACCCCCGAGCTGCACGCGCTGGTTGTCGTAGCGCACGTGCCCGCCAAGGCGCGCGGCAGGCATGAACGGCAAGGCTCCTCCTGTCGCGTCGCGCGCCCGCATGACATCGCCGACCAGGCCGGCCACGACGTGCGCCCGGATCACCCGCTCAACGTCGAATTCCAGCCCCGTGAGACGGGCGGGCCGCTGGCTGACCACGAAGAGCGGCAGAACCTTCGCGACATCACCCACGACAACCGATGTGTCCCGACCCGTAGGGTACATGCCGATCCACCCACGCACCGAGGAGTGATACCCGGCGACCTGCGCCCGCATCCCGGGTCGTTCCACACGCCACACGAGGTCGACACCGTCGGTAACCTCAGGTGCCAACGCCGCGTTGCCGATTTCGTAGGCTCCCGTGCCCGCGTGGCCAGCCCGGGAGAATAGCTCCTCGACGGACGGTGCCCGAACCGCATGGGCGCCACTGAGCGCCAGTGAACCGGCTCTGAACAGGGACCACACCACACCGCCCGACGCGGACACCGCATCGAAACGACGCGACACGGCATCGCCAAATTGAACACTGGACACCGAACGGATGCTCGTCCGCTCAACACGCACGGAGACCGGAACGCGCAGACGATTCGCAACCCGCACTTCCTGGAACAGCACCGCGCCCGTCTGCTCCACCCGGCTCGGCGGCGTGAGCGCCTGCTCACCCGTCACCCCGTTCTCCCGAGTCGACCAGGTCAACCCCAGTGCACCACCGGCCACAACGCCTGCTGGCCGAACGGCCCCAATCATCTGCAGCTGGGTCGTCACCAGCCCGAGGGTCGTGGCGACATCGCCCGTTGTGGCCACTTCGTCGTGGGCATAGCGCTGGTGACCGCCCTCCACACGGAGTTGGGAGAATGGCCCGACACGTGGCACGGTGGCGCGAGCAAGCAGCTCCTCGCGGGCCCCGCGCAAGCGGATCCCCTCCTCCGGACGGTCCCGATATGGGAGCCCATACTCGAAGCCGTACCTTCGCCACGCCATGCCCGCCGCCCACCCGTCGCGCGAGGCCCCAGCACCAATGACCGCCGAACGATTCCTCGAACTGGTATTGCCCAGCCGTGGCCCTGCAGGAGTTAACTGGTCCGCATGGGATCGGGCGCCACCCTTCATGGTGACCGCCGCGTGCTGGCCGAGCGGCTGGACCACCTCCCCCCACCCCCCGCCGCCCCGCATCGCCGACTCCGTGGTGAGGGCAAGGCTCGTCGTGCGCCCGGCCGGTATGACCCTGGGGATGTCGTCCGAGATGACGTTCACCACTCCGCCTAACGCATTCGAGCCGTACAACAGGGCGGCCGGGCCGCGCACGACCTCGATGCCCCGGGCGGCGAGTGGGTCCACCGTGATGCCGTGGTCCGACGCGGTCGACGCGAGGTCCGCAGCCCGCTGTCCGTCCTGCAGCACCACAATACGATCACCGGTGAGGCCGCGGATGATGGGCATGGAGGCCGCCGGTCCCTGCGAGCGCACCGTCACCCCGGCCTGTCGCGACAAGGTCGCAGACAGCGAGTTCGCCAGCGATCGATTCAGGGCGCGCGCGTCCATGCTGCTCACCGGTGCGGCAACATCGCCGAGTGACTGCGCGGTGGGCGCGGCAGTGACGGTCACGCCAGCCAAAGAGAGCGCGGTACGCTCCAGTACCACCTCGATCCGGTCGGTGCCGTCCCCGACGATCTCGAGATGCAGTTGTCGCGGCGCAAACCCGAGGGCGGTTACGAGGACCCTATGCAGTCCCGCCGCCAAACGGAGTCTCGCACGGCCATCAGCCCCCGCGCTCACTCCAACATCGGCCCCCACAACTTCGAGGCGAGCCCCGCGAACCGGCGTCGCGCTCTGATCGGTGATTCGCACGGTGACCGCCGCCGCGACCTGGGAGGCCGCGACACGGGCGAAAAGAAGGAGGCCAGCGCCAAGACGCCACCGCATGGACATACGGATCAACGAAAGAGAAAGTGAGTCTATCCTAAATCCGTGGGAACGAAAGGGCAACCCTGACATGGAACGATGAAAGAGCCGAGGCGTGAAGGCCCGGCCCTTTCGGCTCCCTGGAGGACGTCCCGTCCCGTTGCTACATCGCGGTCGCACCTGAGCGCCTGACGCGGACCTCGACCTTCGGGGCAGCGCCGGCGCCACTCTCGTCGCTCTGAATTCTCACACGAGGACGGACGATGACCCGACCTCCGTCAAACCGACGCATCAGCTCCTCGACGCGACCCTCGAGCTCGGCCCGACGCTCTGGCGACATCCGAAGGTCGACCCGCCCATCTTCGCCACGATCAAAGAACATCATCCCCTGACCATCGAAGCGCGGCAGCGCCTGCACGCCCCCACGCGGCATGGAGAACGAGAAGCCGCGCGCGCCATCGCCGAAGAACGAGAACCCGTCGTCCCCGATGGCGATCGACCCCGACCGCGGCAGGTCCTTCTGGGCGATCGTCTTCACGCGCACGGTCCGCGCCTGGCCGGAGCGCATGAGGCGCAACTCGACCTCGTCGCCAGCTTTTGCCTTCTCCATCTCACGCGTGAGTCGCCGCATGCGGCTGTTGCTCATGCTCCAGTCGCCCGCATCCGCCCCGGGGACCCGCAGGTCAACGCCATTGATGGCGGCGATGCGGTCCCCTTCCTCGATGCGCGCCTTGTCTGCCGGTCCATCGTCGGTCACGGACGCCACGAGAATGCCGAGTGTGTCGCGCCGTGATCCGGACATGCCGAGCCCGATGCCTAACGTTGCTCGCTCATCAGACCGGCGCCGGGTCGACGCGACCGTCACCCGTTCCGGCTGCAACGCGTCGGCAGTGACCGTCGTGACCGCCACGTCACGGACCTGCCCTTCGCGGTACACCTTGAGGGTGACCCGATCGCCGGCCTTCACCTTGCCAAGCTCACGCACGAGGCGCCGGGTCCCGATCCCGGCCAGCTCCAGGTCCTCGACGTCCTGTGCCGACAGCCGCAAGTTGACGCCATTCACCGACACCAGTCGGTCCCCTTCCTCGATGCCCGCGGTGGCCGCAGGGCCGCCGCGGGTTACATCGGTCACCAGCAGGCCAAGGGTATCGCGAGAGCCGCCGGGGCCGGTGGTCACCCCGATCCGGGGTCGATCATCGTCACGGGCCGTGGAGGAGAAGGTACGGACCTGCTGGCCGGTGAGGTCCGCGGCAGCGGCCACGAGCGCGAGGGGCGCGAGAAATCGAAGGGTCGTCATGGGCATTCGGGTTACGTTACATGCGATCAGTCACCGCGGCCGCGACGAGGGTTTCCCGACCTTCCCGGGGCCCGCTCTCTCGAGGTTGTTGATGCCTGCGCCCACCCCGGACCTCAGCGCCTTTCGCGAACACTGGCAGGACGAAGGCGACGCCGCCTTCCTGTACCGCGCGCTCGCCGCCGTCGAAGGTGAGCCAGCGCGCCGTGAGGTCTTTCGCAAGCTTGCGGACGTGGAGGATCGACACCTGTCGATCTGGCGAGACCTGCTGGAGCAGCATGGTGCGTCCCCTGGACCTCATCGCCCAACCCTGCGCGCGCGTCTCACCGTCGCGTTAGGCAGGCGCTTTGGCGCGCGCACGATCCTCCCGGCCCTGCTTCGGGAGGAAGGCCGGGAGGTGCGTCATTACTTGTCGATGCACCGTGGCACCCCCAAGGGGATGGCGGGGAGCGACGAGTCGCTGCTCCTCGCCCGCGAGAGCGCTGAACACGCCAGCGAACTCTCGCGCATCGCCGGCGGTAGCAGCGAGCCATGGCACCGTGCGGAGTCCGGTGGGTTCCTCCGCAACGTGGTCTACGGCTTCAACGATGGCCTCACGGCGAATTTCGGATTGGTGGCCGGCGTCCTTGGCGCGACGGCCACTCAGCAGCACGAAGCCGTCGTGGTCGCGGGTGTCGCGGGATTGGTGGCCGATGCCCTCTCCATGGGTTCCAGCGGCTACCTGGCCGCGAAGAGCGAGCAGGAAGTGTACGACAACGAGATCGCCATGGAGCGCGACGAGATCGCCCTCATGCCGGAGCTCGAGCAAGAGGAGCTGGCCCTGCTGTACGAGGCCAAGGGGATGTCACCGGACGGAGCCCAGGCCCTGGCCCGTGATGCGATGCGAGACCCTGAGCGCATGTTGAAGGAGAAGGTCCAGCTCGAGCTGGGGATCTCCGGAGAAGCGACCAACCCATGGCGTGAGGCCTGGATCACGGGGCTCGCCACCGCAATCGGCGCGCTCATCCCGGTGTTCCCGTTCTTCGTGACCTCCGGGAGGCCGGCGATCGTGGCGTCCTTCGTGCTGGCGATGGCGGCCCATTTCCTGGTGGGGGCCGCGCGGTCACTCTTCACCGGCCGCGGCGTGATCCGGTCCGGCATCGACATGTTTGTCGTCGGGCTTGGCGTCGCGATCGCCGGCTACTACGCCGGCGAGTGGATCAGCGGATACCTGGGCTGACGCTGCGGGCGCTACGACACCCGGCCAGCGAGTCGCGGGCCGAGGACCATCGCGGAGACAAACGCAGCCAGCGTCGCGACGACGACCCAGCCCGGGTGCGGAATCGCCCGGAAGTTCATGACCCCGGCGACAATGAACGCGAGGCCGACGAGGCGCGCACGGCGCGAGGGATCGGTGCCGGCGAGGCGGGCCGCGAGGGTGCAGGCCACGGTGGTGGCAATGAGGTACCCCGCGACGAGCCCCATGTAGGCCGGCGTGGTCATCGCGGCCATCGCGCGGCGCATCGACTCCGGATCGTTGGGGTCGGTGCCGGGAGGCGGCGGAAAGGCCATGGCATTCGCCGCTTGCAGGATCACGATCAGGATCACGCCGATGAACACGCCGGCGCCGACCGAGACGAGGTTGCGTACGCGCGGGTCGCGGCCGGTCGTCGGTTCGGTCATGGCTGCCCGGGGCGTGGCAGGGTGGACGTGCGGGCCACGCGCTCCTTCACCAATCGGGCATAGGACGACAGGGCGAAGTACTGCCGCGTGGCTTCGGGCAGCCCGGAGATCGCAGCCGCATACCCACTGAGCGTGTCGCCGCGGGGCCGCAGGGCAAACGACAGGACGTGGGGCTGTCGCTTGATGTCGGGCGCCGCCAGCGGGGACGGCGTGCTCATGGCAAAGACGCCGTTGCTCCAGCTGCTGGTGGCGGGACGCTCCACGCTGACTCCGCCGATGCGAACATCGCGCGGCCCCGACGCATCGATCGTCACGCGCACCGCCACCGAGTCGGCGTAGGAGCGCACATACCCGCGCCACTGCCCCATGAGCGAGGTCCAGTCCGCCGCGACGGGCACGGCGGTCGGCCGGGCCAGCATCTCGCGCAGCTTGCCCTCATAGCCCGGCAACACCGCCGCGGCCAGCTCCTGCGCGATGCGCGCCATGGCCTGCGGCACCGACTTGTTGAGCAGGACAACCACCACGGCATTGGCCTGCGGATACAGCGCCAGCATCGTGGTCACCCCCGGCATCCCGCCCGTGTGGGAGACGCGGCGGTAGCCAAACTCATCGGAGCGAATCGCCCAGCCGAGGCCCCGGGTGGATCCCGGTCCCTCCACGGCCACATCACGCTGCATCGCGGCGCGCGTCTCCGGGGTGAGGATCGCCTGTTGCCCCTCGACGGCCTGGCCTAGGTGGAACAGGCCGAAACGCACGAGGTCGTGGGCGCTCGCGTAGACCTCGCTCGCCCCCGGGTGGTCAAACGTGTAGTACGGAATCGGCTGGTCTTCGCTACTGTAGCGCACGGCGGTCTCGGCCTCGAGCCCGGGGCGTGGCCCCACGCTGGTGTGCGTCATGCCGAGGGGATCGAACACCTCACGCCGCATGTAGTCCCCGTAGGTCGTGCCCCCCTGGCGCCGGATCACGTAGTCGAGGAGGCCGAACCCGAGGTTCGAATATTGGTAGCCGCCACCCGGACGATAGGTGAGGATACCGAACCGCCGGATGGTCTCGTCCGTGGTCGGGACGCCGTACCCGGCATCGCGATAGAAGAACTGGTAGTGCAAGGGCAAGCCGGCGGTGTGCGTCAGCACGTGCTGGACCGTCGCCTGCGCGGCCTTGCCCTCGAAGGCGCGGAGCCTCGCGGCGCCGAGGTACTCGTTCACCGGACGATCGAGCCGCACCCGTCCTCGCTCCACGAGCTTCATGAGGCCCGTGGCGGTGAACGGCTTGGAGATCGACGCCAGTGAGTAGGCCGTGTTGGGCGTCGCCGCGACGGACTTCTCACGGTCCGCGAGCCCGAAGGCCTGCTCCCAGGTCACGCGACCGTCCTTAGCCACCGCCACCGACACCGAGGGAAGCCGATGCGCAGTCATCAACGAATCAATCACACGCCGCGCCGCGGCGAACTCCGGCGGCGTCTGGGCCGTGGCGGCAACGGGCAGCAGCAGCGCGCACAGGGTGAATCGCATCGGGAGATGATGAGGGATCATGGGCGGATGGCCGCGGCGGGCGGGGCGAGGAACCCCGCCACCGTGTCCAGGTTGATGTTTCCACCAGAGATGACACAGACAACATTTCCACTGCCGGCCGCGCCACTGCGACCAGCGGCGACCGCGGCCGCTCCCGCACCCTCCGCGAGCACGCGTCCACGCGCGAGCAGGACGCGCACGGCGTCCCGCACGTCATCGAGGGTGACCACGATCGAGTTGGTGAGCAACCGCCTGGCCAACGGCCACATCTCCGCGAGGACGGAGCGCCCGCCAATGCCGTCGACAAAGCTCGGCTGGTAGTCAAAGGGCACCGGCTCCCCCGCGCGCAGGGCGGCCGCGAGCGGCGCCGCCGTATCCACTTCCGCCGCAAACACGGGCACGTGCGGCGCCACCGCAGCCAGCGCCGACGCGATGCCGCAGGCCAGCCCGCCCCCGCCATACGGGACGACCACGGCATCAACGGCCGGAAGGTCATCGACGATCTCCAGGCCAACGGTCCCGTTCCCCGCAATGACCGCGCGTTCGCTCACCGGATGGATGAACACCCCATCGTATCCGGGGGCACCGTGCTCCACGAGAATGCGCCACCAATCCTCGTGGGGTGTGCGCACCACCCGCGCGCCGAGCCGCTCCACCGCCTGCACCTTCGCCGCGGGCGCATGATCGGGGACGACCACCGTGCAGGGGATCCCACGCTCGCGGGCACACCAGGCGACCCCTTGCGCCATGTTGCCCGCGCTCGCGGTCCACACACCACGCGCCAACGCGTCCGGATCCGCGAGGGCCATCGCGTTCGCCGCGCCACGGATCTTGAACGACCCGATCGGCTGCAGGTTCTCCAGCTTCAGCCACAGGGTGCACGGCGCATCGATGTGGAGGCGTAGCAAGGGGGTGCGCACCGCCGTACCGGCCACGCGACGCCGGGCGGCCTCGATGTCCGCCAGCGGAACGGGGACCGGGAGCGGCTCCCTCATCGCAGCCCCCCCAGTGCCACCCAGGTCCCCGTGCCAAGGGCCTCCGCCCGTTCGTAGATGAACCGCGCGCTGGCCACGTCCTCCACCGCCAGGCCTAACGATTTGAAGATGGTCACCTCGTCGGCCGTGCGCCGGCCCGGCACGCGGCCCAGGACCAGCTCGCCGAGTTCGCCGACAATGTGTGTGTTGTCCACGACACCTTCCTCGCGGGGGATGAGGAAGTCGCCCGCCTCGGCCATCACGCTCTCCCGCCGGTCGACATACAGGCGCGCGCGGCGCACCGCCTCGGAGTCCAATTCACGCGCCGTGGCCACGCTGGCACCGACGGCGTTGATGTGCGTCCCGGGCGAGAGCCACTCACCGAGCACCACGGGCTCGCGCGCGCCGGTGGTCGTGCACACGACATCTGCCCCGCGGACGGCATCCACGGCCCGTGGCACAACCTCGACCGTGCGACCGAGCCCTGCCGCGGCACGCTCGGCGAACGCCAGTGCGTTGGGGTGGTGCCGACTCCACACCCGGATCGTGGTGAAGTCGCGGACGGAACACATCGCCTCGAGGTGTGTCATCGCCTGGACGCCGCTCCCCAGGATACCGAGCGTCCTGGCCTCGGGGCGGGCCAGCAGGCGGGTGGCGAGCCCCGACACCGCCGCCGTGCGGATCGCCGTGACCGAGGAGGCATCGATGATGGCAAGCAGACGGCCGTTTGTGTTCTCGAAGTACAGCACCACGCCGATGTGCGATTCGTACGGCGTGCCCTCATTGTCCGGAAACACCGTGATCACCTTGGCGCCGATCGATGGTCCCAGCACGGCCGGCATGGAGGCGAACATGTTGCGCTGCCCCGGCAATCGGAGCACGGTGCGCAGTGGAAGGAGTCCGTCACCCCTCGTGAGAGCCCCCAGGGTCTCGCCCATGAGGTCGATGCACGCGGCCATCGGGAGGAGGCGCACGACGTCGTCGTGCGAGACGATAAGGGTTCGGGCGGCAGTCACGCGATCCGTTGCATTAGAGGGTGCGAATGAACTCCCCGGAATGTGCGTCGTCTCATCAGGTCGTCGCTAGCGCTGCGGCGCGATCGCATCCAATCTCACGGGCGCGGAGCGACGTATCCATGCGTGACCGCGTGGTGCGCTCGCCCGGTCGAAATCCCCTTCAGCTCCCGACACCATGCGCCTCGCTTCCCTCCTCCTCGTCGGCTCGGTCGCCTTGCTGGCATGCGCCCGCGCCGAGACACCTACGGCCGACTCGGCCGTCGCGGCAACGCCTAACGTGGTGGCGATCACGGCTAGCGACTTCGCGCTGGCCGCCCCCGACACCATCCCCAGCGGCGTCACCGCGTTTCACCTCGTCGCGACCTCCGGGATCCACCACGCCATGGTGGTGCGGATCGGCGAGGGCAAGACGTACGCCGACTTCCTGGAGGCGGCCAAGTCGCTCGACCCGACCAAGCCGTTTCCCTCCTGGCTCACCGAGATCGGCGGGCCGAACCCACCCGCGCCGGGCGACACCACCATCGTGCTGCACGACGTCGCCGCCGGCACGTACGCCCTCTTCTGCGTGGTCGACATTCCAGACCGGGTGCCGCATATCGCGAAGGGCATGGTGCGGGAGCTGACCGTCGTCCCCTCGTCCACGCCGTCCGCACCGCCGCCGGCCGGTGACGTCGCCATGACCCTGGTCGACTACGGGTTCGATGTGACGCCGGCGCTGACGCCGGGCGAGCACGTGATCAAGGTGACTAACTCGTCACAGCAGTCCCACGAGTTCTTTATTGCCCGCCTGGACTCCGGCAAGACCATGGCGGACGTCGGCCAATGGGCCGCGACGTACCGCGGGCCATTCCCCGGCAAGCCGCTGGGCGGGCTGGCCCCGATGTCGCCCGGCGGGACGGCGTACGTGCGGGTGCAGCTCACCCCGGGGAACTACATCCTCCTGTGCTTCGTTCCCGACGCGAAAGACGGGAAGCTCCACCTGGAGCACGGGATGGCGAAGGAGTTCACCATCCAGTAGCACGTGGGTGGGGGCGGCACGGCCGCCCCCACGACCGCTACACCACGAGGTTCAGCAGCCGACGCGGCACGAAGATCACCTTTCGGATCTCCCCGGTCACGAACTTCGCAATGCTCCCATCGGCCAGCGCGAGCGCGAGCGCCTCCTCCTGCGTGATGGCCGGGTCGACCGTCAGCGTGCCCCGCAGCTTGCCATTGACCTGCACCGCCAGCTGGACCGTCTCTTCTCGCGCGAGAGCGGCATCGAACACCGGCCATCCGCTATCAAACACGCTGCGGGTGTTTCCGAGCCGTTCCCAGAGCTCCTCGGCCAGGTGCGGCGCGAACGGCGCCACCAACTGGACCAGCGGCGCAACCTCCGCACGGGCTGGGCGTCGCTCGCCCCTACGCAGCACGTTCATGTACTCCATCATGGAGGCAATCGCCGTGTTGTACGACAACTTCGGGATGTCGGTGGTGCACTTGTCGATCGTCTGATGCAGCTTGCGCATCACGGTGTCGTCCGGTGCCGCGTCCGTGCCCACGGCGACGGCCAGCCAGAGCCGATCCAGGAACCGCTTGACGCCGCTGATCCCGGCGTCGCGAAAGTCCCCGCCCTCCTCATACGGCCCGAGGAACATGAGGTAGGTACGAAAGGCGTCGGCACCCCAGTCCTCGATGAACTGGTCCGGGTTCACGACGTTCCCCTTCGTCTTCGACATCTTGGCCCCTTCCTTGATGATGAGGCCATGCGCCCGGAAGCGGGTGAAGGGCTCCTCGAAGTCGATGTGCCCCATGTCGTGCAACACCATGGTGATGAACCGCGAGTACAACAGGTGCAGCACGGCGTGTTCGTTGCCGCCGATGTACGTGGAGACAGGGAGCCACTTGCGCGTGAGCGCGCGGTCGAAGGGCACGTCGCTGCGGGTGGCGCTGGGATAGCGCAGGAAGTACCAGCCGCTGTCCAGGAAGGTGTCCGAGACATCGGTCTCGCGGCGTCCCTGCTTCCCGCAACGCGGGCACGCGACGTGATACCACTCGGCGTGGCGGGCGAGGGGCGAGATCCCGGAATCGTCCGGCCGGTAGTCCTCGATGTCGGGCAGCACCACCGGCAGGTCCGCCTCGGGGACCGGCTGCGGCCCGCAGGCGTCGCAGTAGATGATCGGGATCGGCGGCCCCCAGTACCGCTGCCGCGAGATGCACCAGTCATGCAGGCGATAGTTGGTCACCGCCCGGCCCGCCTTGCGTTCGGCGAGCCACGCCGTGACCTCTCGCTTGCCCTCGGCCACCGGCCGGCCGTCGAACGCCCCGCTGTTCACCAGGCGCCCACGATCCGACTCGACGTATGGCTCGGCCAGCGGCGCATCGGCGTCCACACCCTCCGCGGCGACCACGCGCACGATGGGCAGCCCGAACTGCGTGGCGAAGGCAAAGTCGCGCTCGTCGTGCCCGGGCACTGCCATGATCGCTCCCGTGCCGTACTCCATCAGGACGTAGTCGGCAATCCAGATCGGGATGGGCTGCCCGGTCGCCGGGTTCGTGGCGTGGCTCCCGGTGAACACGCCGGTCTTCTCCTTGTTCACCTTCCGCGACACCAGGTCCTGCTTGGCGGCACGCGCGCGGTAGGCCTCCACCGCGTCGCGCTGACCCGGCATGGTCAGGGCGGACACCAGCGGATGCTCGGGAGCCAGCACCATGTACGTCGCACCGAAGATCGTGTCCGGTCGCGTGGTGAAGACCGTGATGCCCGCTTCGTGTCCCGGCACGGCAAAGGTCACTTCCGCGCCTTCGCTCCGCCCGATCCAGTTCCGTTGTGCCGTCTTGGTGGTCTCCGACCAGTCGATCGTGTCCAGGTTATCGAGCAGGCGCGCTGCGTAGTCGGTGATGCGGAAGAACCACTGTTCCAGCAGCCGCTGCTCAACGACCGTGCCACAGCGCTCGCACGCCCCGGCCACCACCTGCTCGTTGGCCAGCACGGTCTTGCAGCTCGGGCACCAGTTCACGGCGGCCTTCTTCTTGTAGGCCAGGCCGTGCTTGTACAGCTGGAGGAAGACCCACTGCGTCCACTTGTAGTACGACGGGTCGGTGGTGTCGACCGACTGCGACCAATCGACCATCAGGCCGGCGCGCTCCAACTGCCGCCGGAAGTTCGCGATGTTCCGGGGGATGAGGCGCATGGGGTGCCCCCCGACCTTCAGCGCGTAGTTCTCGGAGTGGATGCCGAACGCATCGTAGCCGAGTGGCTCGAAGACCGTGTGCCCCTGCAACCGCTGGAATCGGCCGTAGATGTCGGTGCCGGTAAAGGCGAAGAGGTTTCCGACATGCAGCCCCTCGGCCGAAGGGTACGGGAACATCATGAGCGCGTAGAACGGCCGCTCGCCGCCCACCAGATCGGTCTGGTTGGTCCCCCGTTCGCGCCAGCGCGCCTGCCAACGCGCTTCCACCGCAGTTGGGTCGTAACCCTCAGGTGCTGCCGGGTCCACAGAGGGGCTCCGTTCGGTCATTTCGAAACGTCGGGATGGGGTCGCCGGCCCCCCACCCCGGGGCGCCGGTTTCGCAATCTATCACGACCGTGCCTTCCCTCCGCGCCCGGTCGTCTGGCAGGGGAGATGCCTTCACACCCCACTTCAGCGCCTGACGCGAGGACGTCCAGGGCGACCCACGTCCTGGTCGTCGTGGGAACCATCGCCGTCTCCGTCGGTGCGTGGATCACCGCACAGGGGATGGCGCGTCTTGGCCCGGTCGCGCTCATGGCCGTGGGAGCGGTTGGCGTCGGCATTGGCTGCCTCGTCGCCGCCGCCCTCATCCTGGTCCTCGCGCCCAATACCGCTGGCGAAGAGGTCGTCGAGTTGACCACGTCGCTCGACGCCGCGAGCCGCGGGGACCTGACGCGCGAACCAAAGGAGGCCGGCCACCGCTTGCGGACGACCCGGCTGGCGCTGCGCCGGGCATTGGCAACCCTTCGCGCGACGGTCGACGGTGCCCGCGAGCACACCCGCGACACGGCTTCGCGTGCGGGCGAATTCGCCACACACCTCGGTAACACCCACCTCGCGTCGCAGCGGTCGGGAGAACTGGCGACAAGCGTGGCGGATCGCGCGCGAAGCGTCGCGGAACTCGCGCAACACCTGGACGTCTCGCTGGCGACTCTCGAGGCGCACGCGCAGGGGCTGGACCAGGAACGACGGAGCTTGCTCGCCGCCGCGGAAACACGGGCGCTTGGCCTCAATGAGGTGGGGCGTGACCTCGATGCGGCCACCAGCGCCCTGGCGACCCTGGATGAGCGCTTCCGCGCGGCCCGCGAGCACCTGTCCCGCCTCGATCAGTCCGTGGACGAAGTCCGTGAGTTTGTCGCCCTCGTTCGAAAGATGTCGCGGCAGAGCAAGTTGCTCAGCTTGAATGCCGCAATGGAGGCCGCACGCGCCGGCGAGCAGGGGAGCGGGTTCGCCGTGGTCGCGAGCGAGGTCCGCCGACTCGCCAAGGGCTCGTCAGACGCCGCGGATCGCACGGAGGCGTTGCTCAAGGACCTACTGCGTGATACGGCCGTCGCCCGCGAATCTGCGGCGGCCTCGGTCGCACTCGTCGAACAGGGCGTGCTCGTGCTCTCACGATCGCGCCAACGCGTGAGTGAAGCGCAGGGGCTGGACTCAACGCCTGCGCCCCTCGAGCCCCTGGAGCCCCAGGCCCTGCGAGCCGACGTTGGACGCGTCGCGCACGAACTGGACGGCCTGGCCAAGGTGGCCGGGGACGCTCGCCTGGCGCAGGGGGCGACCCTGACGCGCCTGCACGACCTGATCGCGGCGGCACATTCGCTGAACCGGAGCGCGGCACGTGCGAGTGCCGTCCTCGATGGACTGCGCACGGACGTCGCGACTCCCGGGGGGACACCGGGGCAGCCCACCACCACTCCAGCCGTCCCGGTCCCCATCGCCTAACGCGTCGGCCGTTCGCTCCGCCGGTAAACGTAGGCCGACGGCACGACCCGCGCCCCGCCCGCGTCACACACGGCGAACGAGCTCCCCTCGTAACAGCTCACGCCGGCGAACGTCCCGTCCTTGCGCACGGCGTAGAAGTCGAGGTCGAAGAGCGGGCGTCCCCGCTCGCTCAGCAGGCGCTTCTCGGTCATCGCGATGACCCGTTCCACGACGTGCAACAGGGCTTGCTCCGGCGACTTGCCCAGCCGCATCTGCTCCACCGCGAGGAACGCCCCGCACACCTTGATGTTCGCCTCGCCGCGCCCGGTGGACCCGGCGGCCCCCACGGTGTTGTCGCAATACTGGCCCGCCCCGATGATCGGCGAGTCGCCGACGCGGCCCGGCACCTTCCACGACATCCCGCTGGTCGTGGTCACGCTCGACAGGTCGCCGGCGGCATTCACGGCGTTCATGTTGATCGTCCCGGTGGTGAACTTGATGCGCACCGGGTCATCGTGATCCAACCAGGCATCGTTGCCGTTGAGCTTGCTCTTCCAGCGCAGCCAGTCCTGGCGGCTCTTCTCTGTGAGGAGGTTCTGCGTCTTGAACCCCATGGACACCGCGAACTTTCGGGCGTCCGACCCCACCAGCATGATGTGGTCGGTGTAGTCCATGATCGCCTT
Source organism: Gemmatimonadota bacterium (assembly GCA_016712265.1). Lineage (NCBI taxonomy): Bacteria > Pseudomonadati > Gemmatimonadota > Gemmatimonadota bacterium. The sequence goes on along the minus strand of JADJRJ010000028.1, from coordinate 1,069,157 downwards.
GGCCACGAGCGACGGGGTGGCAATGTCCTCCAGGCACCCCACGCTCCCGGCGCGGCGCGTCGGCCCGTGCATACACGACGCGTCCAGTTGCACGACGCCATCGGCGTTAGGCAGGCCGCCGAGTCCCACGGACTGGTCCTCCGGATCAAGCTCCTGGAGGTTCACCCCCGCGATGATGGCGTCGAGCGTATCCTCGCCGCGCACGATCTGGTCGTAGGCGACCTTCACCCCTCGAATGCCGTTGGCCGAGGCGATCACCACGGGTGGTGCCGCGCCGAACCCGGCGCGAGGCGCGGCCACGGCCGACGCGCCCGGGGTGAACGCCAGGCCGGCGGCGAGCGACGAGGAGGTGGCGACGAATTCGCGGCGAGAGAGGGTCATGGGCGTGGGGGGTGAGTCCGGCGAACTTAGGCGCCGCGCGGCGCGACCGAAATGGTTGCGCCCGCGCGACGGCACCCTGGGCCATCCGCGCGGTTGCGCCTGCCCCCGCGTTGGAACGAATCTTCCCGTCCCCTTCCCGGCAGCCATGCCTCCAGACGAGCGGCCCCCTTTTCAGGTCCAACCGAGGCAACGGTGGCTCGATCGCGACCTCGTCGTGGCCGTGAGCGCCATCGTGATCTCCCTGAGCGCCCTGCTCGTTTCCCTCGTGCAGACGCGCGTGATGATGGCCCAGAAGGATGCGGCGGTGTGGCCGCGCCTGGTGGTCTGGTCGAGCTTGCGCCAACAGGGGGGATTTGAAGTTGCGGTAGGCGTGAAGAACGCCGGCGTTGGTCCGCTGCAGGTCCGTTGGGCCCAGGTAACGCTTAGCGGACACCCGATCACCAACGCGCTCGCGCTGCTGGACTCCGCCCCGCCCCCAGCGGGCCCCGGCGAGAACACGGCGACCCACGCGAGCCTGACCGGCACGGTACTGACACCGAGCGAGGATCGGGAGATACTCCGGGTGTCCGGACCCATCGCGCAGCAAGTCGCTACCCTGGCCCCACGCACGGGCTTTACCGTGTGTTATTGCTCGATCTACGACAAGTGCTGGACCCACGAGTCGCAGCAGATGAGCGTGGGAAGTGCCGCCGCCCGGATCACGGCTGTCGCGGCGTGTATCGATCCGGTGGGGCCGGTGTTCTGAACATCCGTCCCGCACCAGCGTAGCTTCACGTTATCCCTGCCCCACCCGCCACATGACTGCCGACACGCGCCCCCACCTGGCCAACCCGGAAGAGAACCCCTCCTTCATCAAGGGACTGTTCCTCGGCGAGTTGCGCGAAGAGCTCCTCTTTCCGTTTCCGGCGTTGTCTGGCGAGGAATCGGAGAGCCTCACCGCCGTCCTGGATGCCTTTCGCGCGTTCGCGAAGGACCACGTCGATCCCCATGCGAACGACGCGGCCGGTCGCTTTCCCGAGGAGATGCGCGCAGGCTTTCACGCGTTGGGCCTGATGGGACTCAACATCCCGGAAGCGTACGGCGGCTTCGGCGCGTCGGCGAAGGTGTTCAACCGCGTGTTCGGCGAGATCGGGGCGGTGGACCCCGCGCTGGCGGTCTACTTTGGCGCCCACCAGTCGATCGGGTGCAAGGGGATCACCCTCTTCGGCAGCGAGGAGCAAAAGCAGCGCTACCTGCCGCGGTGCGCCTCCGGGGAGATGGTGGCCGCCTTCTGCCTGACCGAACCGGGCTCGGGCTCCGACGCCCAGGCGATGAAAGCCACCGCCGTGCCGACGCCAGACGGCGCGGCCTACGTGCTCAACGGCACCAAGATCTGGATCTCCAATGCCGGGTACGCGGGCGTCTTTACGGTGTTTGCCAAGGTGCCGGTGACGATCGAGGGCAAGGCGAAGGAGCGAGTGACCGCCTTCATCGTCGAGGCGGCGAGTCCCGGCGTGTCGCTGGGCAAGCTCGAGGAGAAGATGGGGATCAAGGCGTCCGATACCCGCTCCGTATCGTTTGACAATGTGCGCGTCCCGGTGGAGAACCGTCTGGGCGACGTGGGACAGGGGTTCCGGATTGCGCTGGAGATCCTCAACTCGGGGCGCCTGGGGCTGGCGTCGGGATCGGCCCGCGGCACGCGCGAGATCATGAACCGGGCGATCGCCTATGCCGCCCAGCGCGAGCAGTTCGGGCGGCCCATCGCCTCGTTCGAGATCCTGCGTCGCAAGATCGCGCTCGCCGCAGCGGAGTGTTACGCCCTCGACGCCGGCGTCATGATCACCGCCGGCATGGTGGACCGCGGCGGGGTGGACTTTTCGCTCGAGACTGCGGCGTGCAAGGTGTTCGGCTCCGAACTCGCCTATCGCGCGGCCAATGAAGGACTCCAGATCGCGGGCGGCGTGGGGTACTCCAAGGAGGCCCCGTATGAGCAGGCGGTGCGCGACTCGCGGATCATGCTCATCTTCGAGGGGACCAACGAGATCCTGCGCGTCCTCGTGGCGCTGATGGGACTGCAACAGCCGGGCGAGCACCTCAAAGCCCTCGGCAAGGCCCTCCAGGACCCGATCAACTCGCTTGGGGCGATCGGGCAATACCTCGCCGGGCGCGTGAAGGGAACCATCGACCGCCCCGACTTCTCGCGGGTCCATGCCGCCCTCGAAGAAGAAGCGGAGTTGGTCGCGGACCAGGTGCATGACCTGGCGCGCGCCGTCGAACGCGCCCTCCGCAAACACGGCAAGAAGATCATTGAGCGACAGTACGTGCAGGAACGCCTGGCCAATGCGGCGATCGACCTGTTTCTCTGTTCGGCGACGCTCGCCCGTGCCACGCGCGACATCGAGCAGGCGGGGGGCGACGAAGCCGCCGTCGAGGCCGAACTGGACTGTGCCCGGGTCTTCATCCACATGGCCTACCGGCGCACGCGGCGCAACCTGCGGGGCCTCAAGGTGAACCAGGACGCCCGCCTCGACGCCATTGCCGCACGCGCTGTCGCCAGCGGGGACCTCGCCCCCCGCGCACCGACCGATCGTTAGGCGCTGCGACCCAGCGCCTTCCGCACGGCCGGCGCCACCACCGTGGCGTAGAGCTCGATGGTCCGCAACATCTTGGCGTGAGGCATCGACCCCACGCTGAACTGCATCAGGAAGCGGTCCATGCGAAACAGCTCGTGCTCGAACAGGATCTTGTCGATCACTTCCTGCGGATCGCCGACCAGCAGGGCCCCCCGGGGTGAGCGCTCGGCCTCGAACCGCTGCCGAGTCGGCGGCGGCCAGCCCCGCTCGCGACCAATCCGCCCCATGGCATCCAGGTAGGGCGGCCAGGCGTCGTCTGCGGCCTCGCGGGAAGACGGCGCGACGTAGCCGTGGGAATTGATGCTCACCTTGAGGGTCGATGCGTCGTGGCCCGCCTCGCGCCCCGCCTGCCGATACAGCGCCACGAGGTCCGCAAAGCGTTCAGGCGCCCCGCCGATGATCGCCACGGCCAGCGGCAGCCCAAGCGTTCCCGCGCGCACCACCGATTCCGGCGTTCCGCCAACGGCAATCCACACCGGGAGCGGATCCTGCACGGGCCGCGGGTACACACCGCGATTGGTAATCGGGGCCCGGTGCCTGCCCCGCCACGTCACCTGCGTCGCCTTGCGCAGCTCCAGCAACAGTCCAAGCTTCTCGGCGAACAGGGCATCGTAGTCGTTGAGGTCGTAACCAAACAGCGGGTACGACTCGATGAACGAACCCCGGCCGGCCATGATCTCCGCACGGCCTCCGGAGAGCAGGTCCACCGTCGCGAACTCCTGGAACACTCGGACCGGATCGTCCGAGCTCAGGACCGTGACAGCACTGGTCAGTCGGATCCGTTTCGTACGCACCGCGGCCGCCGCCAGTACGATGGCCGGCGTCGAGACCACGAAGTCCGGCCGGTGATGTTCACCAATCCCGAAGACGTCGAGCCCCGCTTGGTCGGCGAGCTCGATCTCCTCCATCAGGTTTCGCAGGCGTTGCTCCGCATTGATCGAGGTGCCGGTCGCCGGGTCGCGCGAGTTCTCGGCGAACGTGTAGATCCCAAGTTCCACGGGTGATCGGGTGAGGACGCGCGGAAGTTAGCGGGGCTGACCCGCCGCCTTCAGTCCCCGGCGGCATCGCACATGGGGGGACGGGTGCCCCGGCGACGCCTCGCCATGACGCGCCGTTCGCCCGATATTCCGCGTGTTCTCTCCCCCTCGCATGTCTCAGATCTTTCCGCAGCGGATGACCGCCGACATCGACGGCGACTTTGTCGTCTTCCTGATTGGCATGCGGGTCAACCGATGGTGGAAGCCCCACAAGTGGATCCCGGTGATGATGGCGATGCCGCGCATGCTCAAGGAACTGCGCGGCGACCCGTCGTCCGGCTTCCTGGGGGCCATCTTCGGCCCCGGGGTGATTGTGCAGTACTGGCGGTCCTTCGATGACCTTGAGCGATACGCTCGCTCGCATGACCACCAGCACTGGCCCGCCTGGGTGGCGTTCAACCGGACGGTACGCACCGCGAGCGGCGACGTGGGCATCTGGCACGAGACCTACATGGTGAAAGCAGGGCAGTACGAAGCCGTGTACGGCGCCATGCCCCGGATCGGCCTGGCCACGGCCGGACGTCATGTGTCCGTGACCGAGGCGCGGGACAGTGCGCGCCAGCGGGTCGCGACGGCCGCCGGAGACTCGGTGTGAGCGCGGAGGAATCGGCGCGCCAGCGGTTCACCGCCTTTCGGCGTTCCCTCCCCCGCACCCCGCGACTCACGGCCCAGCGTGTCGTGACCCGCGGGCTGACCTTCGCCGTGTATCACACGGAGCCCAGGCCGGATCGTGTTCCGCTGCTGTGTGTGAACGGCGGGCTCCTCTACGATCACAAGCTCCTCTGGCCGGCGCTCTCGCCCCTCGCCCAACAGCGCCAACTTTTCTTCTTTGATCAGCGGGGGCGCGGCGGGTCGCAGCCCCCGCCCGGCGTGCATGCCGCGAAGATCGAGCACGACGCCGGGGACGTTGCCGCGTTGCGGCAGGCCATTGGCTTTCACCAATGGGACGTCCTGGGACACTCGTGGGGGGGCGGGATTGCCATGCTCGCCGCCGAGCAGGACCGCACCGGGGTGCGGCGCCTCATCCTGGTGAATTCGGTTGGACCAACCTCATCCTGGCTCGACGGACTTCATGACCGGGCGCTCGAACGGCTGTCGCCTGCAGACCGCGTGGTGTTGCACCGACTCGACCCCACGACGTTGCATGTGGCGGACCCGGCCATTCATTCGGCCTACTCTCGTGCGATTTACCCCGCCTGGTTTGGTGACGCAGATCTCGCGCAACTCTTTGCCCCGCCACGATCTGAGAGCCGAACCGGAGCCGCCGTGGTGTCACGCCTGAGGCGGGAAGGGTACGATTGGCGGTCGCTGGTCCGTGCCGTGCATTCCGAAGCCCTCGTCATCCACGGAGAGAGTGACCTCCTCCCCCCGGCCGTTGCCCGGGAACTGGTCAGCTTGCTCCCGAAGTCCTGCCTCGCGTTGATTCCCGGCTCGGGCCACATGCCCTTCTGGGAGGCACCGAAGCCCTTCTTCGAGTCCGTGGAGCAGTTCCTCTCGTAGCCACGTATATCCGCCCATGAAGCGACTCGATCTCCTGGTGACCTGCACGCTGGCCGCGCTGGCGGCTTTCGTTGGATCTCAGGTCCTCGAGACCCGGCAGCTCCACGCCGCGCGCACACAGAACGGCGAGCCGGTGGTGTCGGACTCAGGCGAGGGCGTCGTCGAGGAAGGAGCCGGGGTGGCGGCGCGCTCCTATCGATACTCTCCGGAAGCCGAGGATGCGCGGCGCCGGATCGAATTGGCCTCGACGAGCACCTACATCGGTGAAGTCCTGCTGGCCCACGACTCGTCACTGGCGCGCTGGGCCGAACGCCGGAATGACCCGCTGCGCATCTGGATCCAGCCGGTCGCGCGTTTCGAACATTGGTCACCCACCCTCCTGCCTCTGGTGCGCGACGCTTTCCTCGAATGGGGCGAGTCTGGCATCCCGATCAACTTCACTTTCGTGCTCGACTCCGCGTCGGCCAACGTGCACGTCACCTGGGTGGATCGCTTTCGGGAACCGATCAGCGGCAAGACGCTGTGGACGCACGACGAGAACTGGTACATCCTGCAGGCGAACGTGATGCTGGCGGTCCACCACCAGGGTGGCGAGCCCCTCGACCGCGCCGCGACCAAGGCGATCGCCCTCCACGAGGTGGGCCACATGCTCGGCCTCGACCATACGCGGGACACCACGAGCATCATGGCGCCGCGCGTGCGTGTGAAGGAACTGAGTGGCGCAGACCGCGCGACGGCGCAGCTGCTCTACTCCCTGATCCCCGGCAAGCTCGGCGGACGTCGTTAGGCGCGCGCCACGCGGGACGCGGCGCCTACCACTTCAAGGTCAGCGTCTCACCCTTCTTCTGACGCACGACCTGCAGCTTCAACTCGCGCGAGGCGGAGCGTTCCATCAGCTGCACGAGCGTGGCCGGTGATGCGATGGGACGGCCGTCCACCGAGACGATCACGTCACCCGCGACCAACCCTGCCTGGGCCCCCAGCGAACGACGCGCGACTTCGGCGACAAACACCCCGCGTTCCACGCCAGTCAGCGTGGCGATGCCTTCGTTCACTGGAACGAGCTGGGTCCCGGCCAGCAACCGAGCGGAGGACCCCGCGATGAAGGTGAACCCCGAGGGGCCCTGCGACGGCCGCATGGTGGCCACCGGGGCAGGCTCCTCGCTGCCCGAAGAAATCGTGAACGGATTCTGGCCCGCAGCGGTCCGTCGGCCATCCGGCGTCGTGACCACAAAGGTCACCGTGTTGCTGCTGGGCGCCAGCGCGCGCGCGATCAGGTCGTCTTCCCAACCACAACTGGGCCGAAAGTCGGCCGGGCGAGGTTCAATCAGCACCGTCACGGTGCGGGTGTCGGTCCCGCGCTTGAACCGCACGGGCACGCGTGTCCCGGGGCGCAACAGCTCGTGCAGGGCGATGACGGCGTCGGACAACTCTCGCCCGCCTAACGACAAGAGCAGGTCGCCGCGGCGCAGCCCGGCCTTTTCGGCCGGAGAACCCGGCTCCACGGTCTCCACCTCCGGCGGCCGACGCACGGCCATCAATACCCCGTCCGGCGTGGCGTCCATGGTGTAGTCGCCGTTGAAGGCGATGCCAAGCCACCCTTCGGCCATCTGCGTTCGCGCACAGAGTTCTTCCAGCTGTCGGCGCAGCGACCCGCGCGAGACATCCAGGGACGACAGTTCGTTCTCCACCAGCCGCAAGCGCGCCAGCACCTGCCCCCGTTGCACCTCCGGCACCGTGGTGGATCGCAAGGACTGCTGCAGCTGCTGCCGGGTGCCCGTGAGGACCATCACGCGCTGCTGCTGGCCCACGAGGAGACGCGCGAGCCGCTCGACCTGCTGTTCAAAGGGCGTCGAGGCGCGAATGACGGTCACGCGCAGGGAGTCCGCCTGTGCCCACACCGGCGCGGGGACGCCGAACCCAGCCACCGCCAGCGCCGCCACCGCGGGGAGCACCCGCCTGGGGGACATGTTTCCCATCACTAGAACCGTCCCACGCGCACGCCAACCGGCAGCGTGGAACCGAGCCGCCGGATCGCCACCTCTCGCGCGTTCATCGTGGCCATGAAGTACTGGTTCAAGATCGGATCTTCGGGGGCGTCGGTGAGCGCCTGCTCAAAAGTCTCCGACGCCATGTCGAGGGCCGCAAGCCGCGTGCGGTACTGCTCCGACGCCCCAAATGCGGACGTCGTGTCGTGAGCGGAAAGCCACGACGCTGCCTCGTCGTACTGGCGCTGCGCCTGTTGCAACTGCGCGAGCGCCGACTCCGGCGAATCGAAGCTCCGTTCGGTGGCGCCCGCCGGGAGTACCGCGGTGGCATGCGCGATGACCGGGGCCGCTCCCCCCGCGACGGCCTGCGCCAGCGGCATCCCGGCGGACCACCGACCCGCGACCGTGCCTGAGGCGACCAGCACCGCCGCGGCAGCCGCACGTTGCATCCAGCGCACGCGACGCACGCGACGGGAGCGCACCGCCGGACTCGTGATCAGCCCTTCGGCATCGAGCTGCGCGCGCATGCGGTCCCAGTCCGTAAGGGCGGGGGCGATCCGCCGACGTTCATCGCGCGCCGCCGCCACCAGGCGACGATACGCGGCAAGGTCGGACGCACAGGACGGACATTCGGCCAGATGCTCACGCTCGAACGGCGTGGGCGCCTCGTCCGCCAGCTCAGCCAAACGCTCAATATCCGGGTGCAGCTTGCTCATGGTCCCTCGACGAAAGTCCTTCTACCAGGTGGCCGAGCATGCGACGCAAGCGCGCGCGTGCCTTGAACAACTGCGACTTCGATCCGCCGGCCGTGATCCCCAGCTCCCTGGCAATCTCCTCGTGTGTGTACCCCTCAACGTCGTGCATGACGAACACGGTCCGCGCCCCCGGTGACAACCTCGCAGTGGCCTCCTGGATGCTCTCCATCACCAGGGTCCCCTCCACCGTCTGCTCGACCGCCGCCGTGTCCTCCTCAATCCCCGTTTCCAATTTCTCCAGCCGCCGCGTCCGCCGCAGCGCATTCAACGTGCGGTTCACCGCGATGCGGTGGGCCCACGTGCCAAACTGCGACTCCCCGCGATAGGACGGCAACGCCCGGAAGATCTGGATCCACACTTCCTGGGCGATGTCCGCCGCCGTCTCCGGGTCCCCAACCAGGCGTCGCACCACCGCGTCGATATGGGGCGCATGCTGCGACCACAGACGACGCATGGCCTGTTCATCGCCGTCGACGGCGCGTTGGATGAGTTGCTGGTCGGTGGCCATGGGGTTCTGTAAAGATCAGTCACGGCCGAGCCGATGGAAGGTTTACCTCGGGGCCGTCCCAATGCATCAACGGTCCAGCTCGCCTCGCGGATTCGTCCTCCGTAGGGGGCAGATCGCCCTCCACCGCACCGAGACGAATCCCACCACTCCCGGCCAAACTACATGAGACGTCACCACCGAACTTGCGCTGCTGCAACAATATGCGCCATCTTGGGGTAGCTGACACCCGACCGGCCACTTGCGTGGCAGGAGCTTTGCTCGTCTACTGGGTCAGAATCATCGCCCTGTTTGCCCTGTGATCACTTCCCTCTCGCTCATCCTCATCGCTGCCGCAGCACCCGACCGACTCCCGGTCAGGGCGCCGCGGGACGTTGGCATGTCGGCCGAGCGACTCGCCAACATCGATCGGGTCGTGCGACGTGGCATTTCAGAGGGCGGGTACCCCGGGGCGGCCGTTGTCGTCGGACGGCGTGGTGCCGCTGCCCTGCAACGCGGGTATGGCAAACTGGGCTGGACCGCCGGGAGCCCTCTCGTGGACCCGGAGGCGACCATCTACGACCTTGCCTCGCTGACCAAGGTCGTCGGGACGACCACCGCGGCGATGATCCTGTACGACGAGGGGCGACTCGACCTCGACGCCCCCGTGTCGCGATACCTCCCTGAGTTCACGGGAGCCAACAAAGATCGCGTCACCATCAGGCACCTGTTGACTCACCACGCCGGCCTGCCGGCGGGAAAACAGCTTTGGCGTCAGGCTCTTAACCGGGCCGAAGCACGACAAATCGTGCTGGGATCGGAACTCGTGTGCGAGCCCGGTAAGTGCTTCATCTATTCCGACCTCGGCGCCGACGTCCTCGGCTGGGTCGTGGAAGCGGCGGCTGGCCAGGGACTCGACCAGTTCCTGGACGCGCGCGTCTTCGCGCCGCTCGGGATGCAGGACACCCGATTCAACCCGGCGCCAGCGCTGCGAGATCGTGTGGCGCCCACCGAAGTCTCGCCGCCGCGCGGGTACCCGCTGCGTGGAGAGGTACACGACGAAAACGCCTTTGCGCTCGGCGGAATCGCCGGTCACGCCGGGCTCTTCTCTACAGCGGCGGACCTGGCAGTCTTCGCCGAGATGATGCTCAACGGCGGCGTGTACCAGGGCGTGCGCATTGTGAGTGATTCCGCCGTGGCGCGATTTACCGCACGGGCGGCTGGCTCGCGCGCGTTGGGATGGGACACGGCCGACGGAGATGGTGGCTCCGGGACGTACCTCTCGGAGCGCGCCTACGGTCACACCGGATTTACTGGCACCTCCATGTGGATTGATCCGGATCGCGACATGTTCGTCATCCTCCTGACGAACCGGGTCCACGCGGCCCGTGCGCGTCGACCGGCAAAGGTGATCTCGGACGTCCGGGCCGACCTGGCCGACGCCGCAGCGCTCGCGGTGGTTGATGGCCTGGACGAGGTTCCGCTGATGCCGGCGTCGTTCCGTGCCGATCGGGCAGATGGCTGGAATCCGGCGGCTCGACGCCGCCGCTCGAGCCGCAGCCGCAAGGCGACTCCCCCACGGCCGACCAAAGCGACCACGACGCGCGCCAAGGCCACTCCGACCAAGGCGAAAGTGTCGAGCCGCAGCGGCAGCACATCGTCCACCGCCAAGCCGCCGGCCGCTGGGAAGGCGAAGGCGCCGAGTGCGTCGAGGACAAAGGCGCCAACGGTGTCCACCGGAAAGACTCGAACGCCGACCGCGAGAAAGCCGGTGGCCAAGAAGGCGACCTCCGCGCGCACGCCCGGCGCCACGCGCTCCTAGCCGCGCCCTCGGAGTGTTCCCTCAGGCCGGGCTCCCTTTCGGCCCCCAATTGTGTTTCACCCCATTCCCGGTGATTTTCCTCGGGTATGGAATCTCCTCCGCCAGTTGAACCACCCACGCACCCTGCCGACGGCACCTTGAGTGCCGACGCGGTGCGTATCGCGCTTCGGCGCGTCAAGGACCCCGAACTGAACCTCAACATCGTCGACCTGGGTTTGATCTACGAGGTGGCGGTCGACGGGTCGGACGTGCGGGTGGACATGAGTCTCACTTCCCCGGGATGCCCGTCGGGGCCCGAGATCATGGGTGAGGCGGAGCGCGAGGTGAAGACCGTGACCGGTGTCGGAACGGCGACGATCAACCTGGTCTGGTCCCCGCCGTGGACCCCTGATCGGATCGAGCCTCGGGTCCGCGCGTACCTCGGCTTCTGACCTAACGAGGCACGATCCGGGCCGTGCTTTCCTGCCCGGAACGATCGACGGCACTTACGGTTATCGCCGTTGGGTAGGCGCCTGCCGGATCGACCGCGAGGCGCACGACCTCTCGATCCGCGTCGACGACCTGAACGCGCCACCCGTCGGGATAGGACGCGCGCACCACCCACCATCGCGGATCATTCGCCGCGAGGATTGGCGGTGCCGGGGTGCGCGCCCGCGTGGCATCCCGGCTCACCGGGGGGGCCGGCGCGGGACGCACGGTCGGGGGCACGATGCGCTGCACGCGCAACTCGATCCCCTCCGGAAGGACGCGAACGGCCGCCGCCGGGACGGAAACCGCCCCGCGACTCAACCATGGTGCCGGCGGCACGAGCGCGGGTTCGGCGTACGGACCGGCCGCGAGACGGTCATTGAGGCGATCGGTCGAGTACACGAAGGCGTTCATCGGAAAATGGACGTTCCCGCTGGCCTCACCGAGTTGGCGGCGTGTTTCCTGGAGCTGGGAAAACACCTCCGCCACCGGCCAGGTCGTGCGTCCGCGCGCGGATGCACGTCCTGTGTAGTTTCCCGGCCAGACGTGCCGTTGCCTCGTGTTTTCCGCGCGCCACCAGGCGAGAAGGTCGCCGTAGGGCTGCCGCGGCGCGGACACCTGCCAGTAGAGCTGCGGGGTGAAGTAGTCGACCCACCCCTCATTGAGCCAGCGGCGCGAATCTGCGTACAGCTTGTCATAGGCATCAAACCCGCTGACCGACGCCGGATGCCCGGGACGCCAGATCCCAAACGGTGAGATGCCGACCCTGACCCACGGCTTGACTGCCTTGACCGAGTCGTACAGCTCGCGGATGAGGTCGTCGACATTCTTGCGACGCCAATCGTTGCGGCCGAGGGTGCCCCCGCCACGCCGATAGCGGTTCCAGGACCTGGCGTCGGGAAAGGGAATTTCCGCCCCGCGACGGTTCCGTTCGGGATAGGGGTAGAAGTAGTCATCCATATGGACGCCGTCGACGTCGTATCGTCGGACGACATCGAGGACCACATCCCGAGTGCGCTTGCGTACGCCGGGTTCCCCCGGGTCCATCCACCCATAGGGTCCATACCGATGGTTCCATGCTGGGGCTGCGCGGCTGACGTGACTTGCTGCCGCGGGCCCACGATCGGCGGGGTGGCGCGATCGGTAGGGATTGAACCAGGCATGCAACTCCATGCCGCGCGCATGGGCTTCGGCGATGGCGAAGGCCAGCGGGTCCCACAACGGCTGGGGCGCGCGCCCCATCGCCCCGGTCAGGAAATACGACCAGGGCTCGAGGCGCGAGCGATACAACGCATCGGCCGAGGGACGCACCTGGAAGACGATGGCGTTGAGCCGGACGCGTTGCGCGGCATCGAAGAGGGCGCGGAGTTCCGCCTGTTGTTGCGCGACCGGCAGTCCCGGCTTTGACGGCCAGTCGATGTTGTCCACCGTCGCCAGCCAGGCGCCGCGAAATTCGCGCGCCAGCGGCGGGGCGACGCTATCGCCGGTTGGGGGTGCATAGAGGTCGCCCCGCCTCCACTCCTGGGCACCGCTGGATGTGGCAAGGAGAGCGGTGAGGAACCAGCCGGCCCTACGCATCCCGGTACGGCGACGACCCGCCGCGCAACACGCGCACGAACTCCTCGCCGAGGACCTCCAACTGCCAACGGCGCAACTCGGGCAACTCCTCCAGGTCGCGCACGTGCACGGGCGCACGGCGCACCACGGCCTCCATGCGCTCCCGCGAACACAACACGCCGGGATCCAGTTCGAGCCGATGGGCAGCGGCATCGCGCACCTGCCTGAGGCGTCCGACCTTGTCATCGAACTCCGGATCCTTGTCCCAGCGCGGTGCCCGGGGGAATCTCGGCAACTCGCCCTCGGGAACCGCGTTGGCGCGCGCCAGCGCGTCGATCACCTCGCGACCGCGGGCGTCGGCGAGGCGCGGGTTCATCCCCTTGATCGCCGCCAGCTCGGCGGGTCGCGTCGGGTCGCGGCGCGCCACCTCAAGCAGTACCTCGTTGGAGATCACGCGGAAGGTGCTCCGATCGAGCCCGCGAGCCACCTCATCGCGCCACGGGACCAGCTCGCGCAGGCGCGCCAGTTCGCGCCGCGTGAGGTCGCGGGCTCCTTTCACGCGCATCCAGGCCGTCGACGCGTCCTCCGGCTCCCAGCGGGTTCCTTCCAGGCGCTGGAATTCTTCCTGGGCCCAGTGCCATCGTCGCTTGGATTCGAGCGCCTGGCGGAGTCGCTGGCTGAGTCCGAGCAGGTGGCGGGTGTCCTGGGCGGCGTAGTCCAACATGTCCGCTGACAGCGGCCGCATGGACCAGTCGGCGCGTTGGTGCTTCTTGTCCAGCTTCACGCCGAAGTACTCATCGAGCAGCGCGGCCAGGCCAAACGCCTTGATCCCCAGCAGCTGCGCCGCCACCCGCGTGTCAAAGATGTTCGTGACGCGCCATCCGTAGTCCTGATGCAGGAGTCGCAGGTCGTAGTCGGCATCGTGAAAGACGACCTCCACGGCCGGGTCCTCGAGCAAGCGGCCCAGCGTGGCAAGGCCGGTCACGCGCAGGGGATCGATGATCGCGTGTTCGTCCGCCGTCGACAGCTGGAGCAGGTAAATGCGGTCGACGAACCGGTGGTAACTGGCGCCTTCGGTGTCGACGGCGAGCGTGCGCGCGCCGACAAGCCCCGTGAGAAATCGCTCGGCGGCCTCCGGCACATCGAGGTAGGTGGCGCTGGACGAGGCCGGGAGCTTTGATGGGGTCACGAGGCGGGGCTGGATGGCGGACGGCACCGTAACTTAGCCGTGTCCACCTCCCGATCACACGCGCATGACGACCCCGAGATCGCAGTTCGAACGCGCCCTCGCGGGGCGCCCCCGAGCTCCCATCGGCGTGCGCCCATCGCCGGTGGAGGCATGGGTGATGGACGGCGCAACGCTGTGGGTGAAGCGCGACGACCTCAACGCCGACCAGTGCGGCGGAAACAAGGCGCGTGCGTTGCAGTTTCTCCTCGGCACGGTACGTCCCGGGTCGGACCTGGTGACGGTGGGCGGCGAGGGGTCGACCCACGTCCTCGCGACGGCCACTCACGGTGCGTCGCTGGGCATGGCGACGCATGCCAACCGATGGCATCACGAGATGAATCCCGTCGCCCACCGCGTCAGTGCGGCCATCACAGCGCGGTGCGTAGCGGCGCCGATTTCGCCGTCCCCGGCGCTCGCAATGCTGGGCGCCGGCTGGCGCCGCGTGCGTCATCGCAGTCACTGGATCCCGTTCGGGGGCACGTCGCCCCTCGGAATGCAGGGGCACGTGGAGGCAGCCATCGAGCTGGCCGACCAGGTCACGGCCGGGCAGCTCCCGGCGCCCAAGCGGGTCTACGTCGCCCATGGAACCGGGGGGACGGCCGCTGGCCTGGCCTTGGGTTTCGCGCTGGCGGAGATGCCAACGGCGGTGGTCGCTGTGCGCTGCGGTCCGTCGGCGGGACATGAGGGCTGGTGGCTGCGACGCCTGGTTCTCCAGGCCGCACGTGCGGCGTCCCTTCCGGCCGCCGTGGCGCGCTCCGCGTCGCTGGTGGTCGATCACATGGCGTATGCCGGCGCATACGGTCGGCCCAATCCGGCGGCCGTGGCAGCCGCGGCCCAGGTGCGCGCGTCCCACGGTGTGCTACTCGACGACACGTACGCGGCGAAGGCATGTTATGCGGCCGTACGGGCTGGCCTTCAGGCCGGCCCCCCGGTGCTCTTCTGGCACACCTTCGACGCCCGCTGGATGACATGATCGCATGGATCGGAGGACGCGAAACCGGCCTGGATGATGAGGGACAGGGCGACCCGGTCGTTTTTCTGCACGGGTTTCCGCTCCGTCGATCGATCTGGAACGCCCAGGTCGCCGCCCTCTCCGACCGCGCGCGATGCATTGCTCCCGACCTGCGCGGTTTTGGGGAGTCGGCCGCGTTGCCCCCGTACACCATGGACCAGTATGCGGACGACGTCGCCGAGCTGCTGGACCACCTGCAGGTAGAGCGCGCCGTCGTCTGTGGCTTGTCGATGGGAGGATACGTCGCGTTCGCCCTCTGGCGACGACACGCTCACCGAGTGCGCGGCCTCGTGTTGATGGGGACACGCGCCGGAGCAGATGTCGCCGCGGGCGCGCAACGTCGGCGGCAACTCCTCGACATTGCCGCGGAGCGCGGCAGTGGCGGGATCGCCGACCAGATGATGCCCGGGATGCTGGGCAAGACGACCCGTGAGCGCAACCCGAGCCTTGGCGACTCCGTGTACGCCATGCTGGAGGCCGCCCCGGTCGCGGGCTCCACCGGGGCGCTGCAGGCGATGCTGCATCGCCCGGACTCAACGGACACGTTAGGCACCATCAATGTGCCGACCCTCATTGTCGTCGGGGACGAAGACGTCCTGACTCCCGTTGCCGAATCCGAGGCGATGCACGCCGGCATTCGCGGCAGTCACCTGGAGGTCATCTCGGGAGCCGGGCACCTCGCCAACATCGAGCGACCCGCCGCGGTGAACCACGTGCTCGGCGAGTTCCTCGCCTCGCTGCACCTGACCTGACTCAGGCGGCGTTCAGGAGGTAATCGGCGAGGGCACCGAGGGAACGCGCGACAAACTCCGCGCGACTGTCGCCGGCGTCACGCACCGCATCGAGCCGGACGGCCCGCATCCCGAAGGCCAGCGCACCACCGACGTCGGTGCGCTCGTTGTCCCCCACGTGCAGGGTGTGTTCCCGCGGCACGCCTAACGTGTCGAGGGCGGCCCGGAAAATCTCCGGGCGCGGCTTGGCGAAGCCCACATCCATCGAGTAAATGGTCGCGGTAAACGCCGAGCGCAGCCCATCCTGGGCCAGCAGGGCGTCCTGTGCGCGTCCACTGGCGAACCCGGTGTCCGACACCACGGCGAGGCGATACACCGTCGAGAGCCTCGCGATGGCGTCGCGCGCCCCCGGCAACAGGGGCGCCGGCACGTCGACGAGCGTCTGGTCGATCACCGCGGCCGCCGCTTCCATGGCGTCGTGGGAGACCGGCGTCGGCGTGGGGATGGCCGCGCACAACCAGCGAATGCGATCGACGGTGTGGTAGCCGCGGTGTTCGTCCCGCCACCAGCGATGGGCCTCGGCTGCAGACGCGGTGTAGAGGTCGTCAAACGCCGGGCGGGTCAGCGTACTACCGTGCGCAACCACCAAATGCCAGAGCGCCTCCCGCCGGCGCACCACGCGCTCGGGCTCGGAGGCGCCCGCGTAGATCGTGTCCCAGTAATCGAGGGTGATCGCGCGCAGCACGGGGCTCAGCGCGTCGGCCGCCCCGGGGGATTCGCCCCCTTGAAGATGTCCCGATTGATCTGGATGTACTCGCGCTGCGCGGCCGGCACGTCTTCCTCGGGGAAGATCGCCGTGACGGGACACTCAGGTTCGCACGCCCCACAGTCGATGCACTCGTCGGGGTGGATATAGAGCATGTCCGGCCCCTCGTAGATGCAATCCACGGGGCAGACGTCGACGCAGGACTTGTCCTTGGTCGACTTGCAGGCTTCGGTAATGACGTAGGGCATGAGGCGGGCTGGAGAACGGTCAGTGCAAAACTATGGCGTCAGACGAGGCAGGTGAAGCCACCACCCTTTCGGACGAATGTCCCGCCGGGGCGGCAACGCTCGGAGGGCCCGCAAGTGACTGCGGCGACTGGACTTTCCCCCTATCGCGCCCTTAGTTCCGCCCCATGCGACTTGTCGTGAACGGCCGAGCGCGGACCCTGCAGCCCGAGCCCGGCGAGACCTTGCTGGAGACGCTGCGCGACCGCCTCCACCTCCGCGGGACCAAGGCGGGATGCGAACAGGGTGAGTGCGGCGCCTGCACGGTCCACATCAACGACAGGCCGGCGTACAGCTGCCTCGCCCTGAGCTGCGGGCTCGACGGGGCTGCCGTCACCACCATCGAGGGGATTGCCTCAGGTGACGCCCTCCACCCGGTCCAGGCGGCGTTTGTCGACTGCGATGCGGTGCAATGCGGATACTGCACGCCCGGCCAGGTGATGTCGGTGATCGCGCTGCTGCAGCGCCATCCTGACCCGACGGACGAGCAGATCCGCGAGGCGATGGCGGGCAACCTGTGTCGGTGTGGTACGTACCCGAAGATCGTCGCGGCCATTCGCCAGGCCGCGGTTGCTCTCCGCGCGGCGCCGGCGTCATGAGCGACGGCGAGCGCCGGTTCATCACGACCTCGGTGGAGGTCGAGGGCCGATTTGAGAATCGTGTGGTGGAGGTCCCGGGGCACGAGGCCGCACCCTGGGGTGCCGATGCCGAGTTGCACGTGGTCGGCCGATCGGTTCCGCGCATGGATGCTCGGCAAAAGGTGACGGGGTCAGCGACCTTCACGGCGGATCTGCTCCTGCCGGGGATGCTGCACGCGGCCTTTGTCCGTGCGCCGATCGCGGCAGGGCGCATCACACAGATCGACCCCGCGGCCGCCCTGGCCATCGAGGGTGTGCTCGAGGTCTTCACGGCCGAGCAGCTGCCGCGCCCCATCAAGGTGGCGGGTGCGCCGCTGCTATCATCGCAGGTTCGTTACGCCGGGCAGCCGGTGGCGGTGGTGTGTGCGGAGACCGCGCGTGGCGCACGCTTGGGGGCACGGGCGGTGGCGCTCGCGTACGAGGCGACCGAGGCCGTCCTGACCCCGGGCGCGGCGCGCGCCGCCGGGGCCCCGACCATCCGACCGACCGGCAACGTGCTTGGCGGCGCCCCGACGGTGACTACGCGCGGCGACGTGGACGCAGCCTTTCGTGACGCCCTGATGGTGGTGGAGGAGTCGTACGCGACGGCGAGCCAGCTGCACACGGCACTGGAGCCGCACGGCGCCGTGGCCCAGTGGGAGGGCGACCGGGTCACCATTTGGGAGTCCACCCAGGGGGTGTTCCGCGTGCGCGCGGAGGTCGCGCGCGCGTTAGGCGTGTCCACGTCGCGCGTGCGCGTCATCAAGGAATACATGGGTGGGGGGTTCGGCGCCAAGAACAACGCCGGCCCGCACACGGTCCTCGCGGCCCTGCTGGCGCGTCGTCATGCGCGGCCGGTCCGCTGCGTGCTCGACCGATTTGGCGAGCAGGTGGACACGGGGCATCGTCCGGCCTCGGCGACGCGCGTGCGGATGGCCGCCGACGGTGATGGCCGCTTGCAGGCGATCGAGGCGTGGTGCGAGGTGCCGTTAGGCGTGGAGGGGTGGGCGGCGTCGGTGGCTGCGATCTTCCACGAGATGTACGCGTGCCCCAACGTGCGGACGACGGAAGCCTTTGTGTACGTGAACGAGCAGGCGATGCAGGCGTTTCGCGCACCCGGACATGCGGAGGGCGCGTTTGCGCTGGAGCGCACGATGGACCTGCTGGCCGGCCGACTGGGGATGGACCCGCTCGAGCTGCGGATGCGGAACTTCGCGGCGCGAGACGAAGCGCGGCAGCGCGCGTATTCGTCCAACGGGCTGCTGCAGTGTTATGCGGAGGGGGCGGCGCGCTTTGGGTGGGCGGAACGCGAGATGCGGAGAAATGCTGGGGTTGGGGATGGAATGGTTGCGGAGGGGGCGGCCGCCGATGGCATCTTGAAATCGGGGGGGGGCCCCCAGCGCCTTCGGGGGTTTGGCATGGCCTCCCAGGTGTGGGGGGCCGGCGGCGGCCCTCCCGCCTATGCGACCGTCCGCCTCAACGCCGACGCCTCGGTGGACGTCCTCTCCGGCACCCAGGACCTCGGCACCGGCGCCCGCACCGTGCTCGCCCAGGTGGCCGCGGAATCGTTAGGCGCCCGCCTGGAGGATGTGCGCGTCATCCTCGGTGACACCGAGCGCACCCCGTACGCGGGTAACAGCTGGGGCTCCATGACCACCGCCTCCGTCGGGCCGGCCGTCCAATCCGCCGCCGATGAGGCCCGCCTCAAGCTCCTCGACGCCGCCGCTGAGCTCCTCGAGTGTCACCCGGGCGACCTGGTCGCGCGCGACTCCGCCATCACCACTCGCGACGGGGCGCGGCGCCTCACCTTCGCCGAGGTCACGCGCAAGTTGGGCAACGTCATGATCATGGGCCAAGGCAGCCGCGGCCCGAACACCCAGGACATGGGGATCATGAGCTTTGGCGTGCAGTTCGCCGAAGTCGACGTCGAACCAGACACCGGGCACGTTCGCGTGCTGCGTATCGTCGCTGCCCACGACGTCGGTCGCGTCATCAACCCGCTGCTGGCCGGGAGCCAGCTGGAGGGCGGGATCCTCCAGGGGATGGGGTTCGCCCTGGGTGAGGAGCGGCTCGTGGACGCCCACACGGGCCGGCCGGTCAACCCAACCATCCATGACTACAAGCTGCCGACGATCGCGGATGCGCCGCTGATCGATGCCTTCTGCATCAACTCGGTCGACCAGGCCGCCAATCCCATTGGCGCGCGCGGACTGGCCGAGCCACCGGTCATCCCCACCGCCCCCGCGATCGCGAACGCGGTCGCGGACGCCCTCGGCGTCGCAGTCAACCACCTGCCCCTGACTCCGTGGCGGGTGATCGCGAGCCTGCGCGCCTGACCTTGCCGTTCGCGGGGATTGCTGGAGAATAACCCGCACTCCGACGTCCGAGTTTTCATGCGCTTCACCCTGGTTCCATTCAGCACCCTGCTCGCGCTGGCCGCAGCGTGCAGCCGTCCCCAGACGCCCGGAGCGGTCGACCGGGAGCGCCTGCTGCGTGACGACGAGCCGGGCCAGTGGCTCGCGTCCGGCCGAAGCTGGCGGGCGGACCGCTTCTCTCCGCTCGCCACGATTCACGAGCGCAACGTCGACTCGTTAGGCATCGCCTGGGAGTACGAATTCCGCTCACATCGCGGGCGGGTGGAGCACGGGCAGGAATCCACCCCCGTGATCGTGGACGGCGTCGTCTACATCAGCGGTCCCTGGGGCACCGTCGCCGCCGTGGACGCCGCGACCGGCGCCGAGCGGTGGCGCTACGACCCCGCCGTGGATGGCGCCTACGGGCGACGCGCCTGCTGCGGCGTCGTGAACCGGGGCCTCGCCGTCTGGCAGGGGCTGGTCTACGTGGCCACCCTCGACGGCTTTCTCGTCGCCCTCGACGCCGCCACCGGCCGTGAGGCCTGGCGCACCGACACGTTCACCGACCGTACGCGCAGCTACACCATCACCGGTGCACCAATCATCGCCGGCGACGTCGTGGTGATCGGCAACTCCGGTGGCGAATACGGGGTCCGCGGATACATCTCGGCCTACAACTGGAAAACTGGCGCCCTCGCGTGGCGCTTCTACACCGTCCCCGGGGACCCGGCGAAGCCGGTCGAGCACCCCGAGATGACCACCGCCGCAGCCACGTGGGATCCGAAGTCCGACTGGGCCTCCGGCCTCGGTGGCACCGTGTGGGGCGAGATGGCCTACGACCCCACCCTCAACCTGCTCTACGTCGGCACGGGCAACTCCTCGCCCTACCCCATCTGGTTCCGCAGCCCCAGCGGCGGCGACAACCTCTACCTCGTCTCCATCCTCGCCATCAACCCGTCCACGGGACAGCTGGCGTGGCACTACCAACAGGTGCCCTCTGAGATCTGGGACTACACCGCCACCTCCAACTTCATCCTCGCCGACCTCCCCATCGGCAAGGTGATCATGCAGGCCCCGAAGAACGGGATCTTCTACGTGCTGGACCGCGCCACGGGTCGCTTCATCTCGGGGACCCCGTTCGTTCACGTCAACTGGACGACCGGGATCGACTCGGTCACGGGCCGACCAGCCCTCAACCCAGCGGCGGACTATCGCGATGGACCGGCCCTGATCTTCCCGAGCCAGGCCGGAGGCCGCAACTGGCAACCCATGGCGTTCAGCCCGAGCACCGGACTCGCGTATTTCGTCGCGCTCGAGGAAGGGATGGTGATGTGGAGCGACACGGCCTACGCATGGCGAGCAGGCCAGGTCAACATGGGGGCATCCGCTGCACTGGGTGTCGTCCCACCGGCTATTCCCGGCGCTACCAGCGCGCAGATGGCGCGGCTACGCGCCGAAGTGGCGCGCCACCCGGCGCCCACGCCCCAGACCTACCTGGTCGGGTGGGATCCCGTCGCGCGTCGTGCGCGGTGGCGACGCCCGCTGGGCAACACCGAGATGGAAGGCAGCATGCTCGCGACCGCCGGCAACCTCGTCTTCACGGGGACCGCGGACGGACGGCTGCTCGCGCTGAGCGCGGACTCCGGCATCACGCGGGGCGAGTGGAACGTGGGGACCGCTATCCTCGCCGCACCGGCAAGCCATGAGGTCAACGGCGAGCAGCATGTCACCGTGCTCGCCGGGTACGGCGGCGCCCTCTCCCCTGCCCTCCCGCCCAGCAGCGCGCCGTACCGGTACCAGAACTACGGCCGACTGCTCTCCTTCAAACTCGGCGGCTCGGCGCCACGCCTCCCGCCGGCCGCGACCACTGACACGACGCCGGCTCCGCCAGCGCTTCCGGAGCTGGCCAGTGCGGATCCCGCGCGCGGCGAGGCGCTCTACTTTCGGTACTGCTTCATGTGCCACTTTGGACGGGGAACCGCGCCCCGCTCCGCCTATCCCGACCTGCACCGCATGACCGCGGCGACCCACGCGCGCTTCGACGACATCGTCCTGAGGGGAGCGCTCCGGGACGCCGGCATGGCACCGTTTGACGACGTGCTGACGGCGGAGGAGGCACGCCACCTCCACGCGTTCATCCTGCGCGAACAGGCCAAGCTCAGGGCGGAGGAGCAGCGCGCGCGAAAGTAGGAGGCGTTACGGCGCGGCCTCGTGGAAGGTCAGCGCCGTCTCCCGGTCCAGGACCCACTTGAGACCCCAGGTGTCCTCGAACAGGATGAGCGGGGCGCCGTTCGCATCGTAGAGGATGCTGCGCCCGCGTTCGCGGCCCACACGTTCGATCTCCGCGGCCGGGCCGACCACCCACCGCGGGTACCGCCCGCCGATCTTCTCCAGCCGACAGCGCACACCGTACTCGTGCTCGAGACGATGCAGCATCACGTCGAACTGCAGCATCCCGACAGCCCCGATGATCGGCGTCGGTCCGGACACCTCGGTGGGCGAGGTGAAGAACACCTGCGCCGCCCCCTCTTCGGTGAGCTGCCGCAGGCCGGCATCCAACTGTTTGCGCTTCATCGGGTCCAGCAACACGACGCGGGCAAAGTGCTCGGGGGGAAATCGCGGCACCCCGCCGAACTCCAGCACCCCCTCCTCCGACAGCGTGTCCCCGATGCGCAGCATCCCCCGATCGACCACGCCGATCACGTCGCCAGGCCAGGCCTCCTCCACCGCGATGCGTTCGCGCGCCATGAACTGCTGCGGCGTCGCCAGGCGAAATCGCTTGCCGGTACGCACGTGCGTCACTTCCATCCCGGCCGTGAACTGCCCCGAGCAGATCCGGGCGAAGGCAATGCGGTCGCGGTGTCGAGGATCCATGTTCGCCTGGATCTTGAAGACAAACCCCGTGAAGCGCGGCTCGGTGGGCGCGATGGTGCCGGCCGAACTCTCCCGGGCGAGGGGCGGGGGGGCCAGATCCAGGAACTCCCGGAGGAACGGCTCGACCCCGAAGTTCGTCAGCGCGCTCCCGAAGAACACCGGCGAGAGTTCACCCCGCAGGATCGCCTCCCGGTCGAACGGGTGTCCGGCCGCATCGAGCAACTCCACGTCGTGCCGTAGCTGGGCATACACGGCCTCGCCCAGCTTGTCTCGCGTCTCCGGCGCGTGGAGGGCGAGCACCTCCTCGGCGGCGCGCTTCGCCCCGTGATGATCGCCGCGATCAAAGAGATGCAGCCGATCGAGCCGCCGGTCGTAGACGCCAATGAACGCATTGCCATCAAAGACCGGCCAGGTCACGGGGTGACACATGATCCCGAGGTCAGCCTCCACGTCACTCACGATCTTGAGCGACTCTTCGCCCACCCGGTCACACTTGTTGACGAAGGTGAAGATCGGGGTCCGGCGCTTCTTGCAGACTTCGAAGAGCTGACGCGTCCGTTCCTCAACCCCCTTGCGGTTGTCCAGCAGCATGACGGCGCTGTCGGCGGCGACCAGGGTGCGGTACGTGTCTTCGGAGAAGTCTTCGTGCCCCGGCGTGTCGAGGAGGTTGATCGCGTACCCCTCGTACTCGAACTGCATGACGCTCGAGGTGACCGAGATGCCGCGTTCCTGCTCGAGTTTCATCCAGTCCGAGGTCGCATGCCGGGCGGCCCGCCGCGACTTCACCGATCCGGCCAGGTGAATTGCCCCGCCATAGAGGAGCAGCTTCTCGGTCAGGGTCGTCTTCCCGGCGTCCGGGTGACTGATGATCGCGAAGGTCCGGCGGCGGGCGACTTCGGCGTCGAGGGTGCGTTGGGTGGCAGTGGACATCGCGCGGAACATAACGACGTCCTGCCACCCATCGGTCCCCAGCCGGCGGACGGCCGCCGGCGTCGCCTACGGTCGCAGGCTGAGGCCGACGGTCAGCAACAGGTCGCCCTGCCGTTGGATCTGCGGCACGATCCCCCGCGTGGGCAGTTTGGCCTGGTCCACCGTGCTCGCCAGGTATCGCGCCTCGACATGGATATCCAGCGGGCCACCCGGTCCGCCGCGCAGACCGAAGCCGAAATCACCCATGGGCCGCCACTGGTTCGCGTCCGCCCCGAGGTCAAAGCGATACCCCTTCATGCCGCCGCCCAGCCGAATCGTGGGCTCAAGTCGCCCGAGAATGCCGCCAGGAACGGCCAGCAGCAGCCCTCCGGTTGCACCCATGACGGTCACCCGGTCGCTGGCGCCGGTGATGTCCGACCGCAGCGACGCCCCGTGGGACACCTGCGAGAAGGCGGCGAGGCCCCCTCCGTAGATGGCGATGCGGCGCGTGACGTCAAACGACACGTCCGCCGTGAAGGCCGCCCCGCCACCCAGCGTCGTACTCGCCCCACTGGCGCCAATGATGATAGCGTTTCGCGCCGCCCACGGCCCCACCGAGGCGGTGAAGCGCCACGGATCGGGTTGCGTACTCGCCGCTGCCGACGGAGCGGCCTGGCCCCAGGCGACCTGTGGCACACCCATCACCGCGATGGTCATCGCCACGGCACGCGCCAGGATCGAGAATCGTCGTGTCATTGGTGTGCGCTAGTTGATGGTGATCGAACCGGTGGTCGCCGTCGTGAGACCACTGCCAGTGATGTTGAACGTGCGGGCGCCAGCGACACCGGTCACGTTCACCGTGAAGGTGACCGCGCCCGTCGAGAGCGTGTTGACGGTCGTCACGCCATTGAGCGTCCCACCGCCCGTCGCGATCGCGACGGTGAGGGGCACCCCGGCCAACGACACGGTGCCCCCGGCCGAGTTACGCAGCTCCACCGTGAAGCTGAAGTTCGTGCCCAGCGTCTGTGGCGATGTGGGCGGTCCGGTGATGACAATCGCAGTCGCGGCATCGGCGGTGAACGTCAGGGGATTCCCGGTGATGCCACTCCCGGTCACGGTCGCACTCAACGTGTTGGGCGACCCACTCCCCAGGGTCCAACTTCCGACAGCAGCCTCACCGGCCGCATCGGTCGTTTGCGTCGCCCCACTCACCGTCCCACTTCCCCCGGTGACGGCGAAGGTGACCGTGGCACCACTCACCGCGTTTCCAGCGGCATCGGTGACCCGGACCTTTGGCGGCGTCGCCACGGGCGACCCCGCGATTCCCGCCTGGTTGTTCCCGCTGACGATCACCACGTTCGCGGCCGGCCCTGCAGTGCCAGTCGCCGTGAAGGTCACGCTCGGGAGCCCCGCCGCGTTGGCCACGACCAGGTTGGTGCCAACCGCGGTGCCCAGGGTCCAGGAGGTCAGGGTCGCGACCCCGCTGGCGTTCGTTGTGGCCGGCGAACCGACCACCGCACCACCGCCGGCAGTGACCCCGAAGGTGACCTGGATGCCAGGCACCGGATTGCCCGCGAGGTCACGGACGATCACGCTCGGCGGGGTGGCCACCGCCGAGCCTGCGGTCGCACTCTGCACGAGCGGAGCGTTCGCCACCATCGAGACGGCGGCGCCAGCCAGACCCGTCGCCGTGAAGGTGACCGCCGGCAGGCCCGTGCTCGACGCGGTCATCGTGTTGGTCCCCGGCGCGGTGCCGAGGAACCAGGCACCTACCTCCGCCGTGCCGGTGGCATCTGTCGTCTGGCGCGCGCCCACGGCGGTCCCACCGCCGGAGGTGACGCTGAACGTCACGATAATTCCCGGCAGCGGATTGCCATTGGCGTCTTGAATCACCACCGAGGGCGCAATGGCCAGCGGCCGCCCAGCCTGCGCGCTCTGGTTGTTCCCGGTCACGAGGGTCATCGTCGCGGCCGCACCGGCCGCGCCCGTCGCCTGGAAGATCACCGGCGGGAGCGTGCCCGCCGTGGCGGTCACCTGGTTGGGCCCGGCCGTGGTGCCGAGCAGCCAGCTGCTCGCCGTCGCCACCCCCTGGGTGTTGGTCAGGAGGGCCTGAGGGCTGACCGTGCCCCCGCCGGCGGTCACCGTGAAGTTCACCGCAACGTTAGGCACCGGGTTGCCACCGGCATCGGTCACCTTGATGGACGGTGGGGCAGCGACCGCGGTGCCAGCCGGCGCCACCTGCGCGACAGCCGAGGCCGCCGCGACGGCCGCCGCCGCGCCCGGCGTGGCAATCGCCGTGAACACGATCGGGTTGTTGGCCACCCCGCCTTCCTCGACGCGCGCCGTCAACGTGTGGTTGCCGGCGGTTTGCCCAAGCACCCAACTTCCGACGGCGGCAACTCCCTGGCTCGACGTCCGCGCGACGGCCCCTGTTGTGGTCCCGCCACCCGTCAGGACCGTGAAGGTGACCGCCACCCCTTCCACCAGGTTGCCAAACGCGTCCACCACGCGCACGGCCGGCACGATAGGGACGGGGCTCCCGACACTCGCTGTTTGGGTGATACCCCCAACCGCCGTGACGGTCGCCGCACGCCCGGCCGACCCGGTCGCCGTGACGGAGGTCGAGACATTCGCCCCGGCACTCGCGGTGAGGGTGTTGGCGCCGATCGTCCGCGACAAGGTCCAGCGCGTGCGGGCGACGCCCGACGCATCGGTGGTCGCACTCGCCGGATCCACCGCGCCGCTTCCGGACGCCCCGAACGTCACGCTGACGCCGGCCAACGGCTGGTTGCCGGCGTCCAGCACGCGAAACTCGATCCGGTCCGCCAGTGCGGTCCCAGCGACACCTGTCAGGCCACTGGCCGACAAGGCCGTCACCCGGGCCGCGCCCAACGCGGCACTTGCCGTGGTCTCCCCACAGGCGGCCAGCACAGCGAGGGCCAACGCCCCCAGGCTTCGTGTCATCCTCACGGTTGTTTCCCCCGTCTTGGGTCCAGGAACCTTCCACTGCCTGACGAGCAGAATAGCCGTCGCGCTGCTAAATGCAACCGGGCTCGACCGTGCGCCCGCCTCGGCCCCCTAGGCGCGGCGCCAGGGTGGGACGAGCCGTGGCTTGGCCCACAACTCCGGTGCGTGGCGATACAAGGTCACCTTGCGCCCGATCACCTGGATCACCTCGGCACCTAACGCCGTGGCCATGGCGGTCGCGACCGGACGCGGCTCCAGCCCGGCATGGCGCCCGATCGCCACCTTCACCAGCTCATGCGTCCGTAGCGCCTCGTCGATCGTCTGCATCACGGCGTCCGTCGCCCCCGACACCCCCACATGCACCAGGGGATCGAGGTGGTGAGCCTCGGCGCGCAACTCCGCGCGTTCCTTCCCTTTCATGGCGTCCCCCGGTGTAGCGCGGTGAGGTAGGGAAACGGATTGATGGGTTCGCCATCCCACCACCGACCGTCCCCACGGTATTTCATCAACTGGAAATGCAGGTGAGGCGCATTGGGCGGCGCATTGCCCGTGGTGCCCACGTAGCCGAGCACCGTACCCTTCTCGACGCGCCGACCTTCCTTTGTGTCGTCTGCGTAACGATCCAGGTGCGCATAGTAGTAGATGAATCGCTGCTCGTCATCGAGGACGTACACGGTCAGGCCACCCAGCGCATTCGAGCGCACCTTCCACAGCAGCCCGGCGTCCGCCGCAAGCACCGGCGTCCCCCGAGGCGCCATGATGTCCATCGCCGCATGAACACGATCGCCGCGCGCGGCGCGAAAGCTGTCGCGGAGCTGGTCCGGTCGCACCCCGCGGACGGGAACCAGCAGGGCACGCGCCAGGAGGGCCGTGTGGTCGTCAGGGATCACGGCGCGGCCGGCTGTCTCTCCCTCGGGGGGACGCACGTCGGCTGGAAGCTCTCGCCCGGGGACGGGGGCCTGCGGTGGCGGCAGGGGCTGCAGCCCCCGACATCCCCCAGCCAGCACGAGCACGGTCGCGATGACGCGGCGTTTCACCCCACAAATTAAGTCCGGCCGGTACAACTGATGGAACCCCGCCCCCCCCACGCGGTACTGGCAGTGACTCGTCAGGCACCCATGAAAGCACTCCTCGCGTCCCTCGCCTCATTCTCCCTGCTCGGGTGCCTCGCCTTTGTGGCCCCGGACGACCCCGGGTCCACGCGTGACCTGGTGGCGGCCCGGGCCAGATGGAACCTGCACGGCGCCACGGCTTACACCATGCGCGGCAGCGCCCAGTGCTTCTGCATCCTCGGCGGGCGCGAGGTCGAGATTGATGTCGCCGGTGGCCGGGTAACGCGCGTCCGGCTGGTGGACACCGGGGCAGACATCCCCTCCGAGTTCGTCGCATCGTACCGTTCGGTGGAAGAGCTCTTCGATCTGGTCGACGAAGCGATCCGCAGTGGGGCGCATCGCCTCGAGGTCACCTACGACGCGCAGCGGGGATTTCCGACGCAGCTATGGATCGACTGGTCGGATCGCATCGCCGACGAGGAGTATGGGTTCCGGGCGACCGCGCTGACCAATCGCTGACGACCTGTTCGCACGGTGGCACCGGGCGGTAGCTTTGCGCCATGCCCGTGCAGTCATATCACACCCCGGACACCTGGGAAGGCGCCACCGTGGCGCTCGCCCATGATGGCGCCGTTCCCTCCGCCGGTGGGACAGACCTCGTGCCCCTGATGCGGGCCGGCATCACCGATCCGGACGTCCTGGTGGACCTCCGGCATCTCCCCAGCACCGGAACGATCGAAGCGGGCGATGATGGTAGCCTGCGCCTCGGGGCAGCGGTGACCCTGGACGCGCTGGCGCGCCACGAGCTGGTGTGCGCGCGGTTCCCGGCGCTCGCCCAGGCCGCTGCGTCCGTAGGGTCCCAGCCCTTGCGCGATGTGGGCACGTTAGGCGGCAACCTCTGCCAGCATGTACGGTGCTGGTACTTTCGCGGGGACCACCCCTGCTTGCGACGCGGGGGCTCCCACTGCTCCGCAGAGATCGGGGAGAACCAGTACCACGCGATCTTTCGCAGCGGAGCGTGCGTGGTCGCGCACCCCTCTGACTGCGCGGTCGCCCTGGTGGCCCTCGACGCGATGGTACACGTGCGCGGCCCTGCGGGCCAGCGACGGGTGCCTGCGGCGGATTTCCTCGTCCCATCGTCCCAGCGCATGGACAGTGCGACCTGCCTCGGTCCCGGCGAAGTGGTCGAAGCCGTCACCCTCCCCCCTGGCGCCGCGGGCGGGACCCAGCTCTTCCACAAGCAGATGCAACGGGCCGCCTGGGACTTCGCCTTGGTCTCGGTCGCCGCGACCAAGCGGCGTGACGGCGAAGTGCGCCTGGTGCTTGGGGGCGTCGCCAACACCCCGTGGCGGGTCACGACGTCCATCGAGGAGGATGTCGCGTCCGGTGGGTTATCCGACGACGACATCGAGACCCTCGCGCAGCGCGCCCTGTACGACGCGACCCCGCTGGCACACAACGCATACAAACTCGACCTTGCATCTGCGGTGCTCTGTCGCGCGATGGCGAGGTTGTCCCGGGACTGACCGGTTTCACCTCCCATATCGCCGCCATGTTTCGCGCCGCTGTCATGCCTGCGCCCCACCAGGCGCTCGAGATCCGCACCCTCCCACGCCCGCACCTCGACCGGGACGCCGCCCTCCTGCGCGTGCTGTATTCCGAGGTGTGCGGCACCGACGTGCACCTGCACCATGGCCGGCTCAGCGGCGTTCCCTTCCCGATCATTCCCGGGCATGTCTCCGTGGGCGAGGTCGCCGAACTCGGCAGCCCGATCCACGATGTGGAGGGACGTCCGTTCGCCGTCGGCGACCGGGTCACCTTTCTCGACGTGCATGAGACCTGCGGCCGGTGTTATCACTGCCTGGTCACTCGGCAATCCACCCGTTGTCCGCACCGCAAGGTCTACGGCATCACCTACAGCGCCAACGAAGGATTGCTGGGCGGCTGGGCCGAGGCGCTGTGGATGAAACCCGGGGTGCACATGCTGCGCCTCCCAGGCGAACTGGACGCCGAGACGTTTATTGGGGGCGGGTGCGGTCTCGTGACCGCGATGCACGCCGTGGACCGCGGGGAGATCCGGCTGGGGAACAGCGTGGCCGTCCTTGGCGCAGGGCCCGTGGGCCAGTCGATCATTGCGCTGGCGTCCCTCTCGGGCGCCGACCACGTGATTGCGATCGGAGACCCCGCCTCGCGTCTCCAGTTCGCGGAACGCATGGGTGCGACGCACACCCTCGGGCTCGACCTGGACCCGCGCGACCGCGCCCAGGCCGTGAAGGACCTCACGAACGGGTTCGGCGTGGACGTGGTGATCGAGGCGAGTGGCGCCCCGGATGCCGTGTCCCAAGCGTTTGACCTGGTGCGAGACGGCGGGCGCATCGTGGTCTGCGGACACTACACCGACAATGGCGACGTCCGCATCCACCCGCATTGGCAAATCAACCGCAAGCACGTGGAGTTGCGTGGGTGCTGGGGATCGGACTTCTCGCACTTCCATCGCGCACTCAAGGTGGCGGCGAAGCACGGCGCGCGGTTCCCCTGGCGGGAGATGGTATCACGTGCCTATGGCCTGCACGAGGTCAACGAGGCCTTGCAGGCGGTGGAACGCCGCGAGGTGACCAAGGCGCTGATCGTCCCCGGCGGACCGTAGCCCGCATTCCGCCGACGATCGCGGCTCACTTCAGAAGGACAGACCGGGAGGCGGGCAGCGTCTGATTGACGCACACTTCCGTTGACTTATTCGGAATCCCGATCATCTTTGTCGCCATGACGCACGAGTCGGCGCCGGCGGGGTTCAAGGGGACACGGGGTGACATCCTCGTCGCCCTGAAGAGGTCGCAACCTCTTACCACAAAAGAACTTGCGGGACAGTTCGGTCTCACGGCCAACGCCTTTCGCCGGCACCTGAAGGACCTTGAGGCGGAAGGGCTCGTCGGGTACTCACGCCAGGTGCGCGGGGTGGGCCAGCCTGTTTTCGCTTACCGGCTCACTGACGCTGGGGAACGTCTGTTCCCATCCCAGTACGATGTTGTTCTCTCCCAAGCACTTGAGACGGTCCGGGAGAAGTTCGGATCGGATGCGGTCGTCGAGATCTTCCGCGCGCGATGGGCGGCGGTCGCAGAGAAGGCAGGGCCCGAGCTGGCGCTCCTGCCGTTACCCGAGCGAACCGAGCGGCTGGCTCAGCTGTTGTCTTCCATGGGATACATGGCGGTGGCCGAGCAGAACGGGCATAGCACGCTGCGAGAGCATCATTGCACCATCAGGTCCCTCGTCGACCGGTTCCCCGAAGTCTGCGCAGCCGAGGAGCGTTTCATCAGCGAGATCCTGGGGGCGGACGTCGTCAGGCACGCGCACATCGCGAAGGGTGCCAACTGCTGCGAATACTGCATCACCGAGCGACCTGAAATGGTCTCGCTCGGCGTTTCCTCATCCGGTCAAGACCGGTTACCGACACAGCCATGAGTTCTGCCATCGACGCCCTGGTCGCCAGGGAATACCAATACGGCTTCACCACGGACATCGAGTCCGACACGATCCCACCGGGGCTCAGTGAGGATGTGGTACGGCTGATCTCCGCCAAGAAGAACGAGCCGGCCTTCCTGCTGGAGTGGCGGTTGAAGGCGTTTCGGCGGTGGCAGCAGATGACCGAGCCCCGCTGGCCCAACGTCTCGTACACGCCGATCG
This sequence comes from Gemmatimonadota bacterium, assembly GCA_016712265.1. Taxonomy (NCBI): domain Bacteria; kingdom Pseudomonadati; phylum Gemmatimonadota; species Gemmatimonadota bacterium. The sequence goes on along the minus strand of JADJRJ010000028.1, from coordinate 1,038,078 downwards.
ACTACCAGGCGACGTCGTATTACTCCTCGCCCCGTACCGCGAAGCCGCTCGGTTCGCTGGACGAGCTCGATCCCAAGATCAAGGAGACCTACGACAAGCTCGGGATCCCGTTGCACGAGCAGAAGCTGCTGGCGGGGGTGGCGGTGGACGCCGTCTTCGACTCGGTCTCGGTGGGCACCACGTACAAGGAAGAACTGAAGAAGCACGGCGTGATCTTCTGCTCCTTCGGCGAGGCCGTGCGCGAACACCCCGAGCTGATCGAGCGATACCTCGGATCGGTGGTTCCGTACAGCGACAACTTCTTCGCCGCGCTCAACTCCGCCGTTTTCTCCGATGGCTCCTTCGTCTACATCCCGAAGGGCGTGCGCTGCCCGATGGAACTGTCGACCTACTTCCGCATCAACGCCGCCGACACCGGGCAGTTCGAGCGAACGTTGATCGTCGCGGACGAAGGGGCATACGTGAGCTACCTCGAGGGGTGCACGGCGCCGAAGCGCTCGACGAACCAGCTCCACGCCGCCGTGGTGGAGATCGTCGCCCTCGACCGCGCCACGGTGAAGTACTCGACGGTCCAGAACTGGTATGCCGGCGACGAGGAAGGCCGTGGCGGGATCTACAACTTCGTCACCAAGCGTGGCAAGGCGATGACGGACGCCAAGATCTCCTGGACCCAGGTCGAGACCGGATCGGCCATCACATGGAAGTACCCCAGCGTGATCCTCCAGGGTGACAACTCGACCGGCGAGTTCTACTCGGTTGCCGTGGTCAACAACCGGCAGCAGGCCGACACCGGTACGAAGATGATCCACATCGGCCGGAACACCAAGTCGAACATCGTCTCCAAGGGGATCTCCGCGGGCAAGGGCCAGAACTCCTACCGCGGGCAGGTGAAGGTGCTGCCGAAGGCCGAGGGCGCGCGCAATTACACGCAGTGCGACTCGATGCTGATCGGCAACGCGTGCGGTGCGCACACCTTTCCCTACATCGAGGCCCAGAACAACACGGCGATCATCGAGCACGAGGCGAGCACGTCGAAGATCGGGGAAGACCAGATCTTCTACCTCAAGCAACGCGGGCTGAGTGCCGAGCACGCGGTCTCGATGATCGTGAGCGGCTTCTGCCGCGAGGTGTTCAAGGAACTCCCCATGGAGTTTGCGCTGGAAGCGCAACAGCTGCTGGGCATCTCCCTGGAGGGGAGTGTGGGATAGCGTGGTACGAAGGACAATTGCAACAGCAGCAACAACAACAACGAAGCACGAGCGGTACGAGGAGCACGAGCGGCACGCGGGGCACGGGGTGCCGCTCTCAGGGCGGCTTCCTCGTCATGGCTGTTGAACCGACCTACAGAACAATGCTCACTATTACGAACCTGACCGCCACTGTTGGCGACAAGCAGATCCTCAACGGCATTTCGCTCACCGTTCGCGCGGGGGAAGTGCACGCCATCATGGGGCCGAACGGCTCCGGCAAGAGCACCCTCGCCCAGGTCATCGCCGGCCACCCCGGGTACGAGGTCACCGGCGGCTCGATCACCTACGACGACAAGGACCTGCTGGAGATGGAGCCCGAGGAGCGGGCCCACGCCGGCGTCTTCCTCGCCTTCCAGTATCCGATCGAGATCCCTGGCGTGAGCAATGCCTACTTCCTCCGCACGGCGTACAACGAGATCCGCAAGAGCCGCGGTGAGCCTGAGGTGGATCCCATGGACTTCCTCGACGTGATGGCGGAGAAGCTCAAGATCGTCGAGATGGACGAGGCGATGCTGCAGCGATCGGTGAACACGGGGTTCAGCGGCGGCGAGAAGAAGCGCAACGAGATCCTGCAGATGGCCGTCCTCGAGCCCAAGCTCGCGATCCTCGACGAGACCGACTCGGGCCTCGACATCGACGCGCTGCGCATCGTGGCCGACGGCGTGAACAAGCTGCGACGGCCCGACCGGGCCGCGATTGTCGTGACGCACTACCAGCGGCTGCTCAACTACATCGTGCCGGATTTCGTGCACGTGCTGGCGGGTGGGCGCATCGTGAAGTCCGGCGGCAAGGAGCTGGCCCTGGAGCTGGAGGCCAAGGGCTACGACTGGCTGGTTGGGGAACCTGCGAGCGGGACGGTCACGGCATGAGTGCGACCGAAGCCCGCGCGACGGCGTTGTTGCGCCACTGGGAGCAGCCGGCCGACACGGCCACGTGGCTGCGCGACCTGCGGTCACGGGCCGTGGCCAGTGTCGAGGCCCACGGATTCCCCACCACCAAGAACGAAGACTGGCATTTCACGAATCCCGCCCCGATCACCGAGGCCGATTTCGCGCCCATGCGATCGGCGGTCGGCACGCTCACGGTGGCCGACGTCGCTGCCGCGGCCCTCGTGCCAAGCGAGTGGGCCACCCTCGTCTTCGTGAACGGACGGCATGCGCCTCACCTGAGCCGCGCGGCCGGTCTTCCGGACGGCGTGCGCCTGATGAGCCTGGCCAGCGCGTGGCGCGAGGAGCCGACGCTGGTGGAGCAACATCTCGGCCGGCATGCGCGGTTCGACGAACAGGCACTGGCGTTCACCGCGCTCAACACGGCGTGGATGCAGGACGGCGCGTACCTGTCCGTGCCCGCGGACGTCACGGTGGCGCAACCCATCCACCTGTTGTTCCTGGCGGACGCCAATGCGGCGGGTGGCATGGCGCACCCACGCAACCTGCTGGTGCTTGGCAGGCATGCACGCGTGACCGTCGTGGAGCAATATGTGACGACGGACAACGCGCGCTACCTCACGAACAGCGTGACAGAGGCGTCGGTCGGCGACGGTGCGACGCTGACCCACCACAAGTTGCAGCGCGAGGGTCGTGCGGCGTTCCACGTGGGGCACATCGAGGCCACCCTCGGCCGCGACGCGCACTACGTGTCGTTTGCCTTCTCCACGGGCGCGGCGCTTGCACGCTCGAACATCTACACCACCCTGGCCGGCGAAGGGTGTGGCGCGACGCTCAACGGGTTGTACATGCTGGGCGGCTCGCAGGTGAGCGACCACCAGACCCGGATCGAGCACGCGCAGCCGAACTGCTATTCCCGTGAGCACTACAAGGGCGTGCTGGACGACGCCTCCCACGGGGTGTTCAACGGCAAGGTGTACGTGCACGCCATCGCCCAGAAGACCGACGGCAAGCAGACGAACAATACGCTGCTGCTCTCGCCGGACGCGCGCATCGACACGAAGCCCCAGCTCGAGATCTTCGCCGACGACGTGAAGTGCACCCACGGTGCCACGGTGGGCCAGCTGGATGACCGCATGGCGTTCTACCTGAAGTCACGTGGGATCGGGGCGGCGGCAGCCCGTCAGTTGCTGACCTACGCGTTCGCGGCGGATGTGCTGGAGACGATCGAACTGGAGCCCTTGCGGGTGGAACTGGAACGGTTGGCGTTGGAGCGGTTTGTGGGGTAGGGGGCGGACGGCGGACGGCGGACGGCGGACGGCGGACGGCAGACGGCAGACGGCAGCAGCAACAGCAACAGCAGCAGTACGAGCAGCACGCGCAGCACGAGTGACCAGCGACCAGTTCCAGTGAGCAGCAACACGCAACCAACAGCGGTGCCCCGCAGCAACATCCTCCCAGCTATTGGCTCCCTTCGCGCCGATTTCCCCATCCTGGGGACGTTGGCGCGCGGGAAGCCGCTGGTGTACCTCGACAACGCGGCCACATCCCAGAAGCCGCGACAGGTCATCGAGGCGATCACCCGCTACTACGAATCCGAGAACGGCAACATCCATCGCGGGGTGCACTACCTCAGCGAGCGGGCGACGGTGCTGTACGACGAGACGCGCGAGGCAGCCCGACAGTTCATCAATGCGCGATCCACACGCGAGGTCATCTTCACCCGGGGCACTACCGAGGCGATCAACCTCGTCGCCCACGGATTCGGCAGCGCGGTCCTGAAACCGGGCGATCGCGTGCTGGTCTCGACCCTGGAGCATCACTCCAACATCGTCCCCTGGCAGCTGGCCTGTGAGCGGAGCGGCGCTGAGCTCGCCGTCATCCCCGTGCTCGACGATGGCTCCCTCGACCTTGACGCCTTCGGTCGCCTCCTGGACGACCGCGTCAAGCTCGTCGCCGTCACCTGGGTCTCGAACGCGTTAGGCACGATCACCCCCGTGGCCGAGCTGGTGCGGCGTGCCCATGCGATGGGAATCCCGGTGTTGCTGGATGGGGCACAGGCGGCCCCCCACATCGCCGTGGACGTGCAGGCCATTGGCTGTGACTTCTTTGCCTGCTCGGGCCACAAGATGCTCGGGCCAACGGGTGTCGGCCTGCTGTACGGCACCGAGCAGTGGCTCGATCGGCTCCCGCCATACCAGGGCGGGGGCGACATGATCGACACCGTGACCTTCGAACGGAGCACCTGGGCACCGCTTCCGTCCAAGTTCGAGGCGGGCACGCCGGATATCGCCGCCGTAGTCGCCTTCCGCGCCGCGCTCGACTACCTCACGGCGGTGGGGCTCGATGCCATTGCCGCCCACGAACACGCGTTGGTCGACCTGGCGACCGAGCGCCTGACCGCGATCCCCGGGGTGCGCATCATCGGCACGGCGACGCCGAAAGCCGGGGTGGTGAGCTTCACGATGGATTGCGCGCACCCGCATGACATCGGGACCGTGCTCGACAGCGAGGGGGTCGCGATCCGGGCGGGGCACCACTGCGCCCAGCCGCTGATGCGGCGGTTTGGCGTCCCGTCCACCGCGCGCGCATCGTTCTACCTGTACAACACGCCCGAGGACGTCGACGCATTGGTGCGCGGCGTCGAGCGGGTCCGCCACCTGTTCGCCTGACCATGGATCTGGGCGCCCTGTACCAGGAGATCATCCTCGAGCACAATCGCTCGCCCCGGAACCATGGTGAGTTGACTGGGGCCACGGGCCACGCGCATGGCAAGAACCCGATGTGCGGCGACGAGGTCAGCGTATGGGTACAGGCCTCAGGCGGCCGCGTCGAGCGCGTCACCTTCACCGGCCACGGGTGCGCCATCTCGCGCGCCTCCGCGTCGATGATGACCCAGGCGCTCACCGGCAAGACGCGCGATGAGGCGCTGACGCTCTTCCAGCATTTTCACGACATGGTCACGGGAGCCGCGCCGATCAACGAGGCCGCGCTCGGCAAGCTCAAGGTGTTTGGCGGGGTGTCGCGGTTTCCGGCGCGCGTGAAGTGTGCGTCGCTGGCATGGCACGCCTTCCGGGACGCCCTGCAGGGCGGGAACAGCGATGGAGATCCCACTCCATAAGCTGCCGGCACACGGGCTGCTCCCCGTGACGCTGCCGGACGGGAGCGAGGTCGTGATTGTCGTGTCGTCCGGCGGGATCTCGGTCTTCGCCGACGAGTGCCCGCACCAGGGGCTCCCTCTCTCCGCCGGATCGTTAGGCGCCGATGGGGCGATCACCTGCCCCTTTCACGGCGCGCAGTTCAGCGCGATGTCGGGGCGCTGTGTGTGCGGACCCGCGACCGACGACCTGGCGCGGTTCGCATCCACCATCGCCGAAGGCTCGCTGCGGATCGGTCCGCGACTGGCGCCTGGGTAATCACCAGCAGGCGCACCCGTTCCCGCAGGATGGTCGTGCGTGACCCGACCGGTATCGTTTCGTGTCCTGCCCGCATCGTCCCACCCTCCCCTTTGTCCAAGGAACAATCGGGAGGTGCACCAGGCACGTCGCCCTGATGCACCTCCGCGACTCGCTTCGCTCCCGCGTGAGCATTGTCGTATCTCGTCGCGGGAAAGGTCACGGCGTGCGCGGACGGAGTTTCCCCACACGCACCGCCCCACACGGACTTCGCGCACTCGCGTCCGGCACGCCGTGAACACCACCGCCCATCCCCACCCCACATCGGACTGCCACCGCCCCACCCTCCCCTCCCCCCACACCACCCTACGCCGTAGCCCTCGGCGCCACTTCTCCCTCCCACACCCCGCGCAGCACCCGCACGTTCCGCGCACTCGACCGCTCGAAGAACCCCGACCGTCGCAGTGCACACTCCAGCACCCACTCCCATCCGTACCGATCGTGGAACTCGGCTTCGCCCATTCCCAGCAGCTCCACCATCTGCCGACGCATCATCATCGATGAATCGTCGCTCGCCGCCATGGTTCTGTTAAGCAGTGACCGATCCGCCGCCAGCTCGGCCAACCAGCCGGCCACCTGCCATTCCTGCGCCGACCAATCACCCAGCCGGCGAACCTGTTCACGCACCGCATACGGCAGCAGTGCGGCTTCGTTGCGCTTGAAGGCGGGTCGCGAGAAGAGGTCGGCCATCACGCGAGCCAACGTGGGCAGTCGCGTGCGACGCGTCACCCATTCCGCGAGGTCGCTCGCCGTCGGGCGCGGCCGCTGGGCGACTGCCTTGAGGATTCCCGAGGCACCGTCACCTTCGTCGAGCCCGAACACCACACAGGTGCGGGCCAAGCGGCGCACACTGCGTACTCCTGAGTCCGGCGTCGCCAGCAGGCAGACCGGGCACCACGGCGCCTGCTCCATCTGTACCTTCAACTCGTTCGTCGACGGACGCATCGAGGTGGTGTCGAACAAGGCGACAGTTCCCAGAGCGGGAACCGATCCCGTGAGCCGCCGCACCATGAGGTACGGGGGTTCCAGGAAGAGGAGAGATGACGTGCGCATGGAACGCATGATAGGGACGCCCGGGTGGCCTGTATACTCGGAGAAGTACGAGGTCGGGTTCCCTTTTTTCTCATCCCACCGTCACGCGTCTGTCACGTGCTCCCACCCGACACCTTATACGCGTGAAACGCAGCGAAAAGGTGTCATGATGCGCTCAATCTTCGATGGGTTCCGTGTGATCGGGCGGAATGTCTTCCCCTTCCGGCTCGTCCGACTCGGCCACGCGCATCATGATGGAGAAGCGGAGGAGGCCCCATTCCGTGGTGATCCCCAGCGCTTTGCGGATGCTGGCACGATGGAACTCGATCGTCCGCGGGCTCACCCCGAGCAGCTCCGCCATCTCTTGCGACGACTTGCCATCGCCGATCATCCGGAGGATCTGCCGATGGCGCGGCGTGAGGCGGTCGAGCTCGGGATGTTGCACCGCGGCTTTGTCACGAAATGACCGCCGCGGAATGTGCGGGGAAATGAACGGCTTCGTTTCACTCAGGACATGTTCGATCGCTGCGTTCAATTCGTCCGCCGACGCTTCCTTGGGGATGAACCCGTGGGCGCCTGCACTGATCGCCAGGTCGGCGAGCGCACGATCCACGTGCATGGTCACGATGATCACCTTGACCGTCGGCAGAACCTCCCGGACCTGCGGCAGGAGTTCCAACCCATTGATGTGCGGCATCGAGAGATCGAGCAGGAGCACATCGGGCCGCGCGCGCTGCAGAGTCGTGATCAGCTCGCGTCCATCGTTGACAATCCCCACCGACACGAAATTCGAGCGCAGCAGGCCTTTCAGGCCCTGACTGACCATCGGGTGGTCATCGCAAATCAGTACGGTCGCTCGGCGCATCGGGCTGGGGGCTGACGGGGACGGTCACACGAATGGTGGTGCCTTCGCCGGGTTTCGACCAGACCGTGAAGGTGCCCTCGGCCAGCCGAGCTCGCTCGGACATGCTGATCATGCCGAGCCCGGCCGCCTTGGAGGCGTCCCCGGAGTCGAAGCCGGCCCCGTTGTCGACCAGGGTCATGACCAGGGTGCCGGATGATAGCTCGACGGCGATCTCGGCCTTCGTGGCGCGGGCGTGCTTGATCACGTTGCGGATCGCCTCCTGCGCGATCCGGAAGACGATCAGCGAGCGTTCCCGGTCCAGCACCTTGTCGGCCGCCTGCGGGAGGCGCGTGGTGACGTCGAGGGAGGTGATGCGATTGGTGTCGTCGGCCAGTTGTTGCAGCGCCGGGAGGAGCCCGCCCTGGTCGATGATGGCCGGGTGGAGGCGGTGGGCGACCCGCCGGAGCATGACCCCGAGGTCGGCCAGTTCGTCGCGGAACGCCTGGGTGGTGACGCGGTCCTGCGTGGACATGTGCTGCCTGGCGTCGATCCAGTCGCCGATGTCGTGCTGGATGAGGGCAACGCGCTGGAGGGCGTCGTCGTGCACCTCGCGCGCGACGTAGGCGCGCTCCTCTTCGTGGGCCGCGATGAGCTTGCGGGTGTAGTCGCGATGGAGGGCGAGGAACCGGCGCTGGTAGATGACCAGGGCGGCCCCAAGGGCAGCGACGATTACGAGGACCGCGAGGACCGCGGCAACGTAGACGGCGAAGAGGTTTCCACCGGGCATCGCATTCCCTTCCAGATCATGAGGAAGGCCGCCATGTCGACGACCGCCTTCACAACATATACAAGCTGGGCAAGTTCAACGCTCTGGGTCATGAGCGCCTTGGAGATCGGCGGCACCACGACGAACGCGGCATAGTAGAGGATGGCGCCGAGGGAAATCCACATCCAATCGCGCTGCCAGATCTGTCCGGTTTCGCTGACCGCGCGCGTGACAAGGGTGAACGCGATGGCCGCCGTGATGATCAGGAGTCGGAAGGGGCCGGAGACCGCCTGGAAGTCCCCTGCCTCTCCGGCATAGACCGCGATCCCGGTTGATACAACCGCGAGCAGGGGGACGGCCACGCGAAACGAGAGGCGGAGTACAGGGCGCCGCTGCCAGAACGAGTATGCCCAGAGGATGCAAGCGTCTTCAATCGGGCTGACAAGCAGAATGAACAACAGGTTGGAACCGATCAGGTCTGCGATGACCAGCTGGCCGATGTCGGCGGCGAAGAAGACGAGCGCCCACCACCCGATCCAAACTCGAGCGGGGGGCGCATTGGACCCAAGGGCTCGCGCCGCGAGGAAGGGCGGGAGCTGAAGTGGACCGGCGCCGCTCAGAGCAAGCAGCTGCCACCACGCGATTCCCGGTAAGCGAAGCGACAGCCACCAAGCGATCCCCGCCCACAACAGCCCGGTAATACCCCAGATCCGGAGCGTCGTCACCGCAGGCGCGGCCCCATTACGCGAGAGGAGAGTCGCGGGGACAGAAAGGTGGACATGGATAGTGCGTGTCCAGAAGCACCGCCTCCCCGCTGCCAGACGCCATCAGGGCGCGCAATTGGCTCTTGGGTCGCGGGCGTGAGGAGACCCTGGCGATGTCATTCCCCTCCGCATCCACACCGACAAGGACCATGCGGTAGCGTCCGGACTCGTCGAGGCCGTGGTAGATGCGCATCCCCGCGACACCGGGTTGTTCGAGGAGCTTGCGCAGGCCCTCGGCAAAGAAGAACCCGGCCTTCTCGGATGCCGGAGCCGACTTCTGGTATCGGTGGGTATAGTCCGCCGCTGTCTCCAGAGACACGCGTTGGTCGGTGACCGGGGGCAGTTGTCGCCGCGAGGGCGTCTTCTTCTTTTTTCGGATGGTCATGATTCGAAGAATGAGGGTGAACGACGGTTAGCCGCGAAGGGTACTGCCGGTTGGGCACCACGGGGGACAGGGATAGTGCGTGTCGAGCGCCTCGCTCTGTGCTGTGAGGTCATTCCCATCCGCATCTGACGCGACCAACACCAATTCGCGTCCCCCTTTGGCATTCCTGCCATAGTAGAACCGCAGGAACCGCGCGTCCGGCCGCTCCAGCAGCTTGATCACCGCCTCCTTCGTGAACAACCCGCCCAGGTCGCCCTCCCCGGCGGCTCGCGCCCCTTGCACCGTGGCCACGCCGCGGTGTCGCGCGGTCATCTCTGCCGCTGCCTTCAGGTCGATGACATGATCCTTCGGTTGTGGTCCGGTCATCCGTGACTCCCGTCGTTGTCGCGTTGTGGAGTGGTGACTGCCTCGACGCGCCGCAGCAGCCAAGTGGTAGCGCGAGGATACTCGCCGAACCCGCCGCTGGACACTAGGGGTAACCCCAGTGTCCAGCGATGGCAATGCTCCAATGCCCTAACGCCGAGCGGGTACCACGTCTACTGAGCGCGTGCTGGGTGCGTCCAGGACTGCTCGAACCGCGGCCGCCAGCATGTCCGGCGTGAACGGCTTGGGCAGGAACGCAGCGTCCTCCACATCCGGCCGGTCCGCCGAACTCCGGTATCCTGAGATGTACAACACACGCAGCTGCCCCCGCCGCTGGCGCAGGCGCTGGAACAGCTCGCTCCCTCGCATCACGGGCATCACGAGGTCGGCCAGGAGCAGGTGGATCTCGCGCTGCTCGACCGACAGGGCCAGCGCGGCCTCCGGGTCGCTCGCCTCGAGCACCGTGTACCCCCCGAGGGTCAACACCCGGCTCGCCAGCGCCCGGACCCGATCGTCGTCCTCCACGACCAGGATCGTCTCGGTCCCCCCAGGCCCGCTCGGCACCGACGGCAAGTCGTGGGCGGCGACGTCCCCGCTCGCGACGGGGAGATACACGCTGAACGTCGTGCCGCGACCGGGCTCGCTCTCCACGGCGATGCTCCCCCCGCTTTGCTGGACGATGCCATACACCGTGGAGAGGCCGAGCCCCGTCCCCAGTTCCTTTGTGGTATAGAACGGCTCAAAGACGTGCAGCCGCGTCTCCTCGTCCATCCCCGTTCCCGTGTCGGCCACCTCGAGGACGACGAATGGACCCGCATCACTGCCCGGGGTGGAGAGGGGCTTGTCCGGGGCGTCGGCCATCCGCGTGCGCACGACCAGCGAGCCCCCGTCGGGCATCGCGTCGCGGGCGTTCACCGCGAGGTTGAGCACCACCTGCTCGAGCTGGCTGGGGTCGGCGAGGACGGCCGCAACGTTGGTGGCCAGGTCGATCGTGAAGGTGATGTCCTCGCCGATGAGCCGTCGCAGCAGGACCTCGATGCCGGTGACCACGGCGTTGAGATTGAGTACGCGGGGCTCGAGGACCTGGCGTCGACTAAACGCCAGCAGCTGTCGCGTGAGCGCGGCCGCACGATGGGCGGCCGAGGTGATCTCCTTGAGGTCGAGCAGCGCCGGCGCCGGCACCCCGGGGCGGATCGCGGCGATCTGGGAATACCCGATGATCGCCGTCAGCAGGTTGTTGAAGTCGTGCGCCACGCCGCCGGCGAGCCGCCCGATGGCCTCCATCTTCTGCGACTGCTGCAGCTGCGCTTCCAGCTGGCGTCGTTGCGAGACGTCGCGCACGATGGCCAGGACTTCCACGAGGTCCCCATCACGCTCGATCCGTTGCGCGCTCGCCTCGGCCTGCACTGCCCGCCCGCTGGCCCGTTGGACCGACACCGCAACCGGACCAGGGACCCCTTCCCCCGTCGTGACCAGGTTGGTGAAGATCCCTCTCGCCAGGTCCGCATCGCGTGGCACCAGGAACTCGGTGAAGTCGCGGCCGAGGATCTCGGACGGCGTCGCGCCCACCAAGCTGCACCCAGCGGCATTGATCGAGGTGATCCGCCCGGCGGGATCGAGGGTCAGCATCCCGTCCAGCGCGTTCTGCCACAGGTCGCGATACCGCACCTCGCTCTCGCGGAGCGCGAGTTCCGCGCGGCGGCGTTCCTGGGTTTCCATGACCAAGGCCACCAGGTCGGCGATCGACCCGACGAACATCTGCTCATCGCCACGCCACCGTCGTCGCCCGCCGACGTGGTCCAGGCAGAGCGCCCCGACCATCGCCCCATGGACGCGAATGGCGGCGTCGAGCTGGGCGCTGATGGTGGCCGTGTCCTCGCCCGCTCCCCGGTGTTCGGAGGCCGCGTCGTGCGCCTCGACGAACCGGCTGCGTTCCAATGCCTCGAAGTATGCCGGATGCTCCTCGATGGCGTAGGCGAGCCCGTCGCTGTGGATCGCCGATCGCCGATCGAACAACTCCACACAGTGGAAGCCGGACCGGGTCTCATTGAACAGCCAGATCGATACCCGATCGACGTCCAGTGCATGGGCCACCAGGGCGGTCAGGTCGCGATAGACCTCCACCGCGCGGCCGTTGGTGAAGGCGTCGGACCGCAGCACCTCGAGGACATGGACCCCGGCGCCACGCAGCCGTTCCTCGCGGAGCGATTCTTCGGCCTCGCGCCGGGCCCGATCGCGGCGCAGCGCCGCCTCGGCCAGCTCCCGCTGCACGGCCGGCGCCAGTCGCTGCAGCCGATCCTTGGACACGAAGTCCTTGGCCCCGGCACGCATCGTCTGCACGGCCCGATCCTCGCCGGCCACGCCGGACATCACCAGGCACGGGAGGTCACGCTGGGCCTGGCGCAGTTGTTCCAGGACGGCGAGCGCCCCAAAGCTGGGCTGCGAGTAGTCGGCGATGACCAGGTCCCACGACTGCTCGGCCAGCGCGCGCCGGAACGAGACGGCGTCATCGACCCGTGTGATGCTGGCGGACACGCCCCCACGCGTGAGCGCGCGTCGCACGAGTTCCACGTCGTCCGCGGAATCGTCAACGATCAGGAGGCGTGGCTTGGCGGGGGCGGACGTCACGTGGTGCCGCAGGGGTCAGCAGAGGTGGACCGCGAAGGCCTTGAAGCTGGCGTGCACCGTGCCTCCCGGCTCGAGGGCAAGGTCACGCAGCGAAGGTAGCGTCAGGAGGGCGACGAGTGGAACTCCCTGCACGGTTACCGTCACCCGGGCGTACGCGCCATGCAGTGCCACTTCGGTCACGGTGCCCGCAAAGTGGTTCCGCGCCGACGACGCCTGGACGGCCCGCGAGAGGATCACCTCCTCCCCGCGAATGACCGCATGGCAGGAGCCCACGGGCGCGTCGCTGATGGCCACAAAGGCGAGGGGACCGCAGTGGAACTCCACCGCGCGCGGCGCCCCTTCGATGACGGTGTCACCGACCACCGCCCCGGACAGGACGTTTTCCGCGCCGAGGAACTCGGCCACATACGGGGTCGCCGGGCGGCGGAAGACTTCGGACGACGGACCTGCCTGGAGGACGCGTCCCGCATCGAGCAGGACGGTGACATCACCCAGGAGCCCCGCCTCCGCAAAGTCGTGGGTGACTTGCAGCACGGTGGTGCCGCGTGTGCGGTGCCAGTCGCGCACGACCCGGCGGGTCACACTTCGCCGCTTGGGGTCCAACGCACTGAACGGCTCGTCCAGCAGCAGGACCTCCGGCTGTTGCGCGAGCGCCCGCGCAAGCGCGACGAGTTGCCGTTCGCCGCCGGACAACGCGGCCACGTCGCGGGCGCCTAACGATTCGATCGCCAGCGCCGCGATCACGTCCGTCACCACCGTCGGCGACGGCGCCCCATAGGCCACGTTGTCGCGCACGGACAGGTGCGGAAAGAGGTAGGCATGCTGGTACACCAGGCCCACCTGTCGTCCGTTCACCGGCGCCCGCGTGACGTTCCGTGTGCCAAGGGTTACCGCGCCGTCCAGCGGGGTTACCACACCCGCGATCGACTCCAGCAACGTCGTCTTCCCCGAACCGGCCGGACCGATCACGACCCCCCATGCCCCCGTGGGGACCGTGAAGGACACGTCCTGCAGGCGAAACTCCCCGGCGGCTGCTCGCAGGTTGGCCACGCGGATCATGCGCGCCGCTCCTCGCCGCGTCGCAACGCCCGCAGCGCCACGAGGGGGAGCAGGGCCAGCAGGACGAGCGCCGCCGCGACCGGAATCACCTCGGTGAGGCCGTAGGTGGTAAAGCGGTCATAGCTCAACACACTCACCGTGCGCGGGTGGTGCACCAGGATAACGATGGCGCCAAACTCGCTCACCGCGCGCGCCCACATCACCACGGCGGAGGCCAGCAACCCCCGGCTGGCGAGCGGCAGGGTCACGCGTCGGAAGGCCCGCCAGGGGGTGTCCCCCAGGGTCTGCGCGACGGATTCGTACCGCCGGTCGACCCGAGCCATCGCCTCTCGCGCCCCGCTCACGTAGAGGGGCGCACTCACGAACAACATCCCGAGCACAATCCCCAGGGGCGTGCTGACGATCCCGAACCCTGCCTGCGCCAACACTCCCCCAATCGCCGATTCACGCCCAAAAACCAGCAACAAGGCGATGCCGGCCACGGGGTGCGGGATGACGAGCGGCAGGTCGAGCGCGGCCGAGACGACGGTCCGCCCGGGAAAGCGGCGCCGCGCCAGGATCCAGGCGAGCGGGGTTCCGAGTGCCACGCCGGCCGCCGTCGCGAGGGTGGCCGTCCAGGCGGTGAGGGCCAGCGCCTGCTGCAACCCGGCGTCGGTCGTGAGTCGACGCACCCCACCCGCGCCCCCCTGCACCACCAGCTCCCCGACGGGGAGCAGCAGGAAGAGGAGCAGGAGTGACGCGGCCGCGGCCGTGAGGACGGAGCCGATCGGAGGCCACCGAATCCCCGCGCCTGCGGGAGCCGTTGGGACAGACGCAGGTGGAAACACGACTCCAAGTATATTCCCACGTCGCCCCCTCTCGATATGACCTCACTGGCAGTGGACATCCGCGGCGTGCACAAGCGCTACGCGGGGCATGTGGCGGTTCGCGATCTCTCCCTCCAGGTCCCGGTGGGCACCGTGTACGGCCTCCTGGGCCCCAACGGTGCCGGCAAGACCACGACGATCCGGATGCTCTTGAACATCATCGCCCCGGATGAGGGGTCGATCGCGATCATGGGCTCCCCAAACCACGCGCGTGGCATCCTGGATCGCGTCGGGTACCTCCCCGAGGAGCGCGGGCTCTACAAGAAGATGCAGGTGCGCCGGCTGCTGCGATTCCTTGGTGAACTCAAGGGAATCAAGGGGCGGGACGCCGACCGGCGCATCGATGAATGGCTCGATCGCCTCTCGCTGCGTACCGCGGAGAAGGACTGGGGGCTCGCCAAGGTCGACGAGCTCTCGCGGGGGATGCAGCAGAAGGTGCAGTTCATCGGCACGCTGCTCCACGACCCGGAGCTGGTCGTGCTGGACGAGCCGTTCAGTGGGCTCGACCCGATCAATGCCCAGGCACTCAAGGACACGGTGCTGGACCTGCGGCGTCGCGGCCGCACGGTGATCTTTTCGACGCACCTGATGGACAACGCCGAGCGGATGTGCGACTCGGTGTGCATCATCTCCCGTGGCGAGAAGGTCCTGGACGGCGCCGTGGCCACGGTGCGTTCCGGCCATGGCGGCAATCACCTGGCGCTCGGGCTGGCCGGGTCGGCGTCGCCCGAGGTCGAGGCCGTGCTGGCAGACCGATCACTGGTGCAACGGGTGGACGATTCCGGTCGCTTTTTTGAGGTCGAGATGGCGGCCGGGGGCGACATGCAGGTGTTGCTGCGGCGGCTGGTGGAAGCCGGCGCCGTGGTCGAACGGTTCGAAAAGGTCCAGCCTTCGCTGCACCAGATCTTCCTCCAAAAAGTCGGTGCTTCCGGCATCGAAGACGGGATGAGTGGACATGGATAAGGTCTTTGCGGTCATCAAGCGCGAGTACCTCGAGCGCGTCCGGTCGAAGTGGTTCATCTTCGCCACCGTGTTTGGTCCGCTGCTCATGGCGGTGCTGATGTTCCTGCCGGCCTGGCTCGCCACGAAGACGCAGCCATCGACGGACGCCGGGAACATCGTGATCCTGGACGCCAGCGAGGTCGGCCTCGGCCAGCGGGTCGCCGACCACCTCGCCGCGTTTGGCGCGCCACCGGCGGTCGAGCTGGTGACGAGTGACAAACTTGCCGAAGCGGAATCCACCGCGACGCGCGCGGTCATGGGCAAGGCCCGCGAGGGGTACCTGGTGCTCGACGCGCTCACGGCCACCGGGGAGCGTTCCCGGTATGCCGGGCGCAACGCCTCCACGGTCCCGGACATGCGACGCCTGGAAGAAGCGGTGAAACAGGCCGTCCTGGGTCGCCGGTTCGAGGCTGAGGGGCTGGACGCGCAGCGCATCCGGTTGCTCTCCCGGCTGGACCTCAAGATGGACGCCCAGCGCCTGGGGGAACGGGGACGCGGTGGTGCCGGCGAGGGGGCGATGGCCCTCGCGTACGGCATCGCCCTGCTGCTGTACATGAGCATCATGCTCTACGGCCAGGCCATCATGATGGGGGTCATCGAGGAGAAGTCCCAACGCGTGGCTGAAGTCGTGGTGGCGGCCATCCCGCCGGACAAACTCCTGGCCGGAAAGGTGCTTGGGGTTGGCGCGGTCGGCATGACCCAGCAACTCGTCTGGGTGGGTTCGGCGCTCACCCTCATGAACTTCCGCAAGCCCATCGAGGCCGCGCTCGGATTGAACGCCGGGATGCCCTCGTTCCAGCTCCCGTCGGTCTCGTTCGGGACGGCGCTGCTCTTTCTCTGCTTCTTTATACTCGGCTACACCTTGTTCGCGACCCTGTTCGCCGCCGCCGGCTCCATGGTGTCGAGCACGCAGGATGCCCAGCAGGTCGCGACACCGCTCGTCATGCTCATCATCCCGAGCCTGTTGTTGCTGCCGCCGGTGTTGTTTGCGCCGAATGGGTCGCTGGCCCGCACGGTCTCCCTGATCCCGTTTTCCGCCCCGATCCTCATGCCGGTGCGCATGAGCCTGACCACGGTGAGTCCACTCGAGCTGGTCGCGTCCCTGGCACTCCTGCTGCTCACCTGCCTCGGCGCGATGTGGCTCGCGGCGCGCATCTACCGGACCGGAGTGTTGATGTACGGCAAGAAGCCGAGCCTGCGCGAAGTACTGCACTGGGTGCGCGTGGCGCGTTAGGCACCCCGAATGCGGGCGACGAGGGCGTCGTAGGCCGCGGCGTCCTCGTCGCTCACGATGAGCCGCGGCAGGACCTGTTCGACGTCACGACGCAGGGCGCTGCGGAGGGCGCTGTGATCGATCGGGGCCTGCGGATTCGCCGTCACCACGACGACGGCGACCTTGTCCACAGGGTAGCCCACCTCGACCAGCAGGCGCAGGGTGCGCTGCGCCGCACGCAGTGAGGCCACCGCCACGTCCGTGAACAGGACCACCAGGGCTGATCGATCGAGGGCGGCGACCACCTGCTGCCGGACGGGCCCCAGGAAGGCCAGGAGTACGTATCCCTGCCTGGGGAGCCGCCCCAGGAGCGCGGGGACGGTGGCAGGCCCGACGATCTCGCCCGGGTCGCGTGTGGCTCCACCACGAGCCCGCGGCCGAAAGGCCGGGTCGGCGATCAGGACAACCGTACTGCCCGTCTCGGCCGCCCTGAGGCGCGCGGACAGCGTCCTGGCCACCTCCAACGCCCCTTCAGTCCTGCGATCCGCGAGTAGCGTAACCGTGGCGCCACGCACGGACCGTCGATCAGGCGGGTGACGTGGCGCAGAACGTCTGGAATGCCGTCGCGAGATCGGCGGCAATGGCGTCCGCCGATCGACTCTCGATCTGCCAGCGCTCCATCATGTACACGAGCTTCCCGTCCTTGAGGAGCGCAATCGATGGACTCGACGGGGGATAGCCGGTGAAGTACGAACGCGCGCGCGCTGCGGCGTCGGTATCCTGCCCGGCAAAGACGGTCGCCAGGTGGTCTGGGCGCGGGACATCGGCCTCGAGCGCCATGCGCACGGCTGGGCGCGCCATGCGTGCCGAGCAGCCGCAGACCGAGTTGACCACCACGAGGGTGGTACCAGTTTGCGCTGGAAGGGCTTCGTCCACGGCCTGCGCGGTGCGCAATTCGGTGAAGCCAATCCGGGTCAGGTCCTCGCGCATCGGCGCGACGAGGCGTTCATCGTACATCATGAGGTCACGAATGGTGCGAGGGGAGGAAGCGGTATTCAGTCTTCGCGGAAGCCTTCACGCACCAGGGCGAGCAAGGCGTGTTGTGGCACCACCAGGTAGCGCTCATTCTCGAACGTGATCTCGACAGCGGCCTTCCTGAAGAAGAGGGCGTAATCACCCGCCTCTGCCTGCATCTTCACAAAGCGTGGCGACGGCTCTCGATGTCCCACCCGCCACGGCTCATCGGAGTGCTCGTTGAAGTCCGGCATGGGGCTACCAGGTCCGGTCGCGACGATGGTGCCACCCTGGACCGCCTGGGAATCAATGGCGGTCGGGGGAAGGTACAGGCCAACGTTGGTGCGCTCTTCCCCTTCCTCGACCCGAATGAGGACGCGATCACCCACGACGATCAATTTCTTGTTTCCGCGCTGCACAGAATGCGTCCCGGTGTGGCGCCGCCGGCGGCGGCGCGTCGAGAGGAATATAAGGCTCAGCTCGCAGGCTTCGGGCGCACGAGGTGGAACTCCGACTGACGCTTGAAGGCCCAACGTGGCTTGCCGTCCTGTCCGACAATGAAGTCCTCTTCTTGTGCGACGCGGAGCGGCTGGCCGCCCCACTCGGGGACTGGACTCGTCGTCTGCAACTCCGACGAGAACCACATGCCGGGGATCACGGGGGCGTCACCGCGACCCGGGACCCCGTCCTGGTAGTCCCACAGTCCGATGACCGGCCCGGCTCCATGGCCGTGCATCCCGATGGGGTGCGAGTACATCGTCCCCATGACCCCCTCGGCCTTCAGCTTTGCGAGGGAGCCACGCAGGATCTCATTGCCGGAGCGGGCCGGGCGGGTCTCCTCGAACAGGATATCCTGAAGCCGGTTGGAGTTCGCCAGCGCCTTGCGGATCCCTGCGGGCACCTCGGTCTCGCCGGCCGCGAGGACATACCCGCTGTGTTGGGTGTCGGTGTTGAGGCGGAGCGCCGTGACGCCCACGTCACACCAGAGTACGTCGCCAGGTTCGATGATCGCGTTGTCACCCAGCAATTCGGGGAGTGATCCCTTGCGCTGAATGGCGATGGACGGTTGGAACCAGGTGGTGAGTCCGTGGTCGGCGACCATTTGTCGCCACCACCACACGAGGTCCTGAGTGCGGGTCACCCCCGGGGTGATCACCTCGTTCGAGAACATCTTCCCGACCTGCGTGTGCACGAACTGCGTGAGCTTCTCGTAGAACTGCTCCTCTTCCGGAAGCCGGGCAGCGATGAATTCCAGCGGGAGCAATTCGGTGCGCTTGTAGCGATCGGTCCAGCGTTTGCCGAGTGCGGTGGACATGCCTTCCATCTCACCGGCGGTGAGGCCATCGGAGAAGGCATGCGTGCGCGACACGTTGATGCCGAGCACACGCGGGTTGCGCTCCTCAACGACCTCCTTGAGGACCTGCCACTGGGCATCGCCCCACAATTCGGCCTGCCGCGTGTTGACCGGGTTCGCGACCACCTGCTTGGCCCGGTACTCCTTGTACACGTTGCCCTGCGAGGTACCGCCAAGGGCGAGACGCTCGATGCACGAGCCATCGCCCGGATCGACCGTGGCCGCTTTCGCGCACTTGTCGAAAAAGACGTAAATCGTGCGGCGGCGCGCATAGAACGTCGTCGGCGACACGAGCGAGCTGAAGGTCGGGTCCTCGTTGTACTCCCGCGTGGGAATCACCCACATATCCACGCCATGCTTGCGCATGAGGCCAGGGAGGATCGTCTCCATGCGGCGCTTGAGCCAGCGCTGTTGCATTTCGGCCTGTTCGCGCTGGGTGCCGAACGGGCGCCGGGGATCCTGGGCGGTGAGCGAGGACGCGGCCGCGAGGGCCGCTACAACGACGAGTCGGTTCATGGGATGCAGGAGCAGTGCTGCGCTAGGGTTTTCCGTCAACGGCGTCGAGCGTGTGTTCGCGATCGAGGCGCTTGACGTTCAGGCGCCGCACGAGCTGCACGACGCCAGCGAGGAGCAGGGCGAACACGAGGATGACCGCCACGCGCCACACAAGAGTGTTCAGGGCAAGCTCGGACCAATCGGACCAGCGGGCCGGCATCGACCCGACGCGTTCCCACCCCCCGGCGATCAGGGCCAGGGAGGTGAGGGCCTCGGCGATCGCTTCGCAAAAGGCAAAAGCCGGAGCGAGCCACACCCAACGGCGCACGGTGACGTTCCCGAGATGCAGGGTCGCCATTCCGAGGACGAGCAGCTGCCCGACGACGAAGGCCGTGCCGACATAGAGCAGGCTTTCGTTTGGGCCCACCGTGAGGGTCAAGGCGCGGTAGAGTCGCACCATCACGCCCGTGGTCGCCCCAACGAGAAGGGGCGACAGCCAGAACCGATGGGCGGGGCGCTCTCCCAGGGGGAAGGCACCGGTGACCTGTGGGAAAAGCGCGGCCATGCCGAGAAGTTAGGGGTCAGGTCGTCGAGCCAGAAGCGCGGCCGGTCACAAAATCTGATCCCGGCCCGCTGCGACCTTCCGAGAGATCGGGCGCGCTACCCCGTCCGGTCGGCGATCCATGCGAGGCTCTCCACGACGTGGATGGTCCAGTACGGCCAGTCGTGAGCGCCGGGCCATTCACGATAGGTGTGAGGGACACCCAGCGTCTGGAGTTCGTGTCGGAAGGCGCGATTCTGCCCCAGCAGTCCGTCGTCGGTGCCGATGTCGAGATAAAGCGCCGGAGTGAGTGCCTTTCGGCGCCCCCAGGTCGCGCGCACACGCCGCGCGGGATCGCGCGACCACCAGGCGGTGGTGTCCTGACCGAAGGCTGGCGCGAGGAGCGGCCAGAAGCGGTCACCCCACCCCGCCTTGAGCTCTGCGACGGAGGTGGCGTATCGCGGCGGCGTGCTGACCTGCGCCGACCCGCCGTAGAGGGGTGAGAGCACACCGGAGTGGCTGGCGATGGCGCCGAAGACCTCGGGGTAGGCCATCCCGATGGTCACGGCGCCGTAGCCGCCCATGGAGAGCCCCGCGATGGCGCGTCGTTCACGGCGTGCATCGGTGCGCCAGGTGCGATCGACGAACGCGACGAGGTCGCGGGCGATGTAGTCGTCGTAGTGTGGCCAGGGGACGCAGTAGGTGTCTGCCGTGTCCCCGCGGCCGTCGCGTGGCTTGAAGTCGCGCCGACAGGCTCCGTAGTCGCCGAGCCAGTTCCAGGTGGTGTACCAGGAGTCGTCGCCGTCGGGCATGACGACGATCAGCTCCTTGCCGCCTGCGGCGGTGAGGGAGTCGAGGGTGTGGGCAATGTTGGCGCGCCGGGTCCAGTCGGTTTCTTCGCCCCAGAGGCCATGGAGGTAGATGGCCACGGGGTACCGGCGGCCGGGGGCCTGGTCGTACGACGGGGGGAGCCAAGCGACGAGGCGCTTGCGTGCGCCTAACGACTGGGACCAGAACTCGGTGGTGACGACGCGTCCGGCGGCGCGGCGTGACGAGGCGGGGTGTCCCCGGACAGGCGCCGTGATGGCGAGCTGACGGGCGCTGCGAATATTCAGTTCGGGGGGGCCCCCCGTGTCGCCGAGCGCCGTCAGCCCGATCCAGGCACCCAGCGACCATCGCCTCATGGGACCGCCGCGATGCATTCGATCTCCACCCGCGCCGAGAGAGCGAGCCCATTCGCGCCGAGCGCCGAACGCGCCGGCTTGTTCCGCGGGAAGTAGGTCGTGTACACCTCGTTCATCGCATCCCACTCCCGCATGTCGGCCATCATCACCGTGCACTTCACCACCCGGTCCAGGGAGGACCCCGACTTGGCGAGGACCTCCTTGATGTTTTCCATGGTTTGCTTCGTCTCCGCCTTGATCCCGCCCGGCACCACCCCACCCTGCGCATTCGCCGACGTCCCGATCTGCCCAGCGAGGAAGAGCAGGTTCCCCACCTGCACCGCCGGGCTGAACGGGCGGGTTGGCTTCCCGTACGGGGTGTGCCAGGTGATCCCGTTCTCGGTGGTCCGCGTCTCGGCCGGCGCCGGGGCTCCCGCGGCCGACGTGGACGAGGCCGATCGGGCGCAGGACGCCAGGAGGATGCTCAGGAACAGGACGCGCATGACACGAAGAGTGGAGGACACCGCGGGACGGGACGCCACGCGGCCTAACGAGGCCGGAGCCACAACACCTGCTCGGTCTCCCGCTCGACGGCCGTTCGGGAGTATACGAGGGGAAAGTACCGATCGTTGCCCCAGAGTTCGAGCAGGTCCTTGTAGTGGGGGCTCCGCGGGTCGGCAGACTGCCCCGGCACGTTGGTCACCACGGACCGGTCCCAGTCCGCCAGGTCGATGATCTCGCGGAACGAGGCGCCCGAGCCCTGCCGGAAGTTCGCGCCGCCCGTCGCATAGACCGTGTTGGCGTCACCCCCACGGGAGACCGCGGGCAGGTCATACCGCGCACTGAGCGGATGGGTGAACGCCGCAACGTGGATCTCCCCCCATCGCCACTTCGCCCGATCCGAACCGAATCGACGTGTCAGCTCGGCCACCGCATCGTCCAGCGCTCCCACGAGCGCCGAGTCGCGCACCGGGCGCGCCACCCGGTCGTCGGCCAGCCAGCGTTCGAGCCATTCGTACGCCGGCCGACCGGCGACCAGCCGGGCGGCCTCCGGCGCGCCGGCGAGTTCGGACGTGATCGCCCGTCGGTAGACCGCCGGTGCCCAGGCGGCAAAGACAGTCGGCGCCGCCTGATCGCGCGACATGCGCAGGTCCCATCCACCCAGGCGCGTCACCTCCTCATGCGCACCGCGCCCCGTCCGCCCCGCGGCACTGACGACCTGTGGGACCAGCGCCTCGGCGAGCTTGGAGCGATCGTCGTGCTGGAACTGCTCGAAGTCGCCGACGCTGAAGGTGCGCGGCGCATCCAGCAGCTCCCGGACGCGGTCGATCCGATAGCGCGTCGCCCACTCGTAGCTGATGGGGGTGCGATACCCGGAGGGGAGAATGTTGTGGTTGGCCGTCGCGATGTAGCCGGCAGACGGATTGTAGGCCCGCGGGAGCTGCATGCCCGGGACGAAGCCGGACCATTCATGCGACCCGTCGCCAGGCACCGGGAGCATTCCCGACCAGTGCCGGCGGGGCATCAACCCGCCCGCGACCCATCCGATGTTCCCATCCACGTCGGCGTAGATCATGTTCTCGCTCGGCATCAACCAGCGCGCCATGGCCGCCTGGAACTGCGGCCAGTTGCGGGCGCGGTCCAGCGACAGCGAGGCCAGGTACGAGGCCGTGCCCGGTTCGCTGTGCACCGACCGGATGGTGATCGCGCGTTTTCGCGCGCTGTCCACGGAGACCACGGGCCCATGCACCGTGAACTGGAGGGTGAGAACCCGCGGGGCTTCGCCCTTGACGCGGATCGTGTCCCGTCGCGTCAGGAGCGGGCGCCAGGCGCCACGATGCCGATAACACCCGAGGCTCCCCGCGGGGGCCGCCGGGCAGGCGCCTAACGACTCCACGTACACGTCCTGCTGGTCCATGCCGACGACCGTGAGCCCGAAGGCAATGCGATCGTTGTGTCCAATCGCGACGCCCGGCGCGGCCGGCTCGCCCGCGCCGATGACGTTCCAGCCCGGGGCGACGAGGTGCGCCAGGTAGCGCACGGCGGGGTTCGTAATCACCCGATGCGGGTCGTTCGCAAGGATCGGCTTTCCGGTCGTCGTACGGCGCCCCGCCACCACCCAGTTGTTCGAGCCCTCCAGGCGCTGGTACGCGACATCCGCGAAGGTCGAGCCGAATCCGCCTAACGAGGCAGTCGTGAGCCCGGCGAGGTCGAGCCCGGGGGCGGGGTCGAGCGCACGGACCGGATCGGCCGGGAGAATGGCCTGCGTGCGCTCCACGCCCAGCAGGGTCACCAGTTGCGCCCGCAGCACCTCGCTGTTCCCGTTGCCCGTTCCCGAGAGCCCCGTGGCCCGGGACAGGGGCACGGTCTCGGTCCACGGCTCCGGGCGGAAGCCCAGGAGGCCGAACTCCGGCGGCAGGTCATCCCCAACGGCGGCAATCCGTGCGTTGACCCCCGCGACAAACGCGCGCACGATGGCCCGAGTATCCGGGGCATACGCGGCCCACTCCCGCGCCATATCGCCGCGATACGTGAACAGGCGCGCGGCGCGATCCCGATCCACGGCCGAGGGGCCGAGCACCTCAGCCAGTCTCCCCTCCCCCTGCCGCCGCCACATCTCCATCTGGAACAGCCGATCCTGCGCGGCGACATATCCCTGGGCAAAGAAGAGGTCGTGCTGGTTCTTCGCGTAGATATGCGGGACGCCCCAGCGATCACGCCGCACCTCCACTGGCGCTTGCAGGCCGCGAAGCACGTGCGTCGTCTCCGCCGGCGCGCGCATCACCTGCGCTGGCGCTGGAGCCGGGGTGGAGACGTCGGGCTGTGGCAGGAGAAACGCGGCGGCCACAACGGTCGATGCTGCGGCCATGGTGCGGAGGAATGCCGGCGTCACGGGAATTCTGGCAGGAGACAGGTGCGCAGCCACACGGCGGCGCCGGACCTATTCTGCCTCACCGCGCACCCGCTGTCACGAGTCGCGCCATGCCCGCGCTCCCCCGGGCCCTCTCGTCAGCCGCTCGGCACGCGAATGAGGAGGCTCTTCCCTGAGCGGAGACCCTCTTGCCGTCTGCCGTCTGCTGTCGACCGTCTGCCCTCTGCCGTCTGCCGTCCGCCGTCCCTACTTCAGCCAGTGGCCGATGCGGCCCCACCGGATGTCAGTGATGGCCGGGAGTGGGCTCAGGCAATCGCCGCGATCGCCGCATTCCGCGTCCCACGAGTAGTACACGAAGAGCGGCCGTCCGCGGAAGTTCTCCCGCGGCACGAGGCCCCAGTACCGCGAGTCCTTCGAGTTGTAGCGGTTGTCGCCCATCATGAAGTAGTGGCCCGCCGGCACGACGAGCGGCCCCCAATTGTCATGCGTGGGCGTGGGGCTCACCGCGCCGAACCGCGACCCCTGCGGGGCGTGCTCGAGCTGCCAGCCAAAGCACGGAAAACTCCCCGTCATCTCGTAATTTTGCGCATCGGAGGGCTTCGCGCCCACGAGCCGGAACGAAGGGCAACTCTCTGCCGCATTGGGGTCGCCGACGGGGACCGACTCATCGCCGTAGCCTTGCCGCTGCTCGATCCCGTTCACGAACAGCTTCGCGCGGCGCATCTGCAAGGTGTCCCCGGGAAGCCCCACCACCCGCTTCACCAGGGTCGGTGTGGGGTCCCACGGCTGGTCCACCTGGGGCGGCGAAACAAACACGGAGATGTCGTAGCGCTTGGGCTCCGCGTACCCCGGCAGGTTGACCGACGTAAACGGAATGTGCGGTCCGTACGCGAGCTTGTTCACGAAGAGCCAGTCCCCGATGAGCATGGAGGGGATCATGCTGCCCGAGGGGATGCGGTACGCCTCGACGAGAAAGATGCGGAGGAACAGGAAGATCGCGACCGTGCCGGCGATCCCCTTGATGTTCTCGGCGAGGGTTGGCTTGCGCGTCGCGCCGCCGCGAGCGGCCGCGACGACGTTGGCTTTGCGAGCAGCTGGCTTCTTGGCCACGCGTCGAAGGGAACGAAGGTGAGGGAGCGGTTGGCGCGGGTGAATCTAAGTACGGGGCCGCGCGTTGCCGGGTTGCGAAACGCAGCGAGGCGCGCCCGGTGGGGCGCGCCTCGACCAACGTCGTCCTGAACGACTCAGGACAGGTGCTTGCTGACGAGCTTGGTCATCTCGAACATCGAGACCGTCTTCTTGCCACCGAAGACCGCCTGGAGCGCCGCATCGGCGTTGATGTTGCGGCGGTTCTTCTGGTCCTGGAGCTTGTGCTTCTTGATGTAATCCCACAGCCCCTTGGCGACGGCCGAGCGCGGCTGCGGCTTCGGTCCGATGACGGCGGCGAGCGCAGCGCTCGGGGTCATCGGCTTCATGAATGCCGGATTCGGCTTGCGCTTCGCCTTCTTCGGCGCGGCCTTCTTCGGTGCGGCCTTCTTCGGCGCGGCCTTCTTCGGCGCGGCCTTCTTGGTGGCCTTCTTCGCGGTCTTCTTCTTTGCTGCCATGGTCTACTCCTGAGTTGATAGAGGCGTGTTTCCCCGGAAAAAACAGCTCGTGCAACGAGGCAAAGCTATAAGGGACCCTCTTGCGCGCAATAGGAAATCCGCCGTTTCCCTAGGGAAAACGCCATTTTCCCCAGCAAAAACACCTCTCCGCGCCTCGGGAGCGCCACGAGATCGCTGCCCGCGACCACGATCGCTCACCCCGACGTGTGTGCAAACCAGTGCGGGTTTCCCGTCTCAGCCCGCGAGTTCGCGCAGTCGCTCGACCATCGCGGTGTCGTTCGGGTCGGCCGTTGCGTCGTCATCCGCCACTGTCTCTCGCGCATGTGGCGTCTCCAGGATGCAGGGGATGCTGCGCAGTCTTTCATCGGCGAGCAGCCACCGGAACGGCTCTACCCCCACCTTCCCGGCGCCAACCAGCGCGTGGCGATCACGGTTGCTCCCGAAGGCGCCTTCCTAGTCGTTGCAGTGCAGGAACGCGGGCGCTTCGCCAATCACGTCACAAAAACGGTCGATCAGCGCACGCGCGGCTGCAGGCGACGACGTGAAGTCCAACCCACTGGCGAAGAGGTGACACGTGTCGAGCCCGTATCCGGCTCTGGGGCGTAGCGCTGCCGGCACGCGCCGCAGCATCCCGGCGATTTCCTCCGGGGTACGCCCCATGGTGCGACCCGCGCCCGCCGTGTTCTCGATCAAGACGCGCGCCTGCCCCGGCACCGCGGCAACCGCGCGAGCCACGGCGTCGCCCACGCGATCGATTGCCGCCGCCGGATCCCCATCCCCGGCCGAGCCGGGGTGAAAGCAGCAGCCAAACGCGCCCAATGCCTCGGTACGCTCGAGCTCCTTCGCCAGCCCCAGCGCCGCGCGTTCCGCCTTGTCCGGTTCCGGAGACGCGGTATTCAGGACGTACGCCGCATGCACGAGGCAGCCGGCGAGATCGAGGCCACATTCGGCCATGGCCTGGCGAAACCGAAGGACACGTTCCGGCCGAACGGAGATCTTCTCGTTGTAGAACTGGGGCTTGGCACTAAATATCTGCAGCGCGTTTGCGCCGGCGGCGGCGGCGCGACGCACCGCCATGTCGATGCCGCCTGAATCGTTAGGGTGAACGCCGATCAGCACGGATGATGTCCAGGTAGGGGCAGAGGAAAGACCACGGGAGGGAAAGGCTCACGGCGGAAGGATACGCTTTTCCGTTCCCTCTGTCCGACGTGACGCCTGTCCCTCCCGGTCGCAGCCCCTCGCGATCGCCGGCCTACTGCACCCGCAGCACCACCATCCCCACCCCGGTGGGGGCGAGACCGCCGTTGAGCGATCGCAACGCGAGGACCTGCGGCGCCGTCTGCGTGCCGCTCAGCTCCCAGGCGACCCACCCACTGCCGGGGAGGTTCGTCACCGTCCGCAGGACATCACTGAAGGTCCCGAACGACGCGGCCCGCACGTTGAGGGGCCAGGCCCGCGGGAAAGCGGGCGTGGTCGACCCGTCCGCATTCCGGAAGATCAGGTTGGCATTCATCCCGGCGAAGACGTCCCGCGTGTTCCACGAAGGAAGTCGGAGCTTGGGGTCGGTGATCGTGCCCCCGGGGTAGTTGTCCGCCGTCGACGCCATGGAGAACTGGCCGATCAGCTCGGCCCATGGCCGCCCCGTGCGGTTGAGGATGTTCGTCACGCCACGATCATTCTGCTGCTGGACGAGCGACCGCAGGAAGTTGCCCTCGTTCCCCCCGTCAAACTGGTCGGTGACCCAGCGGGCAAACGACCAGGAGCTGCCGTAGATCACCAGGTCCGAGCTGTTCAGGAAGGTCTTGGACTCATTCGCGTTGTAGTGCGTGTACAGGAACTGGAAGGGATGCAGGATGGCCTCCACCGGATCCCCACAACTCGGGGATGCTGTCGCGTAGTCGCACCGCGGGCCCTGGGACCACCCGATGTCCGACCGCGGCGTGAAGTTCCCGTAGATCTTCCGGGCCCACAGCTCCGTCGCCATCTGCGCCGTGGCCTCTTCCAGCCACGTCTCTTCGGTAAAGTTCGCATCGAGGAAGATGCGCTGCGCGAACATCACGACGTGCTTCAGCTCGTGCATCATCGTCCCGCGCGCGTATCGCTTCCACAGGTCGAGGCTGTGTTTCCCGCGCACCCCATTGGGATTGGGCACGATGGCGTAGAAATACTCCCCGACATTGCTCGTCGGACACGCGTTCTGGGGATCCGGATCCGTGCGCGGGAAGAAATCACACAGGGTCACGAACCCCAGCAACGACCCGCCATTGGTGAGCGTGTACTCGTTGACGCGCTTGGAGAAGACGGCCACCACGCGCTCATTGTTGTCCGTGAGCGAATCCACGGCGAGCGGGTCCCCGAAGCTGGCGAGGAATCCCCACATGTCGCGGTCGAACTCGGTGCCCACCGACTGGAAGTCATTGTCCATCGTGCCGGCCAGCTCATTCGTCGTGTCCTCGACGATGATCAACTTGGGTCCGACGTACACCACCCGCACGCGGACACTGTCGAAGGTGCTGGCGTTCGCGAAATCCCGGCGCATCCGAATCCACTGCTTGTCGCCAACCGTCGGCGGTGCCACCGGCGGGGTGCGCATCGTCGCCCCATTCGGAGCGAGCGAGGGACGCGCCAACGTGCTCAGCTCACCCGCGGCGCGCGCCCGGGCCTGGCGCGCCTGCAACACCTCCCGGACCCGTCCCTGCCGCGCACTGAAGCGCTCGTGGTCCTGCAGTACGGCCAGGTGGCCGCGCGCAAAGCGCTCGCCGTCCAGGGCCTGGAGGGCGGCACGCGTCGGGCCTGCTTGCGCGGTGGTCAAGGAGGGCATCGAGGCCTCGATGGCGCTGCCGCTCGTTGAGGCGCCCAGCAACTGGAACGACGTGCGGGCGGCCGAGGAGGTCGCTGTGCTGAAGGCCGTGACGAGATACTTGCCGCCGGTCGCCGCGAACTCGTTGCACATCACATCCGCCGCGGAGGTGAGCAGCAGGTGTTGCCCCAGGGCCAACGAGCGCTGGGTGGCAACGCGAAGGTTGGCCGTACCCAGCGCGGTGTCACCGTTCACCACCACCCCAACCGGAACCGCTCCGCTCGGACTGCACGGTAGTGCCGTCGCCTCTGGAACGGTGAAACTCACCGTCGTGGTCGTGCTCGCCGTAATCGCCACGGGAATGCCATTCACCAGCACTTCGTTCTCCGAAGCATTCGTCGAGAAGTTCGTGCCGGTAATGGTCGCGGCCGTCCCCGGGACCCATTGGGATGGGGTCGTCGTGGAAATGGTCGGCGCGTTGAGGCTCTTCACGCGCAGCGATACCGAATCACTCTTTCCCTCTGACGTGGCGCGAATGAAGGCGCTGCCGGAGGCCACCGCACTCACGAGGCCACCCGCCGCCGAAACGGTCGCTACCTCAGGATTCAGCGAGGACCAGGTGATGGTGCGCCCGGCGAGCGGTCGGCCAACCCCGTCCTGAGCGATCGCGCTCAGCTGGACGGTCTCGCCCTGGCGTACAGAGGGGGTGCGCTGGGCGATCAGCACTGCAACGACCGGAACCGGGATCACGCTGATGCTCGCGGTCCCCGACACGCCGTCCGCCGTTGCGGTGATCGTGGCCGTGCCCGGGGCGACCCCGGTCACGACTCCAGCCCCGTCGACCGAGGCAACGGTCGGTGTGGCCGAGTTCCAGGTGAAGGACGCGCCCATCGCCGCACCCTTGGTGTCCCTGGCGGCCGCAGTGAACTGCACGGTGGCCCCCACTTCGACCTGAGCCGCGGCAGCGGTCACGGTGACCGTCCCCACCTTGGGCGGCGCGGGCGGCGAGTCGCCTCCGCCACATCCCACCACCGCGAGCACCAAAGCCCACACTCCCCTCTGACCGTTCAATCGCATCTTGCCGCCTCGCTGGTTGGTGGTGCCGACTTTCGCGCCCGCTCCAAGTTACCTGACACCTCTCCCCCGGAAACACCTACGCACTACCCGTTGCCCAACCGTTCCGCGCCCCCGAGCCCCGGGACTATCTTCGGTCTGCGACGCAACGGTGCACCCTCCGCGCCCCACTCGTCCGTGACCCTCGTCCCCGACGCTCCATGAGCAGCCCCTCCGCTACCCCGTCCCCTCGTCCAGGTGCCTCCGGCTTCAACGGCGTGCGCCGCGTTCCCGCTCCGGTGAACGAGCCGATCCGGTCCTATGCTCCCGGTTCACCGGAACGCGCGTTCCTCAAGGCACGCCTCGACTCAATGGCGAAGGAACGTATCGAGATCCCGGTCATCATCGGGGGCAAAGAGTTCAAGGGCACGCAGCGGGGAACGGCGGTCATGCCACATGACCACGGGCATGTCCTCGCGGATTACCACATGGCCACCCCCGAGCAGGTTCGGCTCGCGGTCGACACGGCGGTCGCCGCCCAGCGGGAGTGGTCCCAGTGGCCATGGGAGGACCGGGTGGCCGTGTTCCTCAAGGCCGCCGAGCTCCTGGCCACCAAGCACCGCGACACGCTGAACGCCGCGACGATGCTGGGGCAGTCCAAGACGGTCTTTCAGGCCGAGATCGACGCGGCGTGCGAGCTGATCGACTTCTGGCGCTTCAACGCCGGGTATGCGCAAGAGATCTACTCGGACCAGCCGGTCTCGGGCCCCGGGGTCTGGAACATGCTCGACTATCGCGGCCTCGAGGGATTCGTCTACGCCATCTCACCGTTCAACTTCACGGCGATCGGCGGCAACCTCGCGGGTTCGCCGGCGATGATGGGTTGTGGGATCGTCTGGAAGCCGGCCGGCACGGCCGTGTTGGCCGGGTACTACATCATGAAGATCCTCGAGGAAGCCGGACTTCCGCCAGGGGTCATCAACTTCGTCCCGGGCGACGCGGTGATGATCAGCGATTACGTGCTGACCCACCGGGACCTCGCCGGGGTACACTTCACCGGCAGCACCGGGGTGTTCAACTCGATGTGGAAGACCATCGGGAGCAACATGTCCAGCTACCGTGGGTATCCGCGGATCGTTGGGGAGACGGGCGGCAAGGATTTTATCCTGGCGCACCCGTCGGCTGACCCGATGGCGGTCGCGGTGGCGATTGCCCGCGGCGGCTTTGAGTACCAGGGGCAGAAGTGCTCCGCCGCGAGCCGAGCCTACGTTCCGCGCTCGATCTGGAACCAGGTACGCGAGGCCACGCTGGGAATGATCGCCGACATCAAGCAGGGCGATGTGCGCGACTTCCGGAACTTCATGAGCGCCGTGATCGACAAGAAGGCGTTCGACAAGATCTCGGAGTACCTGACCGACGCCAAGCAGAACGCGACGATCCTGGCCGGTGGTGGTGCGCGCGGCGAGAAGGGGTACTTCATCGAGCCGACGCTCGTGGAGACGTCGAACCCGGGCTACCGCCTGATGTGCGAGGAGATCTTTGGCCCGGTGCTCACGGTGCATCCGTACGACGACGCGAAGTGGCACGAGATGCTGGGCGTGGTGGATTCCACGTCGCCGTATGCCCTGACGGGCGCGGTGTTCTCCAACGACCGGAGTGCGGTGCGCGAGGCCCTGGTCGGCTTGCGGAACGCGGCGGGCAACTTCTACATCAATGACAAACCGACGGGTGCGGTGGTGGGGCAGCAGCCGTTTGGAGGTGCGCGCGCGTCCGGGACGAACGACAAGGCGGGCTCGCGGCTGAACCTGCTGCGCTGGCTCTCCCCGCGGACGATCAAGGAGACATTCGTGCCACCGGTGGACTATCGGTATCCGTTCATGGGAGCAGAGTAGGAAGCCGCAACAGCGTGAAGCGCGAGCGGCACGAGCAGTCCGGGCAGCACGAGGGGCACGGGGGGCACGGGGGCTGCGGCTCTCGTGCTTCTCTTGTCTCGTGCTGCCCGTGCTGTGCATTCTCTGGCAACCAGTGACCACTGACCCATGCCATCCTTCCGTTACCTGACCGCCGACGTCTTCACCGCACGCACCTTCGGCGGCAACCAGCTTGCGGTCCTCCCGGATGCGCGCGGGTTGACCACCGAGCAAATGCAGGCGATCACGCGCGAATTCAACTACGCGGAATCGACCTTTGTCCTGCCCCCGGACAACCCCGCGCACACGCGGCGCGTGCGCATCTTCACCCCGGGGGAGGAGATGCCTTTCGCTGGGCATCCGACGGTCGGCACGGCCCACGTCCTGGCGGCCATCGGCGAGATCCCGCTCACTGGCGACGAAACCCGGATCATCTTCGAGGAGGGGGTCGGGCCAGTGCCGGTGCTGATCCGGAGCACGGGCGGCGTCCCCACCTTTTGCCAGCTCTCGGTGGCCAAGCTCCCCGAGGTGTTCCCTCCCTTGCCGGCGCGCGAGGTGCTGGCGCCGATGCTCTCGCTGGACGTCGACGACCTGCGCGATGGGGTCTTTCATCCGCAGGCCGTCTCGTGTGGACTCCCCTTCTCGTTCATCCCGTTGCGCGACCGCGCGGCCGTAAGCCGCGTGAAGTTCCGCACCGACCTGTGGGAGCGCACGTTGGCCCACCTGCCGAACCACATGGTGATGGTGTTTGCCATGGATGCGGAGGAAGCCGACCATGACGTGAGGGCCCGCATGTTTGGCCCAGGCGTCGCCGTCCTCGAGGACCCGGCGACGGGATCGGCCTGCGCGGCGTTAGGCGGCTACCTTGGCGCCCGGGACGCCCGGCGAGACGGGACCCTGCGATGGGTCGTGGAACAGGGGTACGAACTCGGCCGACCGTCGGTGATTGATGTCGAGACCGACAAGGCGGGCGGCTCCATCACGGCCGTGCGCGTCGGCGGTCCCAGCGTGCTGGTCTGCGAGGGGGCGATTCGAGTGCCGTAGTCCGGCCGGCAAGCGGCAGACGCGCCTCGCGTGTGATTTACACGGGGGAGAAAGCAAAGTGGGGAGCCGCTGTGCGCGCTCCCCACCGTTCGCCCTCACCCCACCACCGTGGCCCGTTGTCGCCTACAGCTGGCTCGTGCAGAAGCCGCAACGCGTCGCGGCTGCGGGGATGCTGTTCAGGCAGAAGCCGCACGATTTCGACGGCGGCGCGGGCGGTGCGGGCGGCTCCGGCTTGATGAAGATCTTGCCGATCTGCCAGGCCACAAAGGAGACGATCGCGAAGTTCAGGAACACGCCGGCAAAGTCACCAATGCCGAACTTCATCGAGCCGACATCGAGGGTCCATTTGCGCCAGTCGCCGTCCGGTGTCACCGCGCCGACAACCGGCATGATGAAGTCATTGGTCATCGCCGTTACGAGCGAACCGGCGGCGCCACCGACGATGACGGCCAACGACAGGCCGACAACGTTGGCCTTCAGCAAGAAGGCTTTGAAATCCGAAAGCATGGGGGTCTCCGAGGGAGTGTTGGGGACGGCTAATGTACCAACACCTCGGCCTTTCGGAAGCCCCATGCCGTGCTTCGAGCCACGAATGCTGCCACGTCGATTGGGCTGCGCCTTGGCGCGCCCGCGATCGTCACTGAGGCTGTTGTCTCTCGCGTGGGAACGGCTAGAACCTGGCCTCGACGTACATATCAAACCGCATCTTCTTGCGGGGGTAGAGACCGCGTGAGAGGTCAAAGCGGATCAAGCCATCAAGGAACGATGTCCCGACGCCGACACCACTGAGCGGTCGGCCCGGGGTGCTCCGCGTCGACCAGGGCCCGGCCCAACCCACGTCGCCGAATACGACCTGGCGAATGGCCTTTACGTCGCGCCCCAGTTCCGCACGACCGAGCCAATAGGCTTCCCCGGCGGCCGAGCCCAGCAACTGCCCACGCACGGTCTGCGCCCCGCCAAGGAAGAACTGCCGCTGGAGGGGTGCCCCATCGCTATAGCCCGCACCGAGCGTCAACGCACCGGCCAGCTTCCCGACGAGCTGCCGCGACATGGTGAGGTCACCGGCAACACGCAAGTAGGCACCAGGCGCACTGTCCCCGCGCGCGCGATCGAGGACCGCCCCGCCCTCGGCCCGCACATCACCAAACAGTCGCACGTGTGCCGGATCGAGGCCATGATTCAGCTGCTGGCGCAGCGAGATCCCGGCAATCGTCGTCCGTTCTGCGGTGATGTTCGGCTGGAACTCCGCGCTCGACCCCATGGCCCGCGACAGGTTGAATCGGGTGTTCCAGGAAGCGTTGTGCTGTCGCTCCAGGAATCCTCGCACCTGGAGTCCGCCGCCCCGAACGAGGGACCGCTCAACTTCCACGCCGCTCGCGCGATGGTAGTACCCTTCGTCGCGGCCATACGCCAAAGCGCCGAAGGCGGCGCCGAACGAGAGTGGGCTGCCCCAGTCACCGTTGGAGGCCACGAGTCGACGGTAGGCGCCGGCGCGATAGGTATGGCGTCCGTTGGACCGGGCAACGCCGAGCTCGCCGTACACACTGTGGTCCGCCGTCCCCAGGCGCCCTGTCGCATCCCAGGAGATCCCCTTGCCGAGGTTCTGCGACGCCTTCGCCGCGGCGGAGAATCCCTCGACGCGATTGTATCGCATCAGGTTCATCCCCCACTCCGTCCGGATCGGCATCGGTGCCCACACTGGCTGTAGCGAGAAGTCGAGCGCCTTCAGCAACTCATTGCGTTCACTCAAACCGAACAGCTCCTCCCCGGGTTCGTAGATCGAGTGCGCAAGCTCGGGCGCGTTGGCCAGCGCGGAGTCCGAACAGGGGACGCGCACGGTCGCGCGCAGTTGTCCGTTGAATCGCGACTCGGTCCTGGTGAACATCCCCGACGTCGCACACTCCTGCTTGCGCAGGGCGATGCGCTCGGCGCGGCGAGTGGAGTCCACCTGCGCGAAGATGCGACTGCGCTCCTTGCGCAGACTGTCCGGGAGGTCGCGGAACCGGGTCGTGTCCCCAAACAGGGAATCCCTCAGCTCACTCAGCGAGAGGCGCCGGGCCTGCGGCGGCAGCGAATCCGTCCCGTTCACGCTGGCGTACTTGAAGCTCTCCTCCAGCTTAAAGGGAATGCGCATGAACGATGCCTTCGCATGCCCCTCGGCGTACTGCGTGCGCGGCAGCCAATAGCGCCCGCCATACAAGCCGTATTCCACGGTCACGGCCTCGAGGTTCGCCTCCATGGGTGACATGAATCCCTTGACCCAGCCGGGTACCTCCTCATCCGGGTCCCACTTCTCGCCGCGGGCGAGCCTCTCCTGCTTCTCGCGTTCGATCTCCGCGTCGGCGACCGCCCAGATGTTCATGGCCGTGGCAAACCGGTAGACCGCCCGCACCAGCTGCCCCCCATCCTGGTCGAACCAGAACGAGCCCACGGAGAACTTCCACTCCGGGCGCCGGGGTTCGATACGCAGCTCGCGCAGGCGAATGGCCTTGCCGTCCGACAAGGTGATCGTCAGGGAGTCCCCGGCAGAGTAGATGTAGTACGCTTCGGAGCCGGTCGCGATCGGGTGGACCATCTCACTCTCGTCGACCTCGGCCCGCGCGATCCCCGAACCGACCCAGAGGGCTTCGCGTCCGGGGTAATACGGGATCGGCCCCATCTCCTCGAGATTGACCTCTCCCGCCTCCTCCTCGGCCATGGGAAAGACGGTGCGGCGCCCCTTCACGTCCACATGCAGGCCATTCGAGCGCGACCAGCGCACGCGCGAGGCATTCTCCGTCCGAAAGAGCAGGCGGTCCCTTCCAGTGGCGCGGAAGCCAAGCCCCGTCGACAGCCGTTGGTACGCGGTGGCGTCGTACGCGAGCAGGGTGCTGTCCGTCGTCAGGCGCGCCTCACGTGCGCGCACCAGGAGTTGCCGGGCGGCGGAGTCGCGAAAGGCGGTCCTGAGATGTTCGGGGGTGACGGGGACGCGGCGAACCGGACGCCTGGGCTGGTCGGATTCCAGGACGACTTGGCGCCGGATGGAATCGCGGAGTGCCTCGCGGCGCAGGCTGTCGCGCGCCGCCTTGTCCTGGCCTACGGTGACGGAAACGGACTGCAAGAAGAGGAGCGTCGCAGCGGCGAACATCGGGTCCGGGGCCGGGGTCTGCCCCTTTGTACGACAGCCCCCGGATCAGGGTTTCCTCACCGATCCGTCGCGGTCGGGCCGCAGGGTGTCCGGCCGAAGGACCGGAGGCTGGGCCTGGCGCGCGCGCGACAGGCTTCCCGGCGCCCCTACCGTCGACCATGCCAGGCCCGCCGCGACGAGGGCGGGTGCCCAGGATAGCCACTGTGGCCAGGGAGGTCACGGCCCTCCAGCCCCCCAACCCTGGTTGCCAGGGCAGGAAAACGACGCTGCAGCCAGACGGTTGTGAAGATGAGGCCGATACCCAGGCCGGCGAGGGCCACCGGGAACAGCGCCGTGTCCTCGAACACGTCACTCGCGAGCCAGGCGAGGTAGCCGAAGACCCCAGCAATCCCGACGACGAGTGCGGCCCTGCGGCGCGTCCTGAGCGCGAGGGCGATCAGCCCGAGGGCGACCGGTGCCATGGTGTGTTTGGCGGCCCGCGAGTCCATCCAGATGACAAGGAAGGCAAACGAGAACGCGAAGACGGCCGTGATCCAGAGCGGTGCCGCGTAGTCGTCGCCCGGGGCGCGTCGCCGCTGCCAGCGATCCATGGCATCAGCGCCCGCGAGGAGGGCGAGTCCGGCCGCGAGCATCAGCCATTGGTCGAACCACGCTCGCTCACGGTCAAATGCCACGAGCTGCCCGAGATGGAACCAGGTCCACCACAGGGCGACGGCGATGGGGACCATCAGCAAGGGGAACGCGCGCGATCGCCAGGCGAGCAGGGCGACGAGGAGGGTTGTGAGGTCGAGGATGAGTCCCCGGCTCGCCGCATAGGGGAGGTACAGCGCCAGTGGATCGCCGCGCTCCGGCCATTCCCCGGCGAGGTGCAGTATCGCCCAGGTGGCCACCGGCACGAGGCCAATCGCGAGCGCCACGGCGAGTTGCCCCGCCCGCGGGAATCCCCGGCGCTCCAGCACGTGCCCCCCGCCCCACAGCATCACCCCGTACGCGGTGACGGCCGCGAGTACCCCCCAGTGACCTAACGAGGCCCATCGGCTCACGAGAAACCAGCCGGCGGCAAACAGGACCAGGAGGGCGCCAAGCCCATAGGCTACCGTCACGCCGGAAAACGCCACGGTGACCTCGGCAGGCGCGTGAGAACCCGATCCCAGCTCGCGCAGGGCGTCGCGTTGCGCCGCGGTGATGACGCCGCGCGCGACGCCCCGGTCCAGGATGTCCGTGTCTTGGGTTGTCACGGGCCCGCTCACCTCTCGATCGTCTTCTCCGCCGACCGTCGTCTCAGCTGCAGCACCCGCACATCAGGGTCCACAACCACCCGCTGCGGCTCGAATGTCGAAATCATCGTGACCGGCACGGCCAGCTCGGCTGGCAGCATGACCCGGGTCACCTGCTGCACGTACGGTACTCGGTCCTGCGCGCTCGTGTCATCGGGGAATCGCTCACCGCGTACGGCCGCCACATCCACCATCATCGACGCGCGACCCACATTGCGGACCACCGCCCGCGTCTCCCACGTCCCATCGGGCCGCTTGCTCGTGGTCGCCATATCAACCCGGTATTCACCAACGACCACCGAGTCGAACCATTGGCGAACGAAGTCGTCGTACGACGCCGTGTCCGCCGCATAGCGTCGCATGTGTGCCGTGAAATCCTGGAGCATCGCGTGGTCATCGCTCCCTCGATACTTCGCGATGAAGTCCTGCATCCCCCGCAGGGTGGGTTCACGGCCCACCAGGTCGGCGAGCATCCAGAAGACCCACCCTCCCTTGTCGTATGTCACGGTGTTGTCGCCCTGCTTGCTGCCGTCGATGCGATACAACTTTCGCTCGGCGTCAGCGAACCGGTTGTCGCCGTACCGCGACTCGATCCGCGTGCGGAACTCCAGCCCGTTGCGAAATCCCTTGACCTGCTCGATCAGCAGGGCCGTCGCAAAGTGCGACATCCCCTCGCTCAGGATGTTGGCGCCGGGCCCGCGGCCTGGTTGCAGCATGTTCCCCCACCACTGGTGCGCGATCTCATGCGCCGTCACCAGGAAGGCCAGGTTGGTCTTTGGCTCGCTCTTCGTGAGAAACCCGATCCCCTCGGAGAAGGTGATGTTCGTCGGGAACCCCTGCGCATAGGTCGCCAGGCTCGGGAACTCCGAGACCTTCAGCTCCTTCCACGGATACGCGCCGAACCAGGTGCCGTACCAGCGTCGCGCCTGGTCCATGGCATTCCCCATCTCGTCCACATTGTAGGTATGCGTCGGGTGATGGAACAGGGCGGTCCCCGCGCCACGCCGCACCAACCACTTGCCGGCAACAATATTGTAGGCCATGACAGGCTCGTCCGTCCGAAACTCGACGAGTCGACGCCCGTCCTTCACCTCGTCGCGGAGCTGCTCGCCCACGCCGTTTGCGTGGAAGGCCGCCGGTACATCGATCCGCGTGCGCACCGTCATCGGCCGTTCGGAGCCGAACAGCGCCGGCGTGGTCGCCTGCCAGTGATCCTCCGGATAGTCGCGCGGTTCGAACGTGTTGTCCTCGTCCGACCCGATCCCTTCCACGAATCCCACGACGGGGAAATACTGCGGTGACCATCCCTGCATGACCACACCCGAGGGCACGATGAACTCCCCCGCGCCACCGCCGGCGCGCGTGGCACCCTCGTGCCGACCCTCATATGAAAAGCCGAGGCGCACCGAGTCGCCCGGTCCCAGCGGCGTCGGCAGCGTGAAGACGTACAGGTGCGATGCCGTGTCCGGCCGGATTGAGTCCCCGTCCGCGGTGAACTGCATGTTGCGCCACCGCCCGACCGTCAGCGGGATACGCTGCAACACGGTGTCTCGGTGGTTCACCACGAGGTAGGACCCCTGCACACGCCAGGCCCGCTCCGCCGGATCGAGCCGCACATCCAGGTCCACGTCCTTCACCCAGGGCACGGGCGCATTCCACCAGGTGGCGAGGTTCTTCTTCCAGTAGTCTTTCCCCAACTTCTCCGCGCGTGCGCCATCCGGCCCAGTGTTTACCTGGCGCCAGGCCATGGCGCCGAGGATCACCGGGGCGAGGACGAACGGCACCGAAGGACGAAGACTGCGCCACCATTGGGGCCACGTTCTCGCCTGGAGCCACCGCACCGGGTCGCGCTCCACTCGCGGATAGAGTCGCGTCGCCACGCGCCAGAGGAACACCCCGACGGCCAGCCAGAAGAGACGGTTCCAGATCAGGGCTTCGCGATCGAACTCCAGGATCGACATGTCCGACCACTGGATCGCCGACGTCAGTGACCAGTCGCTTACCCAGTTTTCGCGATCGGTAAGAGCGGCCCACATCGCGAGCCCGATCGCGCCGAAGGAAATGGCATACGCCCCATACCGTCCCTTCGCGATCCCGTACGCGGCAAAGATGAACGCGATCACCACAAAGAAGGTCGGGATGAGGAGCACGACCCACATGAGAACAAACGGGGTGAGGGAGAATCCCACGTTCCCCTGCGCCATCACGAGGATCATCGAGGCGAGCAGGCAGGCAAGCACGATCACCCCGACCACGACCCCCAGCGCCACTGCCTTGCCAGCGAGCAGGGCGCTGGTCGGAATCGGCAGGCTGTCGTGGATCGCGCTCAGCCGTGTGGACCGTTCCCGTTCCAGGCTCTCGACGGCATAGAAGACCAGCAGCAGCGTTACATATGCGGTGAGCAACCCCATTTGCGTCGCGGCGAGCTGTCCGGGGGTGCGGAGCAGTGGCGTATCAAACGCCCCGAGTGCGAGCAGCGCGTTCGAGATCACCTGCAGGACCACCAACGGCACAAAGAGGTAGAGTCCCGGCTGGGCCGCCAGCTCGCGCGCCTCGGCGGCCGCCACCATTCGCAGGGTGGTCCACCACGTGGGTGGCGCCCCGGTCGCCACCGGCAGCGGCCGTGACGACGGCACGGCGACGGGCGCGGTGGCCAGCTGAGGTTGCATGGCCGTCGCGACGTCGGCGCTCGTCACCCGATGGGACGCGCGCATCGTGCGCGCGAAGCGATGCACGGCTCCGGCGACGCTGAGGAGCGCGAGGATCACCCAGGTCGCCCGCTGGCCGAGGATGAAGCCATCGAGCGTGACGGCCTGGGTGTTGTAGAAGGCCGCCCCACGATCCACTTCCAGCCAGGTCTCACGCAACCAACGCAGCCCGGACGGATCGATGAACATCAGCGCCCGGTTCGCCCCCTCACTCAACCAGGACGGCGACCAGTCCCACAGAAAGAAGAGGCACAGCAGCAGCAGGGCGACGGGAAAGGCAAACACGAGGACCGCGCGCCGTGTCGCGGTCCCCACCGCAAACGCCATCCCGGTCATGAAGATGACGTTCGGGAGGCCAAAGACCAGCAGTGGCTTCAGGTAATTTGTCGCCACGAACGGCCCGCGTGCATCCAGCATTTCCGCGTTGGGCAACACCGCGAGGCAGACCATCAGGACCAGCGTGTTCCCGATCAGCACCACCACAAAGGCCGCCAGGACGCCGAGGTACTTTCCCCAGGCGTATTCCGCCGGGCGAAGCGGCGTGGACTGCAAGATCTCCAAGACGCGCGACTCGCCATCGCGAATGACGCCAAGCCCTGCGCCCGCCGCAGCAAAGAAGATGTACGCCGACCAGGAGAAGGCGGCGAAGATCTGGGTGAGGGCGAATTCTGACGTGAGGTGGGCCCGCGTCCCGCCGACCGACGCGTCCCCCGAGGAGATCGCAATCTGGACCCAGCCCGCGGACAGGCCGTACGAGAGAAACAGCAAGAGCGCAATCAGGACCCAGGTCAGCGGACGACGCAGCGTCAAGCGGAGCTCGTCCACCGCGACGACCCACACGCGAGACGCACTCATGCGGCGGCTCCAACGGCGTCGCCCTGCATGAGGAGGAGATACGCGTCCTCCAGTGTCCCGGTGACCGGCTCGAATCCGGGCGGGACCCGTCCGTCCGGTGCATGGACGCGCACCCGGTTCCGGCCCTCAACGAGGACCGCCTGCGTGACACGGTGCGTGCGACGAAGTTCATCAAGCGCGTGGCCCTCCACGTCGCCCTCATGGACCGTGCCCACCAGCGACGCCCGCGCCTCACGCGGCGTGGTCAGCGCGACCACCTTGCCCTGGCGAATCACCGCGAACCTGGGGCAGAGCACCGCCACATCCTCCACGATATGGGTGGACAGGAGCACGGTACGGTCTTGCGCCAACTCCGACAGGATCCGGTAGAATCGCAAACGCTCCTCAGGGTCGAGACCCGCCGTCGGTTCATCGACGATGATGAGTTGTGGATTGCCGGCGATGGCCTGGGCGATACCAAGTCGCTGGCGCATGCCGCCGGAGTAGTCCTTCACCTTCCGCTGGGCGGCATGGGCGAGGTTGACCCGATCGAGCAGCTCGGCTGCGAGTTTGGCGATTCCGCCGGGCGCCTCGAGTCCCTTGAGGCGCAGCAGGTACTCGAGCATCCGCTGGCCACTGAGGTGCGGGAAGAAGCCGAAGTCCTGCGGGAGGTACCCCAGGGTGGCTCGCAGCGCGTCCGGATCGGCGAGGACATCGGCGCCGTCGAGTGAGACGGCGCCCGATGTGGGCTCGAGCACGCCAGCGAGAATCCGCATGAAGGTCGTCTTGCCGGCACCGTTAGGGCCGAGGAGGCCGAACATCCCACGTGGGATCTCGAGCGACACCCCTTGCAGGGCAGCGACGGGGCCGGGATACACCTTCACCAGGTTGCGGATGGAGAGCATGGGGGGGAGCGGAAGGGAGGGAGCGGGTTGGCAGAGCG
Organism: Gemmatimonadota bacterium; assembly: GCA_016712265.1. NCBI lineage: Bacteria > Pseudomonadati > Gemmatimonadota > Gemmatimonadota bacterium. The sequence continues at coordinate 996,825 of JADJRJ010000028.1, read as the reverse complement.
CGCGATCGCCTCCCCAGCGCGTACGGCGCGGCCGCGGAGCGGGTGCCGGGCACGCTGTGGCCCGGGCAGCGGCCGGGAAGGTGGGGGTAACGTGCGGCCCGTGCCGTCAGGGATCAACCGCTCCCCGAGGACCTCGCGACCTGGGCGCCGGCGTCCCGGCTCGCCGTGGCGCAACTGCTGCGTCCGCGCACCAGGCAACACGGGCGAAGGCCGGGGGGGGGGCTCGACGATGTTCTGCCAAGCAGCAACGCGCCGTGCGGGTGCTTTTTCTCACGCGGTTCCTGCCACTCGCCATAACGTGCCTAATTCTAACGTGCTGGTCCGCGGTTCCCCTGCAGGACCCTGTGGGATCCCACAGTCCCCTCCTGCACAACGCCTTTGGTATGGACCTTGCCCATGCGTGATCACTGCGTGGCGGGCGCGAGGGTGGTGGATGGGTACGTCGGGTGGACGCGCTCGTGCGTGACGAAGCAGTGGCTGGATCGCGTCGTCATCGCACCGAGCCTCCGTCAGCAGCTTCGCTGACCGCGCCGCGCATCACTCACCTTATTGGAGGATGTACGTATGGCTCGATCCTGGATGTCCCGTAGCGCCGCGGTGCTCGGCGCCGTCTGGCTGGCCGCATGCAGCGACACGCCGATCACTTCCCCCGACACGCCCGAGTTGCGGCGCGGGGCGTTTGACCTCTCCACCGCGCAGGTGTGCGGGACGGTCACCACCGTGGAGTTCGAGTTGATGAACCCGTCGTCCACGATTGGGACCGTGTCCGCCTGGAACGACGCGACCGATCTCGTGGTGGCGTTCAGCGCGGACCTCGCCAGCGAGTGGCGATTGCGCGAGTCGTTTGTCTGGGCCGGCGCCGACGCGTCCGGCATCCCGCTCACCCCGGGTGGTACGCCCCGCGTCGTCGGCTTCCCGTACAAGACCGCGCACAACCCCACGGTCGTGACGTACCAGTACACCATTCCGCTGGCCGCGGTCGGCGGTGTGCCGGGACAGGACCTGGCGATCGCCGCGATTGCCTTGTTGGCGCGCGGGACCCATCGTGGCGTCGCCTGGGGCGACGGTGCCGACATCAACCCGCCGGCTCCACACGAGTACTTCGAGCATCAGGTGCAGCGCTGCGGCTCCCCGCCGCCCCCGCCGCCAGGCAAAGACATCGTCGTCTTCAACGACATCAATGTCTTTGATGCCAATGCCATGTCGAACCCCAACAACGTCAAGCTCGTGCAGAACCTGGTGAACTTCACCACGAGCGGACCGCGCGGCGCCAACACGCAGATCGTGTGGGATCGGGGGCGCGTCGCAACGTGCGGCCCCCTCGGCAATGACGAATGCAACGACTCCAACATGGGCACCACGCGCAGCACCATCAGCGGCGCTGGGTTTACCATGGTCGACATCGCCAGCAATGGCGACGACCTTGATGACCTGATCGCCGCCAGCGGTGCCAATTGGAAGGAGATCTGGCTCTGGACGCCGAACGTCGCCTTCACCGTCGACGAGGTGAATGCCCTCAAGCAGTTCGCCGACGAGGGTGGCCGCGTGGTCTTCATCGGCGAGTGGCAGGGATACTATCCGCCATCGGGGATCGCCCTGGAGAACCAGTTCCTGCTCGACATGGGGGCGGTCATGACCAACACCGGCGGTGCGGTCGACTGTGGCTACAACACCGTGGCCCCCACCTCACTTCGTGCACACCAGATCACGAGCGGACTGACGGACCTCACCATGGCCTGTTCATCCGTCCTGATCCCGGGCCCGAATGACTTCCCGCTCTACCTCGACCTGACCAACACCAAGGTCTTGTCGGCGGTCGCCACAATTGACATCACGCCGATCTCGACGACCGGGCGGCGGATGGCGGCGCCACTCACCCCGTGGACCGCGTTGGGGCTCAACGTCTCCAAGGCGAGCGGAAAGTAGGTCGCACTGGCTGGGCCGCGGGGCGGGTACACCGGGACACGGGTGTGCCCGCCCCACGCACGTTCACCAGGCTGCGGCGCTACGCCCCAGTGGGGCCGGAGCGGGACGGTGCGCCCGTGGCCCGAGCGGCGAGAATCTCACCACGCTCGCGAAACGAGATCGATGCCCCGCACTGCGTGCAGCAATAGTTGCCCGTGCGCTCGCCGTGGTCGTACTCGCGCGCGAAGTCCGGGTGGTCGCATGGCTTCGCGCCCCACTGTTCCCTGAGCTCCAACGCCTTCTTCCGTTGCATGCTCCGAATGTAGCTGCCACCCGGGCGAGGCGGCAGCGAGGAGCCGCGCACACCCCTTAGAATTCGGTCGTGCACCCGTCTCCCACCCTTGCCCTGCAGGTGCTCGGCCTTCGCAAGCGCTTCGGCGAGGTCACGGCCGTCGACGGCCTCGACCTCGAAGTGGCGGCCGGTGAGTGTTTCGGACTCCTCGGACCGAACGGGGCAGGGAAAACCACGACGCTCGAGATCTGTGAAGGGCTCCAGCGGCCGGACGAGGGCGACGTTCGCGTGTTGGGGCTTTCCTGGGCCACGGATGAAATGGTCCTGCGCCAACGGCTCGGCGTGCAGCTGCAGGAGACCCAGTATTCGGACAAGCTCACCGTCCGGGAAGTCGTCCGGCTCTTCCGGTCGTTCTTCTCCGCGGGGTGGAGCGCCGACGAGGTCATCGGACTCGTCCAGCTGGAGGAGAAGCGGAATGCGCGGGTTGGCGGATTGTCGGGCGGCCAACGGCAACGCCTGTCGATTGCCTGTGCCCTGGTCGGCAACCCCGACTTGTTGTTCCTGGACGAACCCACCACCGGGTTGGATCCACAGGCGCGGCGGCAGTTGTGGACCCTCGTCGATCGCTTGCGCCAGATGGGACGCACGATCATGCTTACCACGCACTACATGGACGAAGCAGAGCGGTTGTGTGACCGCATGGCGATCGTCGACCGAGGCCGGGTGATCGCGCTCGGCACTCCGCGGGACCTGATTCGCTCGTTAGGCGCGGAGCAAGTTGTGGAGGTGACGGTCGGGGATGGCGCGACACTTCCCCCAGACGCGCTCGCGCACCTCCCCGGGGTCCTTTGCGCGCGACGTGATGCCGCGACCTGGACGCTGCAGGTCACCGCGGCGCACGACACGCTGCCGGCGCTGTTGCAGCTGGCCAGCCAGCAGGGGGTGCGCATCGTGGAGCTCCGGACCCACTCGCCCACCCTGGAAGACGTCTTCGTCTCGCTGACCGGGCGCGCGCTGCGCGAGGGCAACTCGGGCTGAATCATGCCGCGCGGCGCCCCGTGCGTCGCGCGATGAGGCACGGGGCGTGGTCGGGGACTGGCGGCCCACGGCACAGCGCCCCTCACGCGAGCGAACGCATGCGATCAGCCGGCCGCCTCGTACGCCTGCCGTACCCAGGCGATCACGTCGGAGGTCACGTCGTCGGCCGTGGTGAGGCGCACCTGGTACTGACACATGCCACCTGGCGGCATGACGAGCAACCGATCATCGCCGACGAGCCCCTTGGCGTTGATCCCCAGGTCCACGCGCGTTTTCGTGGTGGGGCCGAACATGGCAAACTGCTTCTTGCGCCTGAGGCTGACGTAGCCCTTCTTGGGCGCGACCTCAAAGTCACCGAACGCGCGGATGGCCCGCATCAGGGCGTCGTGGATCGGCCGGAGGTCCGCCTTTGGACCGGCGTAGATCTCGTCGGCCGGGTCCGCGGATGACGGCGGCGGAGCCGCTGACTGCTTGAGGTGGTGGACCAGGGTGTTGGCGTCGCCATGGCCCATCCCGAGGGTGGACTTGAGCATGTCACGGATCTCGCCGTGTTTCTCCAACCCGCTCGCCGCGACGATCTGTGCGAGTTCGGCAAGGGTCTTTCCCGTACGCACCTCGATGTTGGCGAGTTGCGTTGCATAGGGGCTTTCGGCGTCAGGCATGGTGTGGGAACGGTGAGAGAGGGGTCAACGATCCTCATACAACAGAGTGCCCCCAATCCTTTGCACGCGGAACCCCAGCCGCCACCACGAGGCCGCCTTTCGCCGGCTATCGCACCTCGACCCGTCCCGCCATCCCCGGGTGGATCGTGCAGTCGTAGCGGTATTCCCCGGGCCGCGGGAAGGTGCGACTGACGTCGACGCTCGACACAATGTCGATGTTCGCCGGTGCACCGGGTGCTGGCGCGAAAATCACGTTGTGCTGCGCGGCACCGAAGCGCCAGGTCACCGTGCCGCCGGGTCGCACCCGGATGAGGAACGGCGAGAAGACGTCACCCGGCATCGTAACGAGCGCCGTGGCCGGGTAGGTCTCCGGCTCGACCAACAGCCCCAGGGCCCGCGTGAGCAGCTGCGTACCGCTTGTCACCTCGACCGACACTCCCACGGAGTCCTCGCCCACCGGGGTCCCGCTGATCGTCCCGTCCGCGGCGAAGGTCAGCCCGGTGGGCAGGCGCCCACCCGTCAGGCGCCAGGCGTACGCGCCCACGCCGCCGGTGGCCTGCAGGTTCACGAGGTACAGGTACCCGGCGCGCGCATCCGGCAACGTCGTGGTTTCCATGACCAGGGGCGGCGCGTCCACGCGGACCTGCAGGTCCAACTCCGCGCTGCGTGTGCCGCGGGTGGCCCGGAGCCGGACAGGGTGTGGGCCGAGCGTGGTCGGGATCCCGCCGAGGCTCCCGCTCGAGGCAAGGGTCACCCCGGTGGGAAGTGTGCCGCCCCCCAGCGACCACGAGGTCACACTCCCGGGCGTGCCTCCCGAGGCCTGCAACAAGGCGAAGTACGCCCGGCCCCACGTCGCCACCGGCAGCGTGGCCGTCGTGAACACCACGGGCGGATAGTCCACGGCCAACGTGACCCCGCGTGTGGCACTGGTCGCACCGCTTGTCACACGCACCGTAAGGGCCCGCTGCTCCACCGCGTTTGGTGTCCCGGAGAGTACACCGGCGGGCGACAGGCCGACGCCCTGTGGCAGTGCCCCGTCACCGATCGACCAGACATAGGTGCCGTTGCCACCAGTGGCGGTGAACGTATGCGCAAAGGCCTCCCCCACTACGGCGGGGATCGCCGTGGTCGTGTCAATCGCGAGCGGGGGCGGGAGCGGTCCCGGGGCCTTGTCGCCACCACACGCGGCGAGCAGCACACCGAGGAGGGCTCCGAGTCCCCGTGGGTATCCCGCTCGCCCGACGTTTCCCCCGCGCCGAGCGGACGGCGTCCCTCGCCGGGCGTTCCGTCTCACGCGGGGCGCGTCATCGTCCGCACGGGCACGCACCCACATCACCACATCGCCACGATGTAATAGAACTGGCCCGGCACGCCGTTGATGAGCGTGATCGCCGGTGTGGTGGTTTGCGCACCGGTAATTCCGCAGTAGGTATCATCCGGACCCAGGGGCACTTGGGAGACCGAGATCCAGGTCTGGCGATCCACGCTCACGTAACACGCAATGAACGGCAACTTGTTGTTCGCCACAGCACTCACCGGCAGCGGCAGATTAACTGTGCCGGTCGCATCGAAAGTCCCAGTCAGGTCAATGCGTGCGATCGTCCCCACAGGCCCGGGGATCCCTGCGGGTCCCTGGGGTCCGGTCGGGCCTGTCGGTCCCTGAGGCCCCGATGGACCCTGCGGTCCCGTAGGCCCGGTGGCGCCGGTCGTCCCGGTGGCTCCGGTGGGACCCTGCGCACCGGTGGGCCCGGCGGGGCCCGCCGGTCCGGCGGGACCCATCGGCCCCTCGCAGGCGGTGACCAACAGGGCGGCACACGCCAACGAAAGGGCGCGTGGGGCAGAACCGTTCATTTGGTGATCCCTCGAATCACCGGGGTATACCCGGGGAAGATGTAGGAGAGGTTGGGATTCCCCAGCCGCTGCGTCACCACCTCGGCGAGGATGTCGCGGTAGTCCATGGTGACCTTGAGGTCCTGGCCATCCTCGAGCACGTCCTGGCTCAACCCGGGCCACTGCGCGAGGACGCGCCCGCCGGCGATGGCCGTACCCAGGACAAACGCCACGCTGCCGCGCCCGTGATCCGTGCCCATCGACCCGTTCTCCCGCGCGTTGCGCCCGAACTCCGAGATCGCAACCAGGGTCACGCGATAGTTGGTCGGTGCCTTCGCGACGTCGGCCCAGAAGGCCCCGACCCCGTTGGCGAAGTCGGTCATCAGCTGGTGCATCTGGCCGGACGTCGGCCCCTGGTTCGCATGGGTGTCCCAGCCGCCAATGTCCAGGTGCGCCGCCTCCACGCCGACGTCGGCCTTGATCAACGCGGCCAGCGAGCGGAGCCCCTGGTTGAAATCGGTGTTGGAGTAGGTGGCGCCGTTGGCCGGACGATACCCGCGGAAGTCGATGGACTTGAGCAGGTTCACGGTGGCGATCCCGTCGCGCGCCGCGCTCCGGGCCGGGGCCCACGCCCCGGCGTAGAGTCGGTCCAACTGCGCGCCCACCGGGGTGACCAGGTTGTAGCTCCCCGGCACCGGGATCGGCAGGGTTTTCGGCGCCCCCGTGAGGGTGAGGCGCGTACCACCCCAGCCTAACGCCAGCGCCCGCAAGGGGGCGTTCGCGCGCGCCGGTGTTGAGGTCGCGAGGTGCCGCGCCAGCCAGCCGGTCACCAGGCTGTAGTCGTTGGGCTTGCCCGCCTCCATGTATCGCTCGGCTTCGAAGTGCGAGCGTGACGTCGTGAAGCGCTGTCCCGTGGCATGGATCACGGCCAGGTCACCCGCCTGGTACGCCGGGTACATCCCGAGCATCCCCTGGGGGAACATGAAGAAGTTGTCCAGCGCGACCCCACGAACCGGGGACGACGAGTCCGGGCGCGGCACGGCGATCGTGGGGCGTCCGGTGTAGTAGAGCGGGTCGCCAAACGGGGCGACGAGGGTCAATCCATCGGCGCCGCCCCGCATGAAGATCGAGACGATCACGTCGCGCGTGGTGTCCTCGGACTCGCGATAGGCGACATCGGGCAGCCAGGCCGGCAGCGACAACGCCGCCAGGTTCGCCCCCGCGGTCGCCATGAAGCCACGCCGCGACAGCGCTCGATACTCGCCACACCCGCAGGTGTCATGGGAATCGGTCATGGAACCTCGTCGGGGTCAGTAGTACTGCGCTTCGGGGGAGCAGGCGGCCAGGTGGACCGCCAGCGTGGCCTGCGTGGCATTCGCCGTCGTGGACGCCCCAAACGAGGCCAGCAGCTCACTCCGCAGCGCTGGCGACATCTCGCCGGCGAACATCCGGCGGTCGATCTCGGCAACCACCCCCGCGGGGGTTGGGGTGCCGAGGTAGAGAGATGAGACAAACCGGGGATAACGCCCCGGCGTGTTTCCCGACCAGTTGCCAAGGACCGATGACACCGCGTTCCAGCGATTCACCATCAGGCCGGCCCAGTAGTCCGCCTTGTCCGGAAATCCATCCGGGGTCTGCCAGCTGAACGGCGCATGGGCATTGTCCCACAGGTGCCCGGTCACGCCGTCCCACTGGGTGGGATCCGGCCAGGCGTCGAGCACCGCCCCAGTCCCGCGCACCACGGAGACATAGTAGTGAAAGGGACGCTTCAACTTCGCCGGAGCGGTCGCGATGTTCGCCGGGGTCAGGATCGCGCGCAGCACCGTCTTGATATCGCCGTTCGACGCCGTGAACGCCTGCGTGGCGGCGGTCACTTGCGCCGGGGTCGGGTCGGGACGGATGAACCACTTCAACAGCTTGGTGGACACGAAGCGCGCTGTCGCCGGGTGCCGGATCAGGTACTCGGCGAAGTTCATGGCCTCGTCCATCCCGGCCGTACCCACCGCCGGCGGCCGCGCCGGGAAATTCTGCCCCATGACCACCTTTGCGCCAAAGTCATGGTAGTCCGCCCGGTACTGGAAGTTGCGGTTGCTGTCCATCGTCCACCCGGTCAGCACGCGAGCGAGCGCATTCACGTCTGCCTGCGTGTAACCGCCGTCCCAACCGACCGTGTGCAGCTCCATCAACTCCCGGGCATAGTTCTCGTTGATCCCGTATTTCGTGTTCCACACCTGGTCGAGGTAGATGAGCATCGCCGTGCTTCGCATGCTCGCCCGGACCAGCTCACCGAAGGTGGACAGGGCATACCGCTGGAGCACGTCGCGATAGTCCACGACGCGCGGGGTCGAGAGTGGGATATTGAAGTGGTCCGCCCAGAACTCGACCATGCGCTGCTCCAGCTGCCGCGGTGAGGTCACGGCACGCTCGATCACCGCGCGCATGATCGGACGCGAACACTGGTCCCAGAAGACGGAGTCCCGTGCGAGGAGCTGGGCCTGCGTGTAGTAGAACGCCGGGTAGCGCGCCTGGAGGACGGCCTCGGTCGCCGTGTCGTCAATCGCCCCCGCGTTGAGCTGCTCCTCGAGGAAGTTCGTGAACCCCAGCTGGCCGATGCGCGCGACCTCGGCTGGGGTGATCCCCATCGTGATCCGCCGCAGGAGCCGCAGCTCGGTCGATCGCCAGTGGGCCTGCTGGCCGAGCCGATCCGTGAGACTCCCGATGTCGGCGCGACGGCGCGGGGGCTGCTGGGCCTCCAGGTCACGGGTGGCCGCAGCCGTCGTGGCGATGGCCGCCGCGCCCATGCCAAGGAACGCGCGACGACTCGCACGAGCGTCAGGGCCCTCGGAGGATTCGTGGTCGTCTTCCGTCATCTTCAGGTGGCTCCGTCCGTGGTCCTTCACCGATTGCATGCCGCCCGATCGTGGTCCGATCCTGACCTTCAGCCGTGGCGCCTCCACCGGCCTCCCCCCCGACACGGCGCACGCGCCACGGCCCCTACCGGTGTCGGCCTCGTCCCCCCTCACGCCCTCAACACGCGTCGGCGCGTCCCGCGCAACCATGTACCTTTTCTCCCTCAGGTGCCGTGGCGCAGCTCACCCTTGCAGGAGTGACGCGGGCCCCGGCGCCATAGGACCTACCCGACCTTATGTCAGAACGGCCCCCCTCCCCCCTCCTCGAGCTGACGCGCGTGCGGTTCCTGGAGTTCCTCCGGGAACCGGAAGCCGTCTTCTGGTCGTTTCTCTTCCCGATCCTGCTCACGGCCGGGCTGGGAATCGCCTTCCGCAGCCGTCCCCCTGAAGTCACCCGCGTTGCCGTGGTCGATGGAGCGCCCGGATCAGCGGAGGTGCAGCGCGCCGTATCCGCCGAGTCCCTGTTGGCAAGCACCGTGCTTCCCGCGGCGGAAGCCGACCGAGCCTTGCAGCTTGGCACGGCGGCACTAGTCATCGTGCCCACCGGGCCAACGAGCGTCGAGTATCGCTATGACCAGGCACGGCCCGAGTCACGTCAAGCGCAGTTCCTGGCAGACCGGGCCATCCAACGCGCGCGGGGGGCGTCGCGACCGGTGGCCACGCAGGACGTCAACGTCGCCGAACCCGGCTCGCGGTATGTCGACTTCGTCCTCCCCGGCCTGCTGGCGATGAACCTCATGGGGAGCGGCATCTGGGGAATCGGGTTCGCCATCGTCGATGCGCGGCGCAAGAAGCTGCTCAAGCGGTTCGTGGCGACCCCCATGCGGCGCACGCACTTTCTGGCCTCGTTCCTCCTGATGCGCCTGGGCCTCATGATCATCGAGGTGGTGGCGATCGTTGCGTTTGGGCACTTCGCCTTTGGGGTTCCCCTGCGTGGGCCGCTCACGGCGTTTGCCCTGGTGGTGCTGACGGGCACACTGTCGTTTGGAGGACTGGGGCTGCTCATTGCCGCGCGGGCGCGGACCGTGGAGGGGGCCAGTGGGTTGATGAACCTGGTCATGGTGCCCATGTGGGTGGGCTCCGGCGTGTTCTTCGCGGCGACGCGATTCCCTGACCTTGTCCAGCCCGTGGTGCAGGCGCTCCCCCTGACCGCGGTGGTCGATGCGCTCCGCCTCAACATGTTGCAGGGTGCCGGGCTCGCGGGAGTCAGCGGTGAACTCGCGATCCTCGGTGCCTGGCTGGTGGTGAGCTTTGGCCTCGCGCTCCGGCTCTTTCGATGGCAGTAGCGGAGCCGCGGGGACGACTCCTCCTGGCCTACGCCACGGTGTACTTCGTCTGGGGTTCGTCGTACATGGGGATGAAGGTTGCGGTCGAGACCATGCCTCCCCTTCCCATGGCGGGCGGGCGCTACCTCCTGGCGGGGCTCGTCCTGGTGGCGTACACCTTCGCGCGAACGCCCGCGCGCCCCACGCGCGCCGAGTGGCAAGCAGCGACGGTGGTCGGCATGGCGCTGATGGGATCGAATGCCGCCGTCGCGTTTGCGATCAAGCGAATCCCCTCCGGGGTCGCCGCCTTGCTCGTCGCAACGACTCCAGCGTGGATGCTGCTCATGGAATGGTGGCACGACCGATCCCACCGACCAGCGCGGGGAGTGATCCCGGGGATCGCCCTCGGCCTGTTCGGCATCGCGCTCCTCGTGGGGCCGCGACAACTGCTGGGGAGTGATGCCATCGACCCGGTGGCCGCGGGCGCGGTGGTATTCGGGACGTTTCTCTGGGCGTGGGGTTCCCTCCGCGGCCGACGCGGTCCGCGGCCCACGTCCTCGCAGCTGGTCAGCGGGATGCAGATGGTCGGTGGTGGTACGTCGCTGTTGGTCCTGACTGGCCTCCTGGGCGGATTCGCCGCCGTCGACGTCGCCGCCTTCACGATGCGGTCCTGGCTCGGCTTCTGGTTCCTGGTCGTGTTCGCCTCGTTAGGCGGATTCACCGCGTACGTCTACCTGTTGCACCATGCGACGCCCGCCCGCGCGTCGACGTACGCCTTTGTGAACCCGGTGGTCGCGGTGGCGATTGGTGCTGCGGTGGGCGGGGAACCGCTGACCGCTCGCATCATGGCTGCGGCCGCCGTCATCGTCGCCGGCGTGGCGCTCATCGTGCTGGGGCCGGCCTCGACCTCTTCCGTTCAGGGCGGTGGTCCCGAGCCGGCGTCCTGAGCAATGGCCCGGCGCTGCCGGCGTTTGAGCACAACAAAGGCAATCACAACCGCCGCGACCAGGACCGCCGCGATCGGCCCCTCAAACCGGCGGACCTCACCCACCACCAACACCGCCCCCTGCCCGAAGACCCAGCCCAGCCCGACAAACACCACCGCCCACGCGAACGACGCGACCGCCATCCCGGTGGCGAAGATCCACGGCGGGACGCGCGCGGCACCGCAGGCCATAGGTAGCGCAATGCGGGCGCCAAAGGCAAAACGTGAAATGACGGTGCTCCGCCACGGGTTCCAGCGCATCGCCGTGAGGAGCTTGCGCACGACCGGTGGCGATCGCCGGAGCCGTAACCGGACCCAGGCGGCCCGCCATCGGCCAACGCCGTACAGCAGAAGCGACTCTACAAAAACGGAGACCGCGCTCACCAGCACCACTGGCACCAGCCGCAGGTGTCCCTGCTCGGCGGCAAACCCGCCGACCAACGCCCCCAGCTCCTGCGTCACGGCAACGGACACGCCCAGGGTGACATAGGCCCACAGTGCCTCAAGCATCCAGCTCAATCGCCCCCGTCGGTCGCGCGCAGGCCCAGCCCGAGGATGCGGCCCAGCAACTCGGGGTACTCGAGCCCCCAGGCGCGCGCCGCCGACGCATACTCCTCCCCTTCCGTGAGGTCCGGGTTCGGGTTGGCCTCCAGGAACCAGAGGTGTCCCTCCGGGCTCAGCCGGTAGTCCAACCGCGCGTAGCCGGTCAGCCCAAGCGTCCGGTAGATGCGCTTGCTCAAGTGCCCGATCGTCGCGGCCACCTCGGCGGGGAGGGCATCGGCGCCTCGCTGCTCGATCCCATAGCGCTGCTGGTATTCCAGGTTGTGCTTCGCACGGGCGGTCGCGATCACCGGCATGTCCGGTGACGCCTTCTCGAAGACCAGCTCGCGCGGGGGAAAGGCGATCAGCCGATCGTTCCCCAGCACGCCGACGTACAGCTCGCGTCCGGTGATGAATTGCTCCACGAGGGCATCGGTGCCAATCCGGCGATGCACAAAGGCGACCCGCTCGGCGAGATCCTCATCCGTGTGGACGAGCGACGCCTGGGAGATCCCGAGCGACGAATGCTCCGTGAGGCTCTTCACGATGAGGGGAAATGCCAATGCCCGCGGCCGGCGCACCTTGCGCCCCACCGGAAAGACATGGAACGCCGGTACGCGAATGCGATGGTAGATCAGCACCTTCTTGGCCAGCGACTTCTCCCCGGAGACAAACAGGCCGCGGGGATTGCACCCCGTGTACGGCACGCGGAGCAACTCGAGGAATGCGGCGACGTTGTATCCGTGGAGTGTGTTGGACGCGAAGTCTTCCAGGAGGTTGAAGACAATGTCTGGCGCGAAGTCGTCAATCGCCTGCCGGATCGGCCGCAGTTCGTCGTACACGCCGAGCGGGCGCACGTCGTGACCGATCGTTCGCAGCGTGCGGATCACGTCCCACTCCGTGCGATAGCGTGCGGCCTCGTCGGGCGGCAGCGTGGCGATGTCGTCCGGCGGGAGGTTCCGCGGGTCAGTGAGCAGCAGGACCTTCAGGCGTCGCGGGGCCATCTCAGAGCGCGATCCAGTCGCGTCGTCCCTGCTCGTACAGGAAGTGCATGGTCTTTACGGTAAGCAGCACGGCAAAATCGGTGACGACCTGGCGCTCACTGCCGACCACGCGCAGTTGCAGGTGACTCAAGCGCCCGATGATGTTCCCCAGCACGGTGTCCAGCGTGTACTGGTACTCACCCGTCCATCGGGCCACCAGTCGGCGCACTTCCCCCCGATGCCGTCGGAGGAAGGAGGACGCCGCTTCGCGCCGCCGATGGTGCGGCTGGTCCGAAAACAGGCGCCGCAGGTCCGCATCGTAGATGTTGGGGTAGATCACGGTGTACTTGCGACGACGCTCGCGATAGTGATCGCCCAGCGTCTGCGGCAACCGATGCAACGGCTCGACCACCCGCCGAGCGGTGACCGCCGGTTTCTGGTCCGCCAGTTCCGACATCAGGGCATCCACGTACTCCAGCTTCTTGAGCGCGGGCCAGCCGGCGTATCGCTTGCGCCAATCAGACCGCGGCCGCAGCCACTCCGCAAACGTCTCGGCAAAATCCTCGTCCGGATGACTCTGCGCGTACCAGAGCCGGAGGTGCTGCACGTACCGCTTGGAGGCCGGGTTCGGCCGGTAGTACTCCGGGTACTTCTTGGAGGACTTCCCAAAGACCTCCTGCCACCTCCGGCGCCGATGCAGCTGGTACGCGTGCTGGAGGGCATGTCCGGTCTCGTGGCGCATGATGCGCAGGCAGTCGGCGTTTGACGCGCCTTCCACGTCCAGGAACTGGCTGCGCTCCAGGCGTCGCAACCGCTTGTGGGCGAGGTAGAACGGGAGGGCAAACCCCGGGACACCAGCCGGCGAAAACCACTCGGAGGACAGCCAGATGTGCGGGCGAAGCTGGATGTTTCGGGCCACCAGCTCCTCGTGGAGCTTGTCGATCAGCGGCTGCAGGTGCGTCCCCTCGATCGTAAGCCCCAGGTCCTTGAGACGCATCCGCATGAGCTTCTCGTCGGAGTAGCGCGACCACGGATAGCGAAGGGGCATGCGTCTCGGACGGCGGCAGGAGAGTCGGTGAAAGCTGCGGGGTGAACAGCGGATTGCCAGTGGGCCACCGACGAAGGGGCGGAACGCCTTCGCGTCCCGCCCCTCGGCACCACTTACGTCCGGACGGTCACGCCCCGCCTTCGGTCTTCGCGTCCTCGGCCGTCAGCCGGTAGATCGACACGATGCGGCCATTCCGCACCTCTTCCCCAACCTCCAGTCGCCCCCAGACACCAGTCGGCAGGTGTGTGAACTTCGCCTTCTTCCCCGGCTTCATCGAGATCATGATCCAATCATTGAGCCGGACCGGTGCCCCGAAGTAGCACATGTCGATGCTCGCGTTCAGCATGAACTTCGTGACCCCCTGGGCGTCCAGGTCCAGCGGCAGCATAAACCCCTTGAGGTAGACCATCTTCCCATCGAGGGCCTTCACCGTCGCGGGGATCTCGTTCTTCGGAGGCTTGGCCGTCGGGTCCAGCGGGTCCGGCATCTCCCAGTCATATCCACTGAGGATGTTGAACCCGACGAATTGAAAGCCCCGTGGCACGTCGTCCTGGGCGCGGGCAGCCTGGGCCAACGTGAGGGTCAATGCCGCGAACAGCGCTGTGTGTCTCATAGGTCGTGAGCAGGAGTCGTCTTGTGGGCCCGGGACAGCAAGGTTCAGTCCCCCGGCGCCAGCCCGATGGCTCGATGTTCCCCGGTCTTCTGGGACACCTTCACCCCGAACTTGTTCGCGAACCAGGACCGCATCTCGTCCAGAATCTCGTAAAATGTCGGGATTGCGATCAGGGTGAGCAAGGTCGAGGTCAGAACGCCACCGATCACGGCAATCCCCAGCGGTGCACGGAAGGCCGACCCTTCCCCGCTCCCCATCGCCGTGGGAATCATCCCCGCGATGAGGGCAAAGGTCGTCATCAGGATCGGACGCAGCCGGATGGCCCCCGCCTCGATCAGCGCCTCCCGAAGGGGCATCCCATCCTTCTCGCGCGCCCACTTGGCGAAATCGATGAGCAGGATGGCATTCTTGGCGACGATCCCCATGAGCAGGATCACGCCGATGAGGCTCATGATGTTGACGGTGTTGCCGGTCAGCGAGAGGCTCAGGAAGACGCCCACCAGCGACAGCGGCAGCGACAACATGATGGCCAGTGGATCCAGGAAGGACCCGAACTGGATGACGAGGATCATGTACATCAGGCCCACGGCGATCCCGAGGGCGATGAAGATCTGGTTGAACACCTCGGCCTGCTGCTCGGCCTCGCCGCCAGTCGAGACGCGAATGCCCTCACCGGCATTCAGTGCAGTGAGCGCAGCCATGGCGTCATTGGTCACCTCACCCATCGACCGCCCCGAGGTATTGAACTCCACGTTCACGACCCGGTCCCGATTCAAGTGATTGATGACCGCGGGTCCCATCCCCTCGGTAATCGTGGCCACCTGGCTGAGTGGCAGGGTGGCGGGAACCCCATTCGGTCCCTGCACCACCAGCGGCAACTGCCGCAGGTCCGCGACACGACGACGGGCCTCCGGCGAGAGGCGAACCACCACGTCGCGCATCTCCCCACTGGGATCCTGCCAGTCGCCGGCGTCGATGCCGGCAAAGGCAGGCCGCAGCGATTGTGCCACCTGGCCCACGGTGAGCCCTAACGACCCGGCGAGGCCCCGGTTCATCTCAACGTTCAGCTCCGGTCGCTGCCCCTTGGAGGAGAGCGCCACGTCCACCGCCCCAGGGACGGCGCGCACGGCCGCGAGTGCGCGCTGTGCGAAGGCGTTCAGGGCCTCGGTCTCATTGCCCCGCACCTCGATCAGGACCTGCTTGCGCCCCCCACCGAAGTCCGTCGTGAACACGGCCACGGTGGCTCCCCCGACGGCGGCCAGCTCGCCCCGCAGGACCGCCGCGAACTCCTCGATGTCCATGTCGCGTTCGTCCTTGCTCGTCATCTTCACGTACAGCTTGGCTATATCCACCGCTCCGGCATCCCCACCACCCAAGGTCGAATAGATGTAGCGCACCTCGGGATGGGTCATCAGGATCCGCCCCACCTCCTCCGTCTTGAGGCGCGTGTAGTCAAGGTTTGAGCCGGGCGGCGTCTCGACGTTGATGTTCACTTCGCCGTTGTCATCTGTCGGGAAAAAGCCGAACCCGACATTCATGAACTGCGGAGCCACGCGTGACAGGCCAAGCGCGACGACCAGCCCCAGCGGGACGGCCAGCAGGCGAAGGAATCGCTGCTTGACCACGGTGAGCCCGATCACGGCCACGAGAATCCCCGCCATCACGGCCAGGAATCCGGCCAGCCCGGTCGGCAGGAGGACAAACGATCCAAAGAAAGTCCCCATCGCGATCACCACCACCGCCGCCCGGTGATCCAGCGCCCAGGCGATCACGCCCTTGTACCGGAGCGCCATCCGGTTGAACCAGGCATTGAACGTATCCAGCTTCTTCGTGATCCAGGCCTTCTCGTGCTCTTCGCGATGCGGGTCCGGCCAGTAGGCGGACAGCATCGGGTCCAGCGAGAAGGACACGAACAGGGAGACCGCGACCGAACAAGCCATCGTCAGGGCGAACGGACCCATCCACTGCCGGGTCACCCCGTAGACCATGCCAATCGGGATGAAGACGGCGAGGATCGAGAAGGTGGTCGCCGCGACCGCAAGCCCGATCTCCGCGGTCCCCTCGCGCGCCGCCGTAAAGTGGTCTTTCCCCATCTCCACGTGTCGCACGATGTTTTCGCGCACCACGATGGCGTCGTCAATCAGGATACCGATCGCGAGCGACAACCCGAGCAGGGACATCGTCTCCAGGTTGTAGCCGAGGGCGTAGACCGCGATAAACCCGGCGAGCACAGACACCGGCAGGGCCAGCCCGGTGATGACCGTCGAGCGCCAGCTATTCAGAAAGAGGAAGACCACGAGCACCGTGAGCAGCGCGCCCTCGATCAGCGACTCCTCCACATTGCGCACCGCGGCCGTCACGTTCACGCCGCTGTTCTTTACCACGTCGATCTTGGTCCCGGCCGGCACGGTGATCTTCTGCACCCGTTCCAGGATCTGATCGGCCACCTCGGTGGTGCTGTACCCCTTGGCCTTCTTGATGTCGACGCCCACGGCTTCGCGTGCGCCCTGCGTGTCGCGCGACTGGAACAGCGCCATCGTGCGCGGTTCCTCGGTGGCATCCACGATGTCCGCCACTTGTCCCAGGCGGATCAACTGTCCATTGCGCTCAGCCACCACAATGTTCGCGAACTCCTCGGGACGCTCCAGTCGCCCCTTCAAGCGAATGGACCGCTCGTCCTGCGCACCATTCACGCGTCCGACCGGGGCGGCGAGGTTCTGCAGCTGTAGCGCTTGCACGATCTGTGAGACCCCCACACCGGCAGCCTGCATTGCGTCGGGACGGATCTGTACGGTCAGCTCGCGCTCGACCTTGCCGGGCACCGTGACCTCGGCAACCCCCGGGATCGAGCGCAACTCGCGCGTGATCCCCGGATCCACGAGCCGGGTCAGCTCGGCGGACGACAGGTTCACGGATGAGACCGCGAGGGACACGATCGGACGATCGGTGTCGCTGACCTTGCGGATGATCGGCTCCTCGAGTTCTGGCGGCAGGTCCTGCCGAATGCTCGAGATCGCATCGCGAATGTCTTGCGTCGCCTCTTGCAGCGGCTTCTCGAACTGGAACTCGACGAAGACCTGGCCAAAGCCGTCTTGCGCCGACCCGTTCACACGCTTGACCCCCGTGATGGAGGACAAGGCCTCCTCGACGGGATCGAGCACCTCGCGTTCCACGCCGTCCGGCGAGGCGCCCGGATAAATCAGACCCACCGTGACAAACGGAGGCTGCACGTCGGGGAACTCGTCGGTCTGCAGCTTGAACAGGGCAAAGATGCCCCCGACGACGAGGGCCAGCATCGCGACGATGGTGATGACCGGGCGCTTGATGGCAAAATCGGAAATGAACATGAGGAGGTGTCCTGGTCAGTTCTTCGGGGCGGCCGCGGCGGGCGCCTCGGGGGTGGCCTTCGCATCAGAAGGGGCAGACACCTTTAAAGGGGTCCCGGCAGAGATCCCCTGCGCCGCACCCACCAGCAGCGTATCGCCAAGGGCGATGCCCTCGACGATCTCGACACGTTCGCTGTCCTCGTCCTTGAGTCCCACCTTCACCTCCACCCGCTCGACGCGCCCGCCCTTGAGGCGCATGACCGCCGGCCGGAGCCCGCGCATGTCCACCGCCGTGGCTGGCGCGGTAAGCCCCTCGCGCTTGTCCGTGGCCAGGCGCCCCTCGGCAAACAAGCCACCAACCAAACCACCACGTGCGTTCGGGATCGAGACCATGACCTTGACCTGGCCGGTGGTGGCGTCGGCCTCCGGGTTGATCCGGGTCACCCGCCCCTCAAAGCTCCGGTCGGGGTAGCCGCTGATGTGAAAGCGAACCGGGACGCCCACGCGCACCGACGCCAGCTGGGAGGCGGCCACCGACCCTTCGAGCCGCATGCTGGACGGATCGATGATCGTGAACATCGCCGTCCCTGGCGACACGACGTCGCCGGCATTGGCCGTGCGCGCACTCACGATGCCACCAAACGGGGCCCGCACCTGGGCGTCGTCGAGCTGCTTCTGCGCCAGCGTCAGGCGGGCCTGCGCATCCGCCAGCTGCGACTGCGCCGCCTCATGGTTCCAGCGCACGCTCTCGAACTCCCGGTCACTGATCGCACCTGCATCCTTCAGCTTGGTGAAGCGGTCCAGCTCCCGCTGCGCCATGTTGAGGCTGCTCTGCGCCGTATTCACCCCGCCACGCGCCGAGAGAAACGCATCGCGCATCGTGCGGTCATCGATCCGAGCCAGGAGGGCGCCACGCGCCACCCGACTCCCCTGGTCCGCCATCGTCTGCACCACGGGACCCGGGACCTCGGCGCGCACGGTGGCCTCTCGCTCGGCCGCCAGTGACCCGCTGATGGACGGCCCACTCGAGACCATCTCACGGCTCACCACGGTGATGTTCTCCGGCCCCACACTCATCGTGGTCGGGGTCGCCGCCTCGGCCGCATCCTTCGCCGCCGCTTCGGGCCCGCCACACGCCGCCAACGCGCCCAACGCGACACCGGCCACCACTACTCGATAGGTCAACATGTTCAGGAAAGTTGGTTGTCGTCGTTGGGTTACTGCGGAATCTGCGAGGTGGCGGCCGTCGGAACCGCCCGCGAGCCACCTTGTTGCGGTGCCTGCACTCCACCTGACGGGGCACCACCCGTCGCCCCGCTGAATCCACCGGCCGCAGCCCCGGCGCCGCCGCCAAAGCTCCCGGCCGCCCCGAGCGGCAGGTCGCGCAACAGGGCGAGCCGCATCCGGGCCACCTGAAGATTGCGCGCCGCCTGGGCGCGGTTGACAGCCGCCTGTTCGAGCAGGAGTCGCGATTCCGACAACTCCAGCTGGGTGGAGATCCCCTCGCGAAACCGCACTTCCGCGATGCTGTAGGCCCGGGCGGCCTGTTCGGACGTCCCCTGACTCGCATTCAGGGCCGCTTCGGCCTGCTGCAGCTGGAAGACGGACTGTCTCGCATCCAGGGCGGCCAGCTCACGCGTCTGCTCGAGGCGCGCTCGCGCCTCGTCCACGCCGGCTTGCGCGATGAGCTGTTCCCCCTTGATGCGCCCGCCAACAAACAACGGAAAGGATGCTCCGAGGGCAACGGTCCAGTTGTTCAGGAAGGACCCCCAGCTGGGAATCCCCGTCCCGAAGCCCACCCGGCTGTACGCGCTACTCAAGCTCACCGTCGGGATCCACTCGCTCTTTGCTATGGCCAGCTGTGCCTCCGATGCCCGCACGTTCTCGTCCAGCTGGCGCACCGTGGCCCGCGACGAGGCACTGGTATCCGGTGCGGCCCCGCGCAGCGCCACGTTTGCCACCTGCGCGATCGGCGTCACGGCGGCATCGTCGATCGGCGTCGTCAACCGCACGGGTTCACCGTACGGCAGGTTCAGCAGTTGCTGCAAGCGCAGGTAGGCCAGATCGCGGTCCGTCTGACGCTGGATCAACACCGGGCGCTGGTTGTCCCGCGTCACCCTCGCGCGGAGGAGTTCAAACTCGCTCTGGTTGCCGACCTGGCGGGCCAGGGTGGTCTGCCGCAGCGTTCCCTCGGTTTGTGCCAGCGACGACTCCGCGATGGCGACCAGGCGATCTGCCAGCGCCGCGTCGTAGTACGCCTCCGTCACTTGCAGCGCCATGAGCGCCCGCTGCGACGCCACCTCGATGTCAGCCGAACGTCGGCCGGCCTGCGCCGCGCGATGCTGGGCCTGCACACGGCCACCAGAGTAGAGGGTGACCGCGCCATTCACGGCGAACTGGTACTGGTTGCGCGCGCCGAAGCCGACGCGTGAAAAGTCCAGCCCCCCGCCACTCTGGGTGCACCGCGAGAAACGCTCAAGGCCACGGACCCGGTCGGCGTCCGTCGCGCCAGCAGGCGCCAGGTATCGCAAACAGGGCTGGAAGTAGGTCGTCGTATCGCGCGCGGGAACGGCAGGCTCCGTCGCCGGAACGGGCGGCGGCGCCGTGTTGAAGGCGGAGAACTGCGTGGCGAGCGTTCGTGTATACCCGGCCGTTCCGCTGACCTGGGGCAAGTACTGCGACCTGGCCTGCAGCACCTGGCCGTCGGCCCGGCGTACGCCGGCCTGCGCAATGCGCATCGCTTCACTCTGGGCCTCGGCCAGGCGCAGTGCCTCGTCCAGGGAAAGCGTGCGCGCGCCTTGCGCGCGGCCGAGGGAAGGAATGACCAACGCGAGGACCACGGCGCCCAGCAACGAGGGAATTTTCATATGACGAATGAGGTACGATGACTGAGGGTGTGCCACGCACGTGCGCTGCGGATGAGTCACTTGACTGCTCCCTCCAGACGTTGGGCGACCGTCGCCGACCGTTGGATGCCGAGGAAGATCAAGAACACCTCGACATACTTGCGCGCCGCCTGCGCCTCCGGCTCCGGATACGCCGCGGGCACCACGTCCCTGCCTAACGCGTCAGCAAAGATCGCCGACGACAGCATGGCACAGGCGGTCCTGAGCGTGTCCGCATCCGCCGGGGTCTCCGGCGGCCGGACCTTGCTGGCGTACTCAAACAACTGGTGCAGGTACGGCGCCTTGGCCTCGGCGATCACGCTTCGCATCTCCGGGTGTTCATCGAGCTCGGCCATGGTACGGCGAATCACGGTCCGAATGCCCCGCATGAACGCGAGGTGCGACTCCGACCACTCGACGAGCTCCTGTTCCACATCACCCGGTTGCGCGGGGAGCGCACAGACGCACCCCTGCGGATGCACACAGGCCATCGCCTCGGTGAGCAGTTGCGATTTCGATCCGAACAGCCGAAACAGGGTCACTTCATTGACCCCGGCGACTTCGGCGATGCGACGCGTGGTCGCCCCTCGAAATCCCGACTCGGCAAATACCTGGGCGGCAGCCTCGAGAAGCTTGTCGCGGCTGACTATGGACACGAGGAACGGAGCTGGTGGCTGGTGGCCGGTTGATGCATGCGCGTGATGCGGGTTTAGGAGCTTGGGCTGCCGCTGGGGAATCAAAGCAAGCAGGTGCTTGCATACAACGCGCGGGCTCCTGTCAGGGTTTCAGCCATCCCCCGCCTGAGCCCCGGCGGCCGGGCCACCACACCTCGTCGCGCCGCTGCGGCCGCGATCGATCCGCTCCGGTCAAACTGGCCGACAGTTGTTGTACCTCGCTCCCCCGATACCGGTCAGTAGGTCCGCTTCTCCTGTTTCGGCCCCTCCGGGGGCTAAAGCAGGGGCCAGATCGGCCGAGCTTATGTGAGCCAGGACACCATGGCACCCAATCTGCGAATCACATCGGTAACGGGAGGCAACATGCGACGCAAAACGGCCGGCTTCACTTTTGTCGAGATCCTCATCGCCCTCACGATGTTCGGGATCCTCACGGCGGTGGCGGTCCCGCGCTACCGCCAGTTCAAGGAGCGAGCGTTTCTCGCGACCATGAAATCCGAGCTTGGCTCCCTCCGCGTCGCACAGGAGGCGTTCTGGGCCGAGAACCAGGCGTACACGGCCGATACCACCCAGCTCGACTGGAACGGCTCGTCCGAGATCAAGCTTGCCCTGGCGTCCTCGGACCTGTTCGGTGGCTTCACTGCCACGGCGACCCATCTCCTTGCCCCATCGCTTTCGTGCTCGACCTCCGTCGGCAAGGACGCCACGACCTTCGCCTCCGGTGACATCGTCTGCACCTCGGTGTCCGGCGGTGCGGCCGCCGGTGTGACGCCGTAGTCCGAGTCCGCCAGGATTTGGCCTCGCCTCCGGGCGGGGCCTTTTTTGTTGGCCTTCGTTTACCTTCGTGGGGCGCCTACCCCCCTCCGATGCGACCTCGTCACGGCCTGACACTCATTGAACTCCTGTTGGTCATGCTGGTCATCTCCATCCTGGCGGGTATCGGGTACGGCCGTTGGCAGGACGCCAAGGCCAGGGGGTTCAAGGCGACGATGACGGCAGACCTGGCCGAGCTGCGGATTGCGGAAGAGGGGTTCTGGGCGGAGAACCAGCGGTATTCCACGGACACCACGCAGCTGGACTGGAGCCCTACCAGTCAGGTACAGGTGTCGATCAGTTCCGTGGACCTCACCGCCGGCTACGACGCCCAAGCGACACATACGGCGCTCCCCGGCGTATTCTGTGACATGTACGTGGGCCGTGCGACTGGCACGCGCCCCAGCGGAGAGGTTGAATGCAAATGAGGCGCGGGCTCACGTGAATCCCCTGGCCATTGGACTTCAGGTCATCGCGGGGGTCGTCGGAAGCCATCTGGCGTCGATGCTCCGTCCCCGCCGGAGCCTTGGTCCCCGCCTGAACACGGCCCTGGGCGCGGTGGCCGGAGTGGCCGGGGGCTCTCTCCTGGGTGGGGTCTTCGGACGCGGCACCTGGCCGATGGTCGGTAGCGCCGCACTCGCAGGTGCGCTCCTGGTGGCCGTGCTCGGCGTAATGCGCGGCGAACGAGCGGCCACTCCACCAATGCCGGAGCCCGGCCAACCGGCATAGCTTGCGGCGACCCCTGCGCCGAGGGCGATCTGGCTGACCTTC